>JAGFCB010000157.1 GCA_022394775.1 Candidatus Poribacteria bacterium
TGTCAAAGATCATCCTGTTGCAGCGAAGAACAACTTTTTCTGGTCTGTGCCGAAAGAGCGAAATCAGGAGATTGTGTTGAAGTATCAGGAAAAGTTTGTTGATAAACTTCTTGAGGAGACACTTCCGTATGGACATATCCTTTACTGTATGGACAACGAGACAGCAGTGACTGCTTCTTGGGGTGAATACTGGTCAACTTATATCAAGAAGAAGGCTGCCGAGGCGGGTCGTGTCGTTGAAACTACTGAGATGTGGGATCCGTGGGATTTGTCTGACGAGAAGCATAAGGCGACGTTTGACCATCCAGAAACTTATTCATTCTGTGATATATCGCAGAATAACCATCAGAAACGGCAACGGCATTGGGATAATGCTCAGAAAATTCGCGCAAAATTAACACCGATTCGCCCCATCAATAATATTAAGATTTACGGTGCTGACGGAGGACGATTCGGTAGTACGCGAGATGGATTGGAAAGGTTTTGGCGAAATGTATTTGGTGGATTTGCCTCCGCAAGGTTTCACCGTCCGGATAGTGGTGTTGGTTTGAGCAAAATAGCACAAGCACACCTGAAGAGCATGCGAATGATTACAGATGAAATTGATGTGTTTACATGTGAACCGCACAATGAACTGCTTTCCAATAGAGAAGACAATGAAGCATACACATTTGCACATCCCGGTAAGGAGTATATTGTCTATTTTCCAAATGGTGGTTCAGTTGATCTTAACCTCAGTGCAGATGGAAAAACAGATGGGAAAACGGTGTCAGTGAGATGGTTATACATTAATAACAGTAAATGGAAACCGGCTGAGGAAATTCCGTTCAGCGAGAGCATACCATTGACCACAAAGACGAAAGCGCATTGGGCAGTTTTGGTTAAAGTGAAATGAGATGTATTCGCATTTAGGATCTGATCTTATGAAAAACTTGTGGCGACCAGACTTAACAATCAAGATGTGTTTGTTGTTTCTACTGATATTCACGACAGTTTGCATAACAGTGAATACGGGGACTGAAGCCAAAGAGGATATAGAGATGGAAAAGAACAAGATACAGATTTACAAAGATAATCCGCGTTACTGGCAGTATAAAGGTGAACCTATTTTGCTTATTGGCGGTTCTGTTGATGATAACCTTTTTCAGATACCGAATCTCAAAGAGCATCTTGAATTATTGAAGTCAGTTGGTGGAAATTATGTTAGGTCTACGATGGGATGGACTGAGACAGTCGATGTGCCACCCTCCAAAAAAGTCGGTGATCTGTACGACTTAAATCAGTGGAACGATGAATTTTGGACTCGTTTTCGTAACTTTATCCGATGGACTTATGAGATGGATATTATCGTCCAGATTGAAGTGTGGGCAACTTTCAACTATTATAGAGATTACTGGGAGGTCAACCCATTCAATCCAAAAATAATAGCAATTACACCGCAGAGGAGTCAGAGTTACCCACTGTTGTTGACAGTCATCCAAATGCAGCGAAAAATGACTTCTTCCGGTCAGTTCCCAAAAAGCGTAATCAGGAAATTGTCCTAAAATATCAACAAAAATATGTGGATAAGCTTCTTTCTGAAACGCTACCCTATGGACATATCCTCTACTGTATGAACAACGAAACTACGGTTACACCTGCGTGGGGTGAATATTGGTCAACTTACATCAAGAATCGAGCAGCCGAGGCTGGCCGTGGTGTTGAAACGACTGAGAGTTGGAATCCGTGGGAAATAGACCATGAACAGCATCTATAGTGACCATCAGAATTAAAGAGACATTTTTTGTATTTTGTAATAGAATGTGTCTATTATGGCATATTCAACAGATTTACGCATACGCGTTTTAGATTTTATTGAAGCTGGCGGGAAAAAAGCCGAAGCTGCCCGTCGTTTTTCTATGAATCGTTCAACGATTTATAGACGGTTAGCCGCTGAAGACCCACTTTCGACCCAAAAACCGGGGCCCAAAAACATGAGAGTGCTTGACGAGACAGCACTGAAAAAACATGTCGCTGATTTCCCAGACTTGACGCAAAACGAA
>JAGFCB010000183.1 GCA_022394775.1 Candidatus Poribacteria bacterium
TAGTTATACAGTTTTATGATATGTTCAATAGATGTTTCTCGATTGTATTGATAGCGTCGTTTAATATTCGCGAAGTCCTTCTCAATCGGGTTCAACTCCGGAGAATACGGCGGTAAAAATAATAAACTCGCACCGTCAAGGCGAACACCGATGCGGACATCAACTCCACTGTCACGCAAATTGAGTGCTTGTGCTCGACCCTGATTACCGTAGCCAATCACCCCGACTCGCTTATCTGTCAGGATGTCGGCATCAACATCAGAGCGAGAAAGAACTTGCATGTTAAAGCTACTTCCGTTTCAGTGATTTTATCTGCGCCCAAGTTGTAACGATAGTCGTATCGTCAGGTTCAACTGCATAGCCTTCGAGATCCAAATCCTCTAGCTTAATTACTGGCGTTGCTACCGAGAAGGCAGTTAGGACGTTACCATCACCGATTTCTTCCTGCTTTGCATATAGTGCAACCAAATGCTTGCTGTCCGCATCGATTATCGGCGACCCCATCACCGCTGGTGAAAACGAAATTAAACAATTGTTGATGCCAAGTCCCTTTGCTGCATTAAAATTACCAGCTGTGCAGGTTCGTTTGCCGAGCGGATAGTTAAAAACGTCACGGAAGTTTTCATGGTTAAGGATAAATGAATACATTTCCAAGTCTGTGCCTTCAGCTGGGTATTTAGCGATTGCAATCGGCTCGTAGCCAGCCATATCAACGTCTTTTATCGCCAGGATGGTCAAGTCGTAGAGGGGGTCTTCTGGGTGGGGAATATGTTTAACTTCGATGATATCAATATGATCTATGTTTTTCTTAATGAGACCTTCCCTGCCAACTAACGAGGGAACGGCCTGGTCACGAACTACTTCGTTTTCAAGGCCAATTGTTTTGAGAAAGTGCATTCCTAGGAACAGGTGTTCGCCATCAGCAGACTTGCCAAGGTAAGAAAGGTGCATGGTGACCCAGGCTCTATTTGGATCTGGCCTAAGTTCGATGTCTAGATAGACAAAGGAGTTAGCAACATCCTTTTCCCCTTGCTGTTTTGGTTGCAAAAGTTCCCAGTCTGCATCTATGTTCGCTAACTCCTGTTCTCCTGCAGACTGCTGAAGAGCATGTTGTGACCCAGAGTGAAGGGGGTTTTGTTCCGCCTGCACAGGCGCACCGTTCAGCATCCACACAGCCATCGCTAATGCCGCGGGTTTCTTGAGATCGATATGTTTACCAACCGACTGTTTCAAGCGCTGGACGATACGTTTGCCCAATCCACTCTCTGCCAAAGCTTTGGATTTACTATTCGCACTAGACTGGGGACTGCTGATCCCAAGCATCAGGAACGCTACCAAATATAATTTAATCCAGTGTCTCATGCTCATTCCTCCCATTAATTTCAATAACAGACTTGGAGTTTAGTATTCAGTTTTTTCATAAAAAAAACTGAATTTAAATAATGTTATAGTAGAGTCAACAATTAGTTATACAGTTTATTGAGTTTCTCAAAGGTATACGAAATACACCCCTTGGAAACACCGAAGTGTTCGGCGCGCTCGGCGAGGGTGTTATCCGGGAAATCGGCGACATGTTTCTCAAGCACATTATAAGCAATGTGGCGGGGACCTTTGGGACCTGGTTTCTTAGAGACCGATGCACTTTCGCAAACCTCTAACCAGTTATAGATCGTTCTCCGGGAGATGCCAAAAGTGCGTTCTGCCTCGACTTTACTGCCGCCCTTATTGACGAAATCAAGCACGCATTTGCGCAAGTCTAATGAATAGCTCATAAGCAATAACACTAACATAAATCTCATAAAATGTAAAATTTGTACTGCCACCGGAAATTTAGACCACTCTCTAATATAAGATTGTGCTACAATGATAATCTATATTTGAAAGGAGCATCCGATGGCGAAACGAAGAAGATTCACTGCTAAGTTTATAGTAAAGCCCATAAATAAGTTGACATATTCTAAATACCAGAGGAGTTCTCTACATAAAACAACCTTATTTTTTATCGAACTCACGTTATAAATATATCGTCCCTACGGGACTGAAGAACGTTCCAACCGATGAGGAAGATAGACAAAACGTTCTATTTATGTGGAATTATATTTTAAAAAAATTATTTAGCACAAGTCGTGTATTTATGTTTTGTTTACGGATTCAAGTCCCGAACGAGCATGTTGCTGTGATGTGCTTATGCCTTCCCAAAAATTTTCTACAACCTCACTAAAATCGTGAAAAATTTGGATGAATGTCGAGAACTGGGTATCAACCCGATCTTCGTGAGTTTCAAAGAGCGTGACACCTTCGATTAATTTTTGTTTTATTGTTGCCAGAAATGCTCTGTCCAAAACAAATAAAGTGTCTACAACCTCAAAGATGTGTGACAATTCAGGGTGGGCATTACCGTCCGATTTATTGACGAAAAGATCAAGCGTGTCTTGTAGGGTTTGTGACAAGTTTTCACTCTCTTGAATAGACTTCTGAGATCGCATCTCCGTAAATTTCGTGTTCATCTCGGTGTTTACTTTCTCGTCAGCCCCCATTCTTTGCGTGAGTTCCCAGAGTTCAGGAATAACTTCATTTATTAACGGGGTGAAATAAAACTCGTGGAATCTCTTATGCGTTTCTATCGCTTTCTCCAGTTTATACGGTGTCTT
>JAGFCB010000284.1 GCA_022394775.1 Candidatus Poribacteria bacterium
ATCAACTCCCAATTTCAGCGGTCATTACCGCGCTGGGAACAAACAACTTAAATCTCCCCGCCGGCACAATGGAACTGGGAGACACAGAATTCATGATCCGAACGATGGGAGAATTCACCAATTTGGACACTATTGGCGAAACTCTCATCACTGTTCAGCCGACAGGTACGCTTCTCCGTCTGAAAGATGTTGCGATGATTTCTGACACCTACGAGAAGGTGCGAACGCTATCGCGAATTGATGGACAACCTTCGATTAGCCTGAGTGTGCAAAAGAAGACCGAGGGGAACACAATTGCATTAGTTACTAAACTTCGAGAATTAGTCGACAATCGGAGAACGGATCTCCCTGAAGGTGCTGAGTTGACGGTTGTTAATGACTATTCCGTTGTTCTCAAAGAACGATTGGGAATTCTTGAAACAAATGCGTTTTTCGGTTTGGTGCTTGTTGTGCTAATGCTCCTTCTCTTTATTGGATGGCGGAATGCCCTATTTGCAGCACTTGGCATACCGGTCGCGTTCATGGCAACGTTTTGGTTCATGTCCATCTCTGGTTATACACTCAGCGGTGTCTCCCTGTTTGGGCTTATCTTAGTCGTTGGAATCGTTGTTGACGATGCTATCGTTGTCATAGAGAACATCTACCGGCATATTGAGGCAGGTGAATCACCGAAGGTTGCTGCTATTCGTGGTGCGGAAGAGGTTGGTTGGCCCGTTGTAGCGGCAAGCTTGACGACCATCTGTGCTTTTGGACCGTTGATGTTTATGTCTGGTGTTACGGGACAGTTTATGCGGATCGTGCCGGTTATGGCGATTTTGGTGTTGATAGCATCTCTTTTTGAAGTTTTCGTAATTTTACCAGCACATGTCGCTGAATGGGGAAAAACCAAAATTCGTACAGGACGCAGCAGGCTTGAAAATCTCCGAACCGAGTCTCCAAGCGGTTTCACCCTCGGTGTACGCATCGTTGGCTTTTTCGTGTGGTTTGCGATGTTTTTTGAATTAATTCGGAACCGATATGTTAGAATCCTGAAAATAACGATTCGACACCGATATGCGTTTGTAGGTAGTGTCCTCTTCTTCGGATTGGTTGCATGCATCGGGGCATTCTTTGTTCTTGACAGGGAACTCTTCCCTGGTGAAGAGTTCCCACAATTTTATGTCCAAGCCGAGATGCCTCCTTCCTATGGAATACAGGAAACAACAGAAGTAATTGTTCAAATTGAAAAGATGGCTAAAAGACTTCCATCAACTGAAGTTGATGCGGTCGTCAGCAATGTCGGTTTACACACATTTATGTCAGGTTTGATAAGAAGAAGTGTTACCTACGGCTCAAATTTAGGAGAGGTAATCGTCGAGCTCACACCCAAGCAAGAACGCACCCGAGGTGT
>JAGFCB010000156.1 GCA_022394775.1 Candidatus Poribacteria bacterium
CCACGCCCTTCGGTGCCAAGAAGTCTCTTTGCTCCAGCGGAGCAATATATCTATAGAAAAGCGGGCTGAAGCGACCGCACTCCAGCGGAGTGCTATGTAAACACACCTAACAGCGGTATCCTTCTCGCGTTTCATAGTGCCCTCTATGAAGAGTGTGTTGGGGATGCAAATACATCTATCTGTTAGGTTAACGCATACGATGAGTTTAACTCATGAGGTCATTTGATACAAACTATAAATAGATGCTTGGTTATTTGCTTTATTAAGGCAGGAGACAGTTGGGCATCGATCCAAAACTTCATGTGGTCGTTACGGGAGCGTCCATTTTATGTGCAGCGAACTGGAGGCACGCCAGAATATCTTCGGCTTCCAGATCTGGCATTTCTTCAAGAACCTCTTTAAAAGAGAGTCCGTTAGCAAGTAAGCCCAAGACATCAGTAACTCGAATTCGCATGCCGCGGATACAGGGACGTCCACCACATTTACCCGGCTCGAAAGTAATTCGACGTAATTGAAGTTTCTGTTCGATGGTAACTGTGAGACCGACATCGTTGGCTTGTTTGGCAAGTTTTACTGCAATTTGGAGATCTGTTGTTGCTTCGGGAATCTGGCCCAGTTTATCTTTTACCTCTCCGCGGTTGTAGTAGGCACGTGCAAAATCTGGCTTTACTCGAATTGCCTGGGTGTAGGCGGCGATAGCCTCTTTATAGTCACCTGACGTACGCTTCTCATTGCCCGCTATGAAGTAAGCCTCGGCAGATAATGGTTTGTGATCAGTTTGCATTTGGATTCTCCTTCTATTTTAGTATACACTATCCAAACCTTCAAAGGCAAGATTTTTGATGGTATCCGCCTAAGTATTTAAACTATAGTAGGACTTACGCAGATTGTGTCCAAAAGCGATATATTCCACCGAAAAAGTAGCGATTTCAGTTATTAACCCCCTAAATCCCCCTTATCAGGGGGACTTGCAGAGGAAATGCGTAAGTCCTGTATAGTAAAAATGCCTATTGTGGGGACCACGCCATGACGGTGCCGAAGCTGGCGAATATGCTGTTTTCACCGCTTGTCAAGATGCGCGAGCCTTGGACGACGATCCGTGCATCGCGGCTCGTGATTTTATAACTGACCGGGGCATCTTTGGCAATCAGCGGTTCACCGTTTTCGGCTTTGAGTTTATCGAGTCGGTAATGCACCGATCGATGCGCTGACACGTCAAATTCACAGGAGACGTTCTCCAGCGCGGGATCCTCGTAAAGCACCTCTAAGACGCAACGGGTATCTATATCGGCGGTGTTGGAGAGGCATATAGATTCATGCGAGAAATAGCCGCCGCCGTGCTGTTCCCATTCCTGTTCTGCTGGGGTTAGTGCTGCCATGTAACCGTCCGGAATAATCCAGACATAGGCACCATCGCCGTCTGAAGTGTAGGATTTAAGTGCCTCTGCTATTGCCTCGGGTGTTTCTGCTACGTCGTCTAAAAAAATCACGAGGAACCGGGAGTGGAATCCGATGCCGTCCGCGGAATTAGTGTGTTTTAACGACCCTGTTACGTTCAGACACAATTTGTCCGGTGACAGCATCGTGAGGCGGCTGATCCCTTGTGATGCGAGCCAGTCACCAAATGCGTCATTGATCAGCGTTGTTAAGGTTTCAAGGTTTGAGATGCCTGCCTGTTTGTAATCTCGAATTGTTGTTAGTAGCGTTGCAAATGTCATAATTTCCTCTAATTCAGGACTTACGCAAATTTAGCACACGATAATAGATTTTTTAGTTTTTAACCCCCTAAATCCCCCTTATCAGGGGGACTTTAAGAGGAAATGCGTAAGTCCTCTAATTAAACCATCCATCGTTCGCTGATACCGAGCAGTGCCAGTAATACCTGCAAAAGCACACTCTCGGCATCGGTTCCAAGGAATTGTCTGTGTGTATCAATATAAGTGCCGTAATCGGCAGCC
>JAGFCB010000068.1 GCA_022394775.1 Candidatus Poribacteria bacterium
TTTTCACCATACCAATCCGCGCACCATTCCCAGACGTTCCCTGCCATATCATATAATCCATAGCCGTTAGCGGTATAACTTCCTACAGGTGCTGTGTATAAATAACCGTCATCCGCCTGTTCTCTGCCAAAGGAACCGGTGAAATTACAGTCCGTTTTTTGGGGTGGTTTGTTTCCCCAAACGTAGCGTCTCCCCACTAATCCACCCCGTGCTGCGTATTCCCATTCGGCTTCGGTGGGTAACCGTTTGCCCACCCACTCGGCATAGGCTTGCGCATCATTAAAGGTAACATTTGCTACAGGGTGATTGTCAGTCGGTGTGGTGAAACCGACCCCCTGGTGCCCACCTTTTTTTGCCTGGACAATCGCCTTTTCTACTATCCAATTGGGCGTTTGGTCGGGTAAGGTTCCGTGGGCTGTTTCTCTTAAAAACCGTTTATATTGTCCGATTGTCACCTCATGCCGATCCATGTAAAAAGCAGTCAGTTCCACCTGATGGATAGGAAGTTCATCTGGCTCTCCTTCATCGAAAGGGTCACCCATTTCAAAAGAACCCGCAGGTATCAACACCATCGATGCGCCATCTTTCTCCCAAGTAATGACGCGAAGCGGTGTATCATCAACGACTTCGGTTTGGATTATCTCAGGTTGTTCTTCAATCATCTCATCTTCACCACAACCCACCAAAACAATCCCGATTAATAAGCTGCAAATTATTTTTCTCACAGATAATTTTCTCTACGACAGTTGGATTAGGCAATTAATTCCGAAACGACCTTGGCACCGTCAGGAGCAACGCGGACGGGTCTCCCGTCACTGGTATGCAATTCAAAACTGGGGTCAATACCGAGCAACGTATAGATTGTGGCTGATAGATCCGATGGTGTCACCGGACGTTCCTTTGGAAATTCGCCGAGCGCATCGCTGCTGCCGACGATTTGACCGCCTTGCACACCACCACCCGCCAACATCACGCTGAACACGTTGGGCCAGTGATCACGTCCGCCCTGTGAATTGATTCTCGGTGTCCGACCAAATTCACCCATGACTACCACGAGTGTTTCATCCAAGATATTCCGTTCGGAAAGGTCCTGAATCAGTGCGCTGAGTGCCCGATCAAGAGACGGAAGATGTGCATTTCGATCCGTAGGGTATCGCTCTTTTAACTGGAATATATCGTTATGCGTATCCCAACCGGTATGATTAACTGTTACGAAAGGAACCCCGCGTTCAACCAATCGCCGTGCCAGTAGACAGCTCTGCCCGATTCCGTTCACGCCACCTGTTCCGTACCGATTAAGAACCTCTTGCGGTTCATCGGAAAAACTAAACGCTCCCTTGGCTTCGGGCGATGTTATCAGATTGTAGGCGCGTTCCAACGCTGGATCCGAAACTGTTGGCATTCCAGCATCTTTGGCACTACTGAATGCGTTGAGTGCGTTGACAAATTGTCTGCGTCGCGAGAGACGATCCATATCAATGCCTTGATAAAAATCGAGATCGCGGACCTTAAAGCCACCATGACTCTCTCTAAAGTCGTCTTTATTACCGTTACGCGCGACAGAAAATGGGCGTGTGGCACTCGGTAAATATCCGTTTCCTGACACTTGACCTGTGAAGTTCGGAACAGCGATGTTTGGCGGTAAAGCGGTTCGCGCATCTTCTGAAGTGTTTTTACTGCTTTGAGATCTGATGTGGGCGACCGTTGCACCAAAGGTCGGATACTCCAAAGCAGGCGTGGGTTTGTAGCCTGTCATAAGGTATTGCGTGCCGAGACTGTGTTCACCCAGCGGCGAGGTCATCGACCGTATAACAGCAATTTTATCCATAATCTTTGCTGTTTGCTCCATGCATTCACTGATCCGTACACCTGTGAGATTCGTGGCAATTGTGCTTAGGGGTCCGCGAACCTCCTGTGGTGCATCCGGCTTCGGGTCAAAGGTTTCCAGATGACTGGGACCCCCATCAAGCCATATCAGGATACAGGACTTCGCTTTGGCTGTGTAGGGGCGAGGTGACCTCGCCCCTACGGCAAAGGCGCGTTGCAGGTGAAAAAAGTCACCTAATCCGAGTCCAAGTGCTGCCAATCCACCGACACGGATAAAATCCCGGCGGCTCATACCATCGCATCGTTTTACCGCGTCCATTATGTTTCTCCTTCTATAACCTATAGAATTTACCCAAATTGCGTAAATATGGGATATTTTTACGTAAAAAGCAGTAATTTCGGTGTCTTTAACCTCTTAAATCCCCCTTATCAGGGGACTTTAAGAGGCAATGCGTCAGTTTTAACCTAATCGGAATCCTTGCTACGGTGTCCCTGTGCTTTGTCGGGCTTCATACTTTTATCTTCAGCCGGACTCAGTGCAAATTCAATTTGATCAATACCTGCCTCTTTTGCTATATCCATTACTCTGACGGTCTGTTCATGAAGTACATCTCGTCCAGCTTGAATAGTAAGCGTAGATTTCTGTTCTTCAGGCAAATTGAGCAGGCGTGCACTCAATTCGTCAAACTGTATAACGGTTCCGTTTAAGAGTATTTCACCCATTTTATTCTTGGCGGTGGGGTTATTAATTTTAATCACAAGGCCTTTTTCATTCAACCACTTTTCCAGAGTGACAGGTTTTACACCTACTGCCTCTCCGACAGCCCCAAGAAGGTATGGGTCTGGACGGAGCATCGGTTGCGTGAAAGCAAAGTTGTGTAGCACTTTTCCACCTTTGGCGATGATAACCGTCTGCGCTACATTCCGATTCAACCCGTAGCTGCCCGGACCCTCCCGCCCGTCCTGAGAGACACTGAGTAAGACCTCACTTGGAATATGTGGGACTAACTTACTGGCTTGACTCTCCAAGGCATCTGGTGCGTCCCCTAAAAACACAGCATTCATAAGCATTGGCTGTTTAGATTTCTCGGCGATTTTCGCGAGTAGACGAGAAACACCAAGCAATCCGCGCAACCCGAGCCCGCTTTCATCCTGTAGGAAGAGAACGAGTACGTGTCCATCTGCCTTGGCGATGACATCATACGTTTTGTCTTTAACGTCACCATTGATGCCCTTAACCTTCAATGGTGGCAGTTTTTCGCCGGGTTGTGGACCGGAGAAGCGTGTTGCTCCCTGCACCTTTTTGAACTCAGCGGGGTTTTTCACTTCAACGTTCTCTCTGCGGTATCGGTTTTCGCGCTTCTGCTTTGCTGCGGAGACGCTTTCAACTGAGGACTGCAATCTTTGCCGTAATTCTTCCAGATCCGCGTCGACTTGTTCGACCAATTTTTCCAAGCGATCAAGCTCACGTTTTTGACTCTCCCGTTTTACTGTGGAGACACTTTCAACCGAGGGCTGCAATCCTTCCTGAACCACCTTGGGCTGTTCGACAAGCCCTTCCTTGTGATTGCCTTTACCCTCCGTTTTCTCTTTACCACGCTGCATCCGTTCCTCGTCAGCAGATGCTTCGTTCAACCATTTTTCGACTGTTGACGGATCCTCTCCAATTGTCTGTGCGATGGCACCGATGACATGTGGATTAGCATAGAGCAAAGGTTGTTTGAAAGCGAAGTTGTGAAGCACCTTTCTATCTTTGGCGATGATAACCGTCTGTGCCGTATTACGGTTCAATCCGTAGTTCCCCGGTCCTTCACGCCCCCCTGGAAAAACACCGACCAAAACGTTCTTTGGCACATGCTGTGTGATTTTTTTCAATGCAGCGGGATCATTGCTGAAAAACACAACGCTCATGTGCAAGTCTTTGTCGGATTTGTTGGAGATTTTATCAACAACACCCGCAATATCATACAACCCACGCAAACCCACGCCACTTTCGTCTTGCAACAAAAGAACATGAAGTCTTCCATCTGCCTTAGCGATGAAATCAAATGTTATGTCCTTGGCACTACCACGTATACCTGTCGCCAGTAGCGGCGGAAGTTTTTCGCCCGGTTGCGGTCCGGAGAATATCTTATTTTCTTCGGATGTGTTAAAAGCTGCTGGATTCGCTATTTTCACTTGACGTTGGTTTCGGTATTGCCGTCTATCCATCTTTTGGGAGGTTTCTTTCGTCTTATTGAGAAGTTTCTCACCCTCCTCCAAGGTAACGCCTAATTTTTCCAGCGATTCAGCGTCAAGGAGCAGAAAACCATTAGCAGGGAGTTTAACATCCGTCTTGAATCGGATTAACCACCTCTCGGTATCCAATTCGGTGGTGTCAATTTCCAGTGTCCACCCTTTCAAGTTCAGTTTGTTATCGGTGTTAGTAAATTGGGTTAACTTCTCCTTAGTATCCAATTCGGTGGTGTCAATTTCCAGTGTCCACCCTTTCAAGTTCAGTTCGTTATCGGTTAGATTGCGGAGTTCCAACCAGTTGTGCGCACCACCAGAGGTATCGTCAATCTCTTTAATGATGGCAGCCTTCACGTTTTTCTCATAGCGGCGTTTCGCTGTTTCTTCATTCAACCATTTCTCCAGCGCAGGGGCATCTGCTCCAATTGCGTTTGCGACGGCACCAAGGAAGTGTGGATCGCTATAAAGCATCGGTTGTGTGAAAGCAAAATTGTGTAGCACTTTCCCATCTTTAGCGATAAGAACTGTCTGCGCCACATTGCGGTTTAGTCCATAACTCCCGGGTCCCTCACGACCCTCCGGAGATATCCCTGTTAATATCTCGTTTGGAATCTCTTCGTTTAACATGTTATGCGCCCAATCGGGTAAGGTATCAAGACTGTCCGCAAGGAACACAACACCCATCTGAAACCCTTGATTAGACTTTGCATCACCCGTTGTCTTGCTATGCCTTTTTTGGAAAGCATCAATTTTAAGAAGCAACCCGGACACATTAACAAGCCCTTTTATGCCGACTGCATTGGTGTCCTGCAAGAATAGGACAAGCGGTTCTCCATTTACTTCGGTGGTAACATCAAACGTTTTACCGTCGGTCTCGCCACGAACGCCAGTTACTTTCAACGGTGGAAGTTTTTCCCCAGGTTGCGGTCCAGAGAATATTTTATTTTCTTCAGATCTCTCAACCAAGGTCGGGTCTTCTACTTTGATGTATGACTTGTCTTCGTATTCTTTCTTACCCATTTTCTCAACTTTCGCTTTTTGCATGTCCTGCTTTTCTGCCGTTTTATCAACTGCTTCTTCTGATTTCTCAGGTGTCTGAGCGAACAGTGAGACTTGGAAAGTTTTCAGCGGCACCAACTGTGCCATTGCCAATAGAGGGAGACAGGTTAAGAGTAAAGTCGCTACCATTAACCGCAAGCGCGGCTTCAGTTGCACGTCTAACTGTCGGTCGCTTTTCAGGATGGAATCAATTCGGGATTCCAACTGCGATGGCTGATTTAGGGACAAAGCGAGTGGAATGGTTCTATCTGTATGGCGAACCAGATCCAATAAACACTGCGCGTAGTTTTTCCGAGAACCTGTCAATTGGATGACCCAATCGTCACAGATGCGTTCCCGTAGGTGGACGAGTTCGCGATTGAGGAAATGGTAAATCGGATGAAAAAAGAAGATAACGCCAACTACATGCGAAAAGAGGTTGGTTAACCAATCGAGGCGTTGTACATGTGCCAATTCGTGAGCAGCGACTAACTCAAATTGCTCCAAATTCAGCTGTCGCGGAATTAGGATATAGGGTGATAACCAACCGAATGAAATCGGTGAGGCTACCCGCTTCGAGAAGCACACGGTGACCTGACGCTTTATGTCCAGTTGTTGTGCCAAGCGTTGACAGATTGCCTGATATGGATCATCGGCTACTACGGCCCTGTGTCGGAGTTGATAGATTCGGTACAAGCCGAACATGAAACGGGCTAACATAGCGAGTGCACCGATTGCCCAGAGGTATAGCAGCAGGTCCGTTTTTATCCAATTGAAGAAGGACTCACTGCCGGCAAACAGTTGGTTCTTGGATTGTGTATCGCTTTCAACGGACGAAATCTCCGGAAAGTCTGTAGTGAGTGCAGCTAAACCCGATACATTTATTGGCTGTGCCTGTTCTAATTCTGGCATTGGGTTTCCGCTGATAGCGGGTGCTGGCACAAACTGGTTCAAACCGAATAGGATCGGCAAACTGAGTAAAGATAACAGCCAAAGTAGATGAACGGTGGTGTTGGAACGACGATTTTTGTGGAATCGGGAACTCGCGACGAACCATATCAAGCCGCTTAGAAGCATCCACTGCCATGAGCAGTTGAGCAGGGAAAGGAGGATTTGCTTAGTCATCGGTTTCTTCTCCTTCAGGTCGGTAGTTGTTAATCAACTCTTGTAAGCGATTGTATTCATCTGGACTGGTCTGTCGCACTTCAAGGAGTGTGTTCACCAATTTCTCGGCTGAGTTGTCAAACAAGCGTTCGAGTAAATCGTTGAGCATCGTATGCGTAATTTCCGCCTCTTTGACTAAAGGCTGGTAAACGAATGTCCGACCATCAACTTGATGCGACAAAAATCCCTTCTTTTCGAGGCTTTTCATAGTCGTGGCGACAGTGGTATAGGCAAGCTTACGGTCGATGTTATCGAGGACATCGTTGACCGTAGCACTTGTTAATTTCCATACCACTTTCATCACTTCAAGTTCTAAATGGTGTAATCTCTGGGGTTTCATTTGATTTTGTCCTTAAATGTAAAAGGTGAATTTGATCTAAATGCCAAAATGTTAATGCTCATGCTGCGAATTACGATTTTCAAATACTAAATCTAAATACGTAGTAATAGTATTATACACCCTATACATCTATTTGTCAAGTTAATTTTGAAAAAGTTCACAATTTTTGTATTTTTTTAAAATCTTCCAAAGACGCGCACAAAGATTTCCATGTAATTCTGATCGTTAACGTCCCCGATTGCGCGTTGGTCTATGTAGCGTGCGCCGATATGCAGAAACATCCGCTTCTCGTAAGCGACAAAACTTTTCTCCATCTCTGCTAACAGTGCTTGGCGGACAAAATCGTTATCGTTGTCAAGCATATCATTGAACAACAGGATTTGTCCACCACCAGTGAGTTTAATAGTTTTCGTGAATTGATAGACGACTTTGAGGATAAGTGCCGGTGTCATATCCTGTACGTACGTCTGTTCGATTTCTCGCAGTCGTAGCCCCCGTGAGACTTCCTCACCGTCGATTTCCGCGGTTAATGGCAGGTACTCGATCCTGTCCTCTGCCATCCGAAAACCGTTGCGGATGGTATATTTGAACATTGGACTAATTTCCAACGATTTGGAGGGACGCAGCCGGTAAAGGGTCTTAAAAATGCCGACTTCGTAATGTTCATTGTCTTTCTCAAAATCGTAGTCGTATTGAACTTTGGCGCGAACTGTTGTGACCATTCGCTCAATTCCTGAGTATTCATACGTGATTTTGGCAGTGTTAATTAGGTCATTCTGCATCAGCAGCGGATCCCTACGTCGTTTCTCGACTTCAACACCGCCATCGACATAGAAGAAGTGCACGTGCCCGTCCCTTGTCATTTTCTGGATTTCCGGTTGGGATCGGTACAGGCGTTCCTCTTGTCTCCCCAAAAATCCGGCATAATACCACGTCTCGTCAGGAATCCGATCCTTTACCAGTTTGAGTTCGTTCTCAAAAACGAGCGAAGAAGCCTGGGCGAGTTGTTTCTGGAAGACGAGGTTGCCGAACGCTTTTGTTGAAGTAGGCGTATTTCTGAGTCTGAGGTTCTCTTCTGCCTGAAACCCAAGATCGAGGTCAACAACGCTTGCCTGTCGACTTATCTTACGGTTCATGGAAAGCCGTATGCCTCGCAGTCCAACGTCAAATTCGTAATTCGGATCCAGGTCGTTTTCCTCTTCATCACGGATACCGTTGTTATTCCGATCGCTTTCATCAAGGAAATCCTCATCGACATCGAAAAGCAGAATGTCATCCTCATAGTCGAAGATACCGTTGTTATTTTTATCGAGGTCGCCGGGAATAATCAGGGAAGGCGGGTCAGGAAATGTATTATCGGAGTAGCGGTCTTGGTCGTCATTGTCCCCGACAGAGCGGGAGGCATCGAATCGGGGACCGACGCGATACGCTTCTGCCTGAAAAATCGTATCACCAACGGTTTGGAAAGCTTTGAAAACTGTTGTCGTCGCGTCGAAACGTGAACGCAGATTCTTTTGCAGTGCGCTCTTCGGCGTGACAGCCACCTCTGCTTTCACACCGTAGTTAGTAAAATTAGTTTCCAGATCCACCGCCCATACAGGAACTTGGCGAAAGTACCAAGAAAGTCCGAGTTGTGAATTGCCGAACTTTGTGACCTCGCGTAAGCCGATACCGGACCCTTCTGTTTTTTCCTCTTGCCCGTTCAGCCGATTGAGCAAACCGGGCACCATTAGAATCGTCCAATCAGTTCGGTTGGAGCGGACCTCCCAACGGACACCGCTGAGGTCAATCTGATCAAAGGTGAATTTCGTGAAGGTTGTTGGAACTTCACCGAGACTGAGGATATTTTTGACGCTGCCCGCGGTCTCTTCAATCACCATGACACTGTGGAAGCCGCGCCGAAAGATGCGGTCAAAATCAAAGTTGTCTTGCCTGACTCGCTCTTCCTCTGTGTCAGCGAGGAAGTTTCGTCGGTTTGTAAAATCGTATTCGACACGTCCAGAAAGGAATAACTTGCCAAATAGACTGTACACGTCCTCCGCTTCAGCATAGAACACCAGAAAGCAGTTCATCAGTAAGAGGAAAAAGCCGAAGATCAGGCACTTTCGGGCACCTGTATTTATTGCCATAAAATAGTTTCCAGTTAACAGTTAACAGTTAATATCTTGTGGCAGTTGATTTTGATGTACCTACCACAGCATACTTCTTAACTGAAAACCGATAACTGAAAACTGATGACTCCTTCTCTGATAACTATCTTCACCTCAAAATATCTTCCGGTCCGTAGACCTCTGTGAAGACTGTCCAGATGCTTGTGCGTTTATCGAAACGGCTCAATCCACGATATGTACCAAACCAAACGTAGTCCCTATCAATAGACATAGAAAGAATCCCGTTATGTACCAAACCGCTGTCTCGGGTGTAAGTCGTCCAACTATTTGTCAATTGATCAAATCGACTGACCCCGGCATTGTAGGTGCCGATCCATACCTCTGCTCCATCAACGCCAATAGTAGTAACCTTATTGCTGGCAAGTCCATCCTCTGTCGTATAGGCAGCCCAAACCTCTGTTTTTTCATTATAGAGGGTTACACCGCGATCGCTGCCAAACCAGACATTGTCGCCATCAATAGCGATACAACTGACTTCATCGCTGGCGAGTCCATCTTCCATTGTGATTGTCTTCCAGATGTCTCTACCGATGTCGTATTTGCTCACACCTCGGCGTGTACCGACCCAGACGTGTCTTTTACTCGCCGTGATACACCAAATTTCGTCGGTAACCAGTGATTCTGCGAACTCTTTAGATACGGCGGAGGGTTGAATCTCTGTCCCAGAGGTATAGGTAATCCAAGCGTTGAGGTCATCCGCCGTGCGGGGATACTTTCCAATCCCGGAATTCGTCCCTACCCAGATGCTATCGCCATCGCTGCTGACAGAAGTCACATTATTGGCGGGCAGCCCGTGATGCGTTTTGTACTGATCCCATTGTAAGGCGATCTTATCAAAACGGTTCGCACCGTCACGGGTGCCGACCCAGACATATTGTTCATCCGTTACAATAGAACTCACAACGTTATCGGAAAGACTACCTTTCTTTTTTCGTCCATGTTGGTGCCAATGGCCGCCGTGGGTTTCTATATTTTCGGATCCACCCTCCTGTCGATAATTTTTCCAGGTCCCTAAGGCCTTGTCATAGCGGGACATGCCTTCTTCAGTGCCGACCCAGACGAAACGTTTATCTGTATCTACCGTCCGGACAGTGCGTCCAATAAGAGTTGGCAAAGCGGTCAAAGGTGTCCAGGATTCTTTCCGCTTATCATAACGGGAAAGCCCACGCAAGGTCCCCACCCACACGTAGTCTTCATCGACTGCAAGCCCATACTCACCGACATGGTTATGGAGCAGCCCTTTGATATCTTTAAACGTTGTCCAAGTGCCGGATGCAAAATGAAAGCGTCGAAGCCCTTCGTTGGGTGCAGCTAACCAGAGATAATCGTCATCGGCTGCCAGTTCAAGCGTGCCGCGCCCGGATCTGATTGTCGTCCACTCCTTTGTACGCCGATCGTATCGGGTAACACCTGAGTCATCCCAAGGTCTATAGAGTATCCAGACATCGTTTTCTGTTGAAATAATGCGCCTAATGGTTTTTGCAGCAAGCACGTCATTCGTTGAAAACGTCGCCCATTTCTTTGTTTTTTTATCGTATCTTGACAACGGACGGTTGCTGCCTCTGTCCCACTCCGAACGCGCAACCCAGATGAAATCATCATCTACAGTAATCCATTCCGCGCCTCTACCTGCCAATCCATCTCTCGGTCCGAAATTTTTCCATTCACCAGTGATCTCATTATAGCGAGTGAGACCGCGTCCAGATGCGAACCAGACATTCGGTCCATCAACCTCAAGTGATTTTATAGTCTCAATCTCACGATGGCCCTCTTCTTCCACCACCGCCCACGTTCCGGTTGCTTTACTATAGTGATTGAGTTCCAAACCTATCATCGGAATGACCCAGACGCTCTGATCACTCACTGCGATCTTACCCACATCGTCTGTAGAGAGTCCATCTTCTGACGTAAAATGCTGCCACGTATCCGCCATTTTATCGTAACGGAGAACGCCATAGTCTGTCGTGAACCAAACCGCATCAGTGTCCACATAGGTCCAACGTATGAACGTCATGGACCTTTTCTGAGTAGACTGCAGGATATCTAAGCGTGTGAAACGTCGCCACGTCTCTGTTGGACGGTGAAACCGGACGATACTACCGTTCGGTGAAGCCCTCCAGTTATTGAACCAGATATAATCGCCATCAAATTTGATGTGTGAGACCCTCGTTTCAAGGAAGGGCTCCCGCACCGGACGGGATTGATGTATTTTTATATTTCCTTGCGGTTCGGTGAGGTGGGTTGACGTTTTCGAGTCTTTCTCCGTAGACCCATCCTCCATTACATTTTTTATATTTCCTTGCGGTTCGGTGAGGTGGGTTGACGTTTTCAAGTGCTTCTCCGTAGAACCGTCCTCCATTACATTACGGACTACGTTTTTGAGTTTTTCATAGTGATGATATTCAACAAGACCGGTGTCTGTCGCCAGCCAAAGCGTATTATCTGCCTCACACAAGATGTCGCGAATGTTATGCGGCACATTTGACAGAGAACGCCAAGCATCAGCAGCAATCGTATAACTTCCCAAACCCCGCGGTGTGCCGATCCAAAGGATATCCTCTCGAAAGGCGAGTGCTGTGATGTTAGAAGAGGGTAATTGATTATTAAAGGACAACGGTACCCAACGCTGCCGGGTGTTGTCATATCTTGCAAGTCCTTGGCGTGTTCCTGCCCAAAGCGTCTTTTCTTTTTCACCTGTCAATAATAGGACACTCACGTACGGATTCGGAAGTCCGTCGGCAGCAGGATGCATCTTCTTATCGGCAATCGAATACCGCCAAACGCCTTCAGCTCCACCAAACCAAACAGTGTCATCGCGAACAAGCACAGATAATACAAGCGGATTTTTGGGTGTGTCCGGCACGGCAAGCTGCGTCCATTCTTGAGATGTTGGGTCATACATGGCGGGTCCCAAACTGGTACCGACCCAGATAACAGGGTTGGACTGTGCAGCGCCAGCATCAATTGCTGTTACAAAAGCTTCACCGGGAATAGTTTTCGGGTTTCGGGTTTCGGGTTTCGGTAAAGAGGTTTCTGATGTATTCATACCCTCTTGCTGACTGCTGACTGTTGATTGCCGATTGCTATTTTGCGGCGTATGAAATATCCATTCATCGCCCGTATATGTCCGCGTCCCAAGCCCGCGATCGGTCCCAATCCAAACGGTTTTCGGTAAAGATGCTCCGGATGCCCTGATCCCGTCTTGCTGATGATTGCTAATGAATATTGACGTGACATAAGGTGTCGGCAGTCCATCTTCTTTAGAGATAATTTCCCAACTGTGCGTTTGTGGGGAGTAGATCGAAATTCCCGCGACTGTTGCTATCCAAAGGTTTCCATCGGCATCACGTGTTATATCGCGGACATCGTTGTCGGAAAGAAAATCGGCTTGTTGGTAAATTGTCCATTCGCCGCTTACCTTATCAAAACGGCTGACCCCATCTTCTTTGCTTGCAAACCAGACATCATCTCCTTGCGTGGTAATCCAACTGACATGATTGCTTGACAATCCGTCTGCTTTGGTGTAATGCACCCACGTATTGACAGGTTTGATGAACCGATGGACACCTGCATTCGCAGTCCCGAACCAGACTTGGAAGCCGTCTGAACGGATAGACGTGATCATATTGCTTTTCAGCAGATCGGTCTTCGTATACGTTTTGATGAACGTTTGATCAACTTGATTGTATTGGCTGACCCCCTCGTCCTGTGTGCCAAACCAAACGCTGTTGTCGTCCACTGCAATCGTGGCGATTTCATTGTCTATCAAACCGTCTGACTTCTTATAGTTGTTCCAAGAATCGGTATCCCGATGGTAACGGCTCACACCACCCTTGCTGAACCTCGGATCCTCATCCCATCCATGTGGATCGGGGTTTATTTCTCTATCAGCACCGACCCAGACGTACTCTGGTTCGACAGCGATTGTTGTAATTATTTTGCTGACCAAACCGTCTTTTCGGGTACGGACCGCCCAGCTATCAATCGTTTTATCATAACGGTTTAACCCTTCGGATGTACCAAACCAGACGTAATTTCCGTCCACTGCAATAGAGGAGACCTGATCGCTGGCTAAACCATCAATCGTTCGGAAGGTCGCAAAGGTGTCTGTTTGGATATCGTAGCGGCTTACGCCTTCATCTGTAGCGAACCAGGCCCACTGCCCATCAACCGCAACGGCGTTCACCATATCGTTTGCCAATCCGTCTTCCATGGTATAATGTAGCCACTGATCCTGTTGGCGTTCCCAGCGCGAAACGCCGCGCGCTGTCGCAATCCATACGTTGTTTGCGTCGGCTGCAATACAGTTGACCTCGTTGCTGACGAGCGTCCGTTCCACGGGCCATACTTTTTCGGGACGTGAATCTGCACCAGAATTCTCAAGTGGAATACCGGACTGTGGATCGGTTGTTAAGGGTCCACACCCTATAATAGCGAAGTGGCACAGCAACAACAAAACACACGCAATAAAAGTAGTATGTGCACATTTGATTTTGGGGCTTACAATCCACAGGTTATTTTTATTTCGTGGGTTCATCATTTTGCCGTCCTTTTCACCGGAGTTTGTGTCTTGCAGTATGAGGACTATACCTACCGTTTGGCAACTATTATGCCACAAAAACATTTCATAAACAAGAAAAGCGTAATTGCGAATGGGTTCGTTTGACTGGACAACATCACGATTTGGAGACCGCTTCCACCAATCGTTGCCGATTTTCCTGCAAAATGTCACCGCATGTTCTGCAATTATATGACGTTTATTATTCGCGCATCCCTTAAAAAAAGTTGTACTCGCGCCGAGATACTTCCGTGACAATTTTGGAGTATTCACCTAATATAGGGATCAAAATTTTGGGTATGATTTTAACAGTGTTCACAGTCTGCCTAAGTCTAAAGTGGTTGACAAAAATCTTCTGATGCCCTACAGTACACCCAAGAGATGGAGGGAACAACCTGAACCGATTATAGAGATAGGAGGAGCTTCTATGCCATTTGGAGGCAATGACTGGCTCGCTTTAACTGAAGAATCGACATTAGAACCGGAACTGCCAATTTGCGACCCACATCACCATTTCTGGGATTTCCGAACTGAACGTGTACCTTACCAACGGTATCTGCTCCACGAACTCATAGCGGATATTGACAGCGGGCACAATGTGCGTTCCACTGTATTTGTTGAGGCGCGCGCAATGTATCGTGCTGATGGGCCGGAGGAGATGCGTCCTGTCGGTGAAGTCGAATTTGTGCAAGGGTTAGCCGCTGCGAGTGCCAGCGGATTATACGGCGAGAGTCGTGCTGCCGCTGCGATTGTCGGGCACGCGAACTTGAACTTGGGTGAACGCGTTGAACCTGTTCTGGAAGCCTTGCAGGCAGCAAGCCCGAATCGGTTTCGGGGTATCCGGCATTCCGTCACCTCGGATCCACATCCAGAAATAGGCGGCACTTCCGCATACAGAACAGCAGGGCAACTGGCACGTGAGGATTTCCGCGCTGGGGCACGAGTATTGGCAAGTATGGGGATGTCGTTTGAGGCTTGGATGTTCGCCCCGCAACTCCCAGAACTTGCGAATTTCGCGAAAGCAGTTCCCGATCTGACGATTATTTCAAACCATATCGGCGGTTTGCTGCGGGTCGGTCCTTACGGCGGACGAGATAACGAAGTGCTGGCGAATTGGCGGAGCGGTATCGCTGCTATAGCCGCTTGTCCTAACGTTAACATGAAACTCGGAGGCATTGGGATGCCGCGTACCGGTTTTGACTGGCACGAGCGTGAAAAGCCGATTGGTTCTGAGGAGTTGTCGGAATCTATCGCCCCTTTTATGAATTATTGTATTGAGCAGTTCGGTCCGGAGCGGTGTATGTTTGAAAGCAACTTCCCTGTTGATAAGGTCTCGTTCTCCTACAACGTGATGTATAACGCCTTCAAACGCTTGTCATCAGAGTATTCGGACGATGAACGCGCTGCACTGTTTCACGATACTGCTGTCCGTGTGTATCGGATAAATATATAGCACCGCAATAAGCAATACCTTCGTTTCCGTAAACACGGTTTCTAACCTCTCTTTTCTTTTATTATATCTGGTAAAGCTGCGTGTTTATGCCTTCTCACGCAAGGTGTGAAATAAGGACACAACACAAAAAATGAGCATTAACGAAGATCTTTTCTGGTTCCGACTCTTTAAGACACGAGGTATAGGTCCCAAACTTCTGGCTTCTATCGCCAAAATATTGGAAGCAGAAAACCTAACCCCAGAAACATTGCCGCTCAACCACAACGATCTCTCGGAACAGTTTCCAGAATTGGCGAAAATCCTTAATGACAAAATTCGCGAGGAAGATAGCGAAAAGGTGTTCGCAGCGTACAAACAACTTAAAGATTATGGGATCAATATTATCTACCCTGGACACCCAGATTTTCCGCCACAGCTCCTTGAAATTTCGCCGGTACTGTTTGTTAAAGGGCAGCAAAAACGTCTTAGATCAGATAGCGTCACGATTGTTGGGGCGCGGAATGTATCGGATACAGGGATTCGCATTACGAGAAATTTGGCTGGTGAGCTTGTAAGTAACGGCATAAATATCGTCTCTGGCTATGCCGAAGGTGTTGACTTAGAGGCGCACTTAGGTGCGTTGGAAGCAGGGGGAACGACGACACTCGTTCTGTCGGACGGTATCAAGCAGCTGCGTGAAAAAAATGCCTTTAAGAAATTCAATTGGGATCAGGATGTACTTGCGGTTTCACAATTTGATCCAGATGCCAAGCGGCACTTGTGGTATGCCCTGGCGCGAAACCAGCTTGTGTGTGGACTCTCCAAAGCAGTTGTCGTTATTGAATCCGGCCCTGAGCGGGATGCTCACGGCAAAATGAGTGGAACGTTTTATACCGCAAAAACAGCACTTGACATGAATCTACCGCTTTTTGTGCTTAATCCAAACTGTCTTGATAATCCACCTAAAGGCAATGCCGATTTGATTGCGTTAGGAGGTTATCGTTTAGATCCAGAAAGAACCGATCTATTTTTTACTCGCCTTGAATCAGTTTGAACTTATGCATTGCTTCCTCCACGCCGACGAAACGGCTATAGATTGCTATACGGCTGAGTTTACCTTCCCAATTCCTGCCACCACTTGCTTCGTCCCCGAAAAGTAAGGGATAAAGCTCCCAATTGCTGAAATCTCCCTGCGTGCCGTTGCTAACGTGGACGAGTTC
>JAGFCB010000086.1 GCA_022394775.1 Candidatus Poribacteria bacterium
TGCATCAACAAGTTCCACTGTGGTTTCGGTTTGTGCTTCTAAACTATAAGGTTTCTGGAATAATCCTAAGTATTGAGTACCGAATCCCAATAGTAAGACAATAAAAACAGCAGTTGATGTCCCTATTACCCATGGGTTCAAAGGTTTGCTGGTAGAAGGTGCAGCAGGTTTAAGTCGTGCGATCTCTTGCATGATATTTTCTGTGAGGTTAGGTGAAATTTGAAAATGCTCCAGTGCTTCTCGGATCATCGCTTCTTCGTTTTTCAATCGATTACGTGCCCTACGAAGTCGGCTCTTGATAGTATTGGTCGAGACACCTAAAAATTCGCTTATTTTCACAAGTCATTTCACCGAAGTAGTACAAAGTAATCACTGTCCGTTCACTTTCCGGTAGTGTAGGCAGAAGTTTATTGACGACTTTCCGTTGTTCTTCAACGTTTGTTTTTTCCTGCTGTTCAGCTACATATCGTGAATATGCTTCTGGTTGTAGGTCTTCACTACTGAAATCCGCTAATGACTCTGAAGATATCTGTTTTTTCCGTAGCCAATCTTGACAACAGTGTGTTGCAATCACATAAAGCCATCCAGCAAACCGATGTGGTTTTTTCAGTGTTGAGAGTTGCTGGTATACTTTTAGGAAGGTATCCTGTGTTATCTCTTCGGCAATATGAAAGTCCCCAATTTTACGCCATGTAAGTGCATGAACTTGCTTCTGGTATCTCTCCACAAGTTGAGTAAAAGCAGAATCATCACCTGAAAGTATAGTGTGAATTAAATCGGCATCATTCTTTTTCATATTACACCTTGTTTATTGTCTTTACTTTTAAGACGTAGGTTAAGTGTAAATTGGGTGCAGAATATAGAAAATAGTTAATTGGGGTTGAATAAAACAGGAACGTCTGGAAGGCTATCATAATAGGAAATACCTTCTTGGTCATTGTTAGGTATACTCCTCATCGTGAACCGTGATTATCTTTATTGCGTCATACGTTCAGCTTGTTTCAACCGACCCCAGAGGATCGTCTGGGTGTCCACAGTCGGAGAAACGGAGAAAAACTTTCGGGAACCCATGCGAGTGAAAGGTTTTCTCCACGATGTTGTGTAATTTGTCGTGACTCGCCCC
>JAGFCB010000213.1 GCA_022394775.1 Candidatus Poribacteria bacterium
GTTTCAATCGAATCGGCAAACTCATTCACGCCTATCCGTAATAGTTTTCAGTTATCGGTTATCAGTTGTCGGTTAAGAGCCAACTGATGGTAAATATTAGAATTAATTGAGGGTGTTTCATAAATAAAGTTGTGAAGTGCCAGGATAATGGGTATCCTTTAATGAAAACCAACCCATTGAAGGAGTATCCTGTGTATTATCCTGACATGAGAGAGTATATCACATTTCTTTTTCTAATGTTAGATGAGTTTTCAGCAACCCAAGAAAAGGTCTCCAAAAGAGGGAGACCCGAGACTTATAGCGATGCTTCGCTGATCGTCTTTTATGCCGTTATGACGCTCAAGGGGATTACATCTATGCGGGCACAGCAGACTTATTTGTTTCATCATCCACTCTACCTTGAAAGCTGTCAGCTGCCGGCATGCCCAGGTCATGTGACCCTTGGTCGCCGCTATAAAGCCTTGATGCCTAAGCTCCAAGCGTTCACTGAATACATCGCAGTTTCTCGATTCGCCAAAGAAGCCGGTTTTCTTCAAGAAGTTGTTTATGAAGATAAAAGTCTGTTCAAAGCGGCGGGTCCCGTCTGGCACCAGAAGGATCGTCTCAAGGATCATCTCCCCGAAGGTTTACGAGGCGTTGACGAAACAGCGACTTGGTCAAAAAGCGGGTATCATGGATGGGTCTATGGATATGGACTTCATCTCACCAACATCCGCAACGGGTTTCCCGTGATGTTTGACGTCCTACCTGCCAACGTCAACGAACTGAAAGTCTTGGATACTAAGAAAGACCGACTCATTGAAAAAGGGGTGCGATGTATTGTCGCTGATAACGGCTATGTTGATGAAAAACGGCAAACGGCTTTTGCCGAAACCGAGGTGCTTTTACTCACGCCAAAGACGACTTTAGTGGCGGCAAACGCATGCTTAGGCGCAGACCCCTTGTATACCGCAACACAAGTCCATACATGGCAGAAAACCCGAAAAGTTGCCATTGAACCCGTCTTTGATTTGCTCAGCAAACTCTTGTCCATCACGGGGGCGCATAAACCTTTACCGCTGCGAGGAGTCGCGTATGTTGCCACCTTTTTGGGCATTGGCATCGTGTTGTTGCAACTCGCAATGTTAATCAACGTCAGATGTCGGTTGCCAACACGAAATATCACACACATCAAAACCGTCTTTCGATAAAATTAACGATTTATGAAACACCCTCATTTAAATATCTTATCGAAAGCGTTTGAAGTTAGTTTAGTATTTAATCTCGTGGGCGCGTTTCGAGCGTGCACGATGTAAACAAGGAGAATACGAATGA
>JAGFCB010000170.1 GCA_022394775.1 Candidatus Poribacteria bacterium
AAGTGATACAATACCCATCAGAGAACTCCTTTTGGAACTGAAGATTGTTGATAACTTCATTATACCAAAAGGGTTCTCTTTATACAAAAACTTTCAAGTATTTATCAAACTCACGTTATATATAAAACCTGTCGATATCTCAGGAAACCGTTAGATGAAATCCTTGAATTCCTACGCTTCACAACAGTCGAACCTTATATCCCTAAAGACGCGATGCTCTTAGACATCGGAACCGGTAATAGCAACTTTTACGCTACCTTAATGGACATCTGCAATTTGCTGTGGGTATTGATTCACATTCCGGACAAACTGTCGATTGCACCGCCTGTCAATTCATTCCCGGCTACTTCCTACATGACTTTATTGAAGATGGAATCTTCAATGTCATCACTATGATGGCTGTTGTGGAACATATCCCAATGAATATCTTACCTGACGTTGCAGATGCCTGCTAGAAATACCTAAACCCCGGCGGACGAGTAATTATCGCGGTGCAATACCAGCGCGTTGAAGGCCTCCTGGATCTGCTTAAGAAACTCCAAATAGTTGAGGAGTTCTCCATGCATGAGCATTATGGATTCGATCCTGAATGTCTCCATAATATTTTCAACCGATGGAGATTGGTAAAAAGAGAACGATGGGGGTTCGGATGTAATAACTCGTTCATATTTGAAAGATCTCTCAAATGTTAAACAATTTCGTCAACCTTGGCGTATAGGTGTGTTTTTAATTTCTACGGGTAAGGGAGTTGCTAAAATGATTTGACATAAAACGCAGGATGTGCTACGGTATTAGAAGTTAACTTGCAGATAAAATAACCACGCCAATCATATTAAGGAAACTCTATGGCACGTTCAAAACAGTCAGACCTGTCGATGATGGAACTCTACAAACAGGTTAAAAAACAGCATGAAGATGCTATACTCTTGTGCCGGGTCGGTGATTTTTATGAAGCCTTCTTTGAAGACGCGGAACTCATCGCACGCCTCCTTGAGATCGCCTTGACAACAAGAAGCCACAAAAACCAGAAATCCCCACCGCCACCGATGGCAGGTATCCCACACCACGCGCTTGACTCCTATCTCTATAAACTCGTTAAAGCCGGACATAAAGTCGCTATTTTGGAGCAGACCGAGGACGCAAAAGTCGCACGCGACGAAAATCGACTCGTTAAGCGCGACATCGTCCGGATCGTCACACCCGGCACCGTGACCGATCCGAAAGTCCTTGAACATAAACAGAACAACTACCTCATTTCCATTTATCGAAACAAAGATGTCTACGGTGTCGCTGTAGCGGATCTCTCTACAGGCGAATTTCTGGTAACCGAACTCGCGGATCTCTCACGCCTCTGGGCAGAGATACACCGCTTTTCGCCGAAAGAGTGTCTCTTCTCCGAATCCTTTGAAGATCAGGAGATATGTGACCGTCTCAAGACCGAACTCAAAGCGACACTCAATTATCTACCCGACTGGCGGTTTGACTTCGACACAGCTCGCACCGAACTCCTCGACCATTTCCAAACGATTTCGCTTGACGGATTCGGATGCGAACACCTTCCCACTGCGATCTCTGCCGCTGGCGCGCTTATCTACTACCTAAACGAAACGCAGAAACAGGAAGTAGAACACATCGTCTCGCTGCACACCTATACACTCTCAGATTTTATGGTACTGGATGCCGATACGCAGCGCAACTTGGAACTCACGACCTCTATTCGCGACGGTTCCACAAAAGGCACGCTCCTTGAAGTCCTCGATCAGACGGTGACAGCAATGGGTGGCAGAAAGATGCGTCAATGCCTCTTGCAACCCTTACTCGATGCAAACGAAATTGAGGAACGGCTCAGCGCAGTAGATGAACTCAAAACCCAGATTAGTCTCCAAGAAGAACTCCGCGAGGCACTCGGACAGATGTACGATATTGAGCGACTCATTTCGCGGATCAGTCTCGGTTCTGTCAACGGGCGCGACCTGCATTCGCTCAAAGATTCGTTGTGTCTGATTCCCAATGTCAAAGCGCAGCTCCAAGACTGCAGCAGTCCACTGTTGGTTTCGCTTGATGGCACCTTAGATCCGCTGCCAGTGTTAGTCGAACTGATTGAAAACGGCATCCATCCGAATCCACCCGCAACGATTCGTGAAGGCGGTATAATCTGCGACGGCTATAACGAAGAACTCGATGAACTTCGGCAAATTGTCGGAGAAGGAAAGGACTGGATCGCTGCTATGGAAGCAGAGGAACGCAAAAGCAGCGGAATCCAATCCTTAAAGATCGGATTCAATCAGGTCTTCGGCTACTACATCGACGTAACGAAACCGAACCTTGACATGGTGCCTGAGCACTATATCCGCAAACAGACACTTCGGAATTCCGAACGGTTCATCACACCTGAACTCAAGGAACAGGAAGCGAAAGTCCTTAACGCCGAAGATCGGATCCAAACGCTGGAGTATGAACTTTTCTGCCAAATCCGAGATGAGGTATCAAAGTATACGGAAGCCATCCAGAAAATCGGTGCTGCACTCGCGATGATTGATGTCCTCGCCAATTTCGCATACATCGCATCAAGATACAACTACGTGAAACCGACTGTCGCATCCGTGGACGAAATCGTTATTCGGGACGGCAGGCATCCGGTCGTCGAGCAGCTATTTACACAAGAGGGTTTTGTCCCGAACGACACACTACTCAACTGCGATGACGAGCAATTACATATCATCACGGGACCGAACATGAGCGGTAAAAGCACCTATCTACGTCAAACGGCACTCATTGTGCTGATGGCACAGGTCGGATGTTTCGTACCTGCCGCCGCTGCGAAGATCGGCTTGGTTGACAGGATTTTCACACGCGTTGGCGCGTCGGATAATCTTGTGATGGGACAGAGCACTTTCCTCGTCGAGATGAACGAAACAGCGAATATCCTCAACAACGCGACCCGCAACAGCCTCGTTATCTTTGACGAAGTCGGGCGCGGCACGAGCACTTTTGATGGACTCAGCATCGCATGGGCGGTTTCAGAGTATCTTCTGGATGAGAAACGGATGGGTGCAAAAACGCTCTTTGCTACGCATTATCACGAGTTAGTAGAACTCGCCAGTAAGTACAAACGGGCTAAGAACTACAACGTCGCAGTCCATGAAGATGGTCAAAAGGTGACATTTCTCCGAAAAGTTGTGCCCGGTGGTGCCGACCAGAGTTACGGTATCCACGTCGCACGACTTGCTGGACTCCCCCAAGTCGTAATCACACGTGCACAGCAGATACTTGAGGTGCTGGAGCAACACAATCTCAGCGTTGAGGCAGACGGTGCAACAGGACAACAGCCAAAAACACACCCGACAATGCCGAAACCGCGCCGCCGCGTTTCCCGAAAAACGATGCAAAGCGAGTCGCTACAGATGGCACTCTTTACACCGAAAACGCATCCACTCGTCGAAGAAATCCGACGTTTGGAACTCACGCAGGTGACACCGTTAGACGCAGTGAATATCCTCTATGATTTGAAAGCAAAAGCGGAGGAATCTGAAGGTTAGGCAGCAGCGATGCAGTCCCCTTCTAATGAACCCAAGGTGACACGCTGGATCTCATTAATGGCACTTTCTGGAGCATCTACAAGGACACGGAGATAGTTGTCCGTGAAACCGGCGAGGTGGTCGTTCTTACCTTCCCTGCTCGCTTCGATCAATACTTCTTTCTGTTTCCCAAGCATCCGTTGTCGAAATACTGTATTGAGGCGTTCACCGAGCGCAATCATTTCTTGGCTGCGCGACGCAGAGATATGTGGGGACACCTGGTCCGGGTAACTCGCAGCGGGTGTCCCTTTTCGAGGTGAATAGCGGAATACATGCAGCTGGCTGAAGCCGATCTCTTCAACGAATTGGCACGATTCCTTAAAATGGGCATCTGTTTCACCCGGAAATCCCACCATAATGTCGCTGGTAATCCCGACGTCATCACCGAAGACACGCCGTAAATTCCCAACGAGATGTGCGAACTGTGCCGTAGTATAACGCCGACGCATTTGGCGTAAGATTTCATCTGAACCGGCTTGCAGTGGGAGATGGAAGTGAGGCATACATTTCGGCAATGCTGCCATCCGTTCACCGAGGGCATCCGGGAAATACATCGGCTCGATTGAACTGAAACGGATGCGTTCAATACCTTCAATGTCATGGATACGCGCTAATATATCAGCAATATCTTTGTCTCTATCAGTGTCCATACCATAGGCACCCAGATGCACACCCGTGATGACGATCTCTTTGATACCGCTGTCAGCAATACGATATGCTTCATCGGCAATATCGTCGAGCGAACGACTCGTCATCCGACCGCGCACGTAAGGGATAATACAGTAGGTACAAAAAGCACTGCAGCCATCTTGCACCTTGATGAGCGCGCGTGTCCGTTGACCTGCATCACTAACGCCTTGACTAAAACGTGCGTGTTCACGGATAGCATCGTGTTGTACGGGTTCTATGGAGAGAAGCGGGTTCGGTGTGTGAGACACATCTTCTGAGGATGATGGCGTTTCGGCGTGCAGTATGTCCAGATAGTCCTGAAAATCAGCCTTCTCTCGGTTACCGAAAACGAACGTTACACCGGGTATATCTTCAATCGCCTCGCGATCGCTTTCAGCATAGCAGCCTGTAACGAGCACTTTTGCGTTCGGATGCTGCCGAAGTGCTCTCCGAATGACTTGCCGTGCCTTCTGGTCGGCGGTATTTGTTACTGTGCATGTATTGATGAGATACAGGTCAGTCCGCTGTCGTGAAACTTCTTCGTCTACGACAGTATATCCATTACGTTGTAGTGTCTCACACATGGATTGTGTATCGTATTGGTTGACCTTACAGCCCATCGTAATCAGTTTCGCAGTTTTCATGTCTTTAAATATAGGCATTTCCGCTCTTTTTTTTTCGATGCGAAAAAATGGTTTCTTGTTACATTCGGTACAACTTCGCGAGGGTGTCTATTTTTTTAAGTATCTATGAAATAAATCTCTGGTTTGTCGATAAATATTATACCCAGTTTTTGGCTGGATTGCAAATAGAGTTATTGGGTTTCCTACTAAAAGCAGGTTGGTTCGATGTAATCAGGCACATTCAGTTTTAAACGGTTGTCGGTTATCAATACGGAGATCCTTATCAAAGCCTCTCTCAACCGACAACCTCGACCAAGAACTCACCTACAGATAATTTTGCTAAGGCGCGAGTTCTTGGTCAAAACTGAAAACTATCTATTATGATAATTCAACGGCTTTGCCGGTACGGGCACATTCGTAGATAGCCATATTAAGCGCGACAGAGCGTCTACCTTCATAACCATCAACTGCCGGTGATGCATTGTCATTGACAACACGAAGTGCATCCTCAATTACATTGTTAGGATACGGCGGAAGGGCAATACTCGGTTCGTCGTCATCGGCGAATTCCCACATCTCCGGCCCGAGACCAACGATGCCTTTCTCACCGTGGATGTGGATCATTGAAATGCTGCTGCCGGGGAATGTTGTCGTTGTCAGGACGTGTCCGAGCGCACCACTTTCAAATTCGAGGATCGCCGAGGTCATGTCCTCAGTTTCACAATTCTCGTGATCATAGACATCAAAATGTGCCCCGATAACGCGTTTGACGGGACCCATAAACCAAAGCATCAGATCGATATAATGTACACCTTGGTTCATAATGGAGCCACCGCCGTCAAGTTCCCATGTCCCGTGCCAACCGACGTAGTAACTATCCGGACGTTTCCATTTCATACGGAGTTCACACAATAGCGGTCTACCGAGCGCACCTGTTTCGAGTACCTGCTGGATCCGGCGGTTGTGCGTACCGTAGCGTTCCCCGAAATCCACAAGCAGCTTGACATCGTTATCTTCGCATGTTTTAATGAGAGAGTTACAATTTTCGACACTGACATCCATCGGTTTTGTGGTGATGACGTGTTTGCCGCGCCGCGCCGCTTCCTCTCCGAATTTTCCGTGCAGACCACTCGGGGTCATAATCATTGCCACGTCAATATCGTCGCGATCGAACATCTCAAGTGCATCGTCGTGGCTTTCGCATCCGAAACGTTCTTCAGCTGCCTTGCGTCGGTCTTCGACAAGATCTGCCACAGCGACAAGTTCTGCACCGTCAGTGCTGTGTATTACACCGGAGCGGTTCATACCCATACCTAAACCGACAACGCCAAAACGTAGATTGTTAGCCATTAGAAATTCTCCTTTTATAGTTGTCAGTTGTTATACCATTTCTGAAAGTAAATATTGCACGCATAACTTTTCGGAAAGGGTTTACAATAGCATAAATTAACAGTTTATGTTACATGCGCATTGAAAGGCATTCAATGAGAAATGGTATTAGTTATCAGTCAAGGGGTTTTGTGTTTGAAACATACCACTACCATTTGGCGTGTACCAGAGTGAGCTGAATTGTTACAAGCAAATCTCTTAACTGACAACTGATAACTGATGACTGATAACCATTATAGCATATAGACAGACTATGCGTTACAAAAAATTGAAAATACCGACGATCAGCTTTATTATTCTTCTCTTTATTCTCTACGCTATACCGTGGTGCACGAGCGCACAGCCAGCGCAACCACAAAACCAATCCGTGCTGTTCACTGATGTGACGGCGCAGCTGGGCATCCAATTTCGGCACGCCAACGGTGAAAGTGGACAGAAATACTTTATTGAACCCATCGGCAGCGGCGTTGCCCTCTTCGATTTTGACAATGACAACGATTTAGATCTCTACCTCGTCAACGGAAGTAACTTACCCGGACTCACCTCACCAACCCTACCCACAAACCGCCTCTATCGCAACGATGGAGATACTTTTACAGATGTAACAGTGGAAGCGTCCGTCGACGACGCGGGTTACGGATTGGGATGCTGTATTGGTGATTATAACAACGACGGTTTCACCGATCTCTACGTAACAAACTTCGGTGCGAATGTCCTCTATCGCAACAACGGCAATGGCACTTTTACAGATGTAACGGAGTCTGCTGGCGTCGGTGGAAGTCAGTTCAGCAGCGGTTGTGCTTTTGTAGACCTTGATACCGATGGTTATCTGGATCTCTATGTCGTTAACTACGTTCAATTCGATCCAGAAACAAACCGAGAATGCACTCGTCAGGGAGTCCGGACTTACTGCACGCCGGAGGCACTGCCAGGTGCTACAGATACCCTCTATCGCAACAACGGCGACGGCACTTTCATGGATGTGACACAAAAAGCGGGTATCAGTGGCGCAAATGGAAAAGGGTTAGGTGTTGTCTGCGGTGACATAGATAACGATGGCGACAGCGATATTTTTGTTGCCAACGATACCACACCGAATTTTCTTTACCGGAACGACAGTAATCCTGCCATTAAAATGACAGAGGACGCGCTTTTCGTAGGTGTCGCACTCAGCGAGGAGGGACGCGCTTATAGCGGGATGGGTGCGAACCTCGGTGATTTCGACAACGACGGTTATCTCGATATTGTTATCACAAATTTTCAGGATCAGACCAATAGTCTCTACCACAATACGCAGATTGGATTTTTCAACGAGGTGAGTTTCGCTAAAGGTATCGGTGAGCGGAGTCTTCCGTATCTGGCATGGGGTGTCGATTTCATCGATTTCAACAATGACGGTTGGTTAGATATGTTCGTCGCTAATGGACACTTGGACAATAACATCGCTGCGATTGATCCGATTGGCACGTACGCACAACCAAATCAACTTTTCCTGAATAACCGGGGTATCAATTTTTCGGAGAATCCTGATGCGGCAATAGCAGAACAAAAAGTGAGTCGTGGCACAGCATTCGGTGATATAGACAACGACGGCGATATAGATATTGTTGTCTCTAACCTCAAAGATTCACCGACTGTTTTACGGAATGACAGGGACAGCACGGCACGATGGTTAAGGGTCAAACTCATCGGCACGCATTGTAATCGTGATGCGATTGGCGCGCGGGTAATCATTGTTTCAGGCGACTTGACGCAGATCCGTGAAGTCAAAAGCGGTTCGGGGTATATCAGTCAGAACGATCTCCGTCTACATTTTGGCTTAGGAAACACGACGCAAGTTGATGTGTTGACAGTACGGTGGCTCTGCGGCAAAATCCAGACGCTACAGAACGTTAAAGCGAATCAGATACTTGTTATTTCAGAGGAATAGGGCATCTCCTAAGGTATCGCGTAATCGTCTGGATTGTTCTTCCGCCAATTCGGAAGATACCCGTCCGAATGTCCGAAGCCGTAAGAGGGTCCGATTTGGTTCACGCTCGACCAGGGCCACGCTTGCCCACCAATGAGACGAAAATCATCACCCTTACCGCACAGCCAATAGAAGATATGTGCGACGTATCTCGCAACGCCGTGTCCACCATATTCGGCAGACTGAAAATCGAAATCTGCTTCTTCTTTCCAATCTCTTGTCGGTGGGACTGTTCGCCAATAACTATATTTCAACATGTGACGCAGCCCTTCCGCAGTGGATTCACCACGCCGATGAAGAATACTTTGCGAGTGGATAACAAAAGACCCCGCGGGTCCTTCACTCGAAACGCCTTTTTCCGCTATATCTCGACTCGTTGAACGGATATGTGAGCCAGGAAGAAGTTCTGTAGGACCCAGTTCCAACGGTGTGTCTTGCGGAAAATAGAAGACCTCAACAAAGTTAGTTTCGGGCCCAAAAACGTGATCCGCATCATGATGCCATCCCTGTGCGGGCATCGGACACTCCACACGGTGATTGCTCACCAGCACAGGCAATCCGACGTTCTTACCGAGCAGTGATCGCAACGCGCCAGCAAGTTCTCGGTTCAGTAAAACATGCTCAATATACCAGTCTTCCAGCAGAATGGAACTCGGTTCATGTGTATCCCGCATGCGTTCTAAATCGGCGTGCGTCATACCCGGCGGCATAAAGCACGGATTTATCGGTAAGTCGCCGTTAAGATAATCACACGTCCGCTGGTTAATCTCATCGGGGACAATGCCTTGGAGTTGCAGGTAACCGTCTCGACAATACTGCAGCACCTGCGTATCCGTAAGTGTCGGTTCACAATCAAAGGTGCGATTTACTTCATCATGTTTCATCCTCGATTTCCTCACACTTTCATTTTTCCATTCTATAGACACCAATCCTGAAGCCGTAACGCTTGTAAAAAGCAACGGCATCCTCGTTATGAGCGAGTACGTCCAATCTGACTCTCTTATCTATCCACACGTTTTCATACAGCCAATCAAGCAGCTGCGTAGCGATGCCTTTTCGCCGATGCACTCTGTCCACATACAATTGCCGCATATAGTAGTATCCACCATCATCTCTATATAGACAATATGCGATGATATGTCCCTTCTGCTTCATCGTATGGCAGATATAATCGGTTGCCAACCATTCTTCCATCCGTTCAGTGAGTTGGACAATATTCATCGGATTGGGATGTTGTTCATCCTCAATGAGGTACTTGTTCAACTCAGCAAGCCTTTTGACATCACGCAGTTCTGCTTTAACGATTTCCATTGCAGTGCTAACCTAATTATGTCAACGTTACATTATCCTGTTTCACGAGGTCCTTTATTTCCCATTCCGAACCGTAAGCCGCCAACGCTTTCGTTTCTGGAGACAATCGTTCCATCACTTCTGGGGGAAATACTTCTCGGATCCCGCGTTCATCTTGAAAAAACTGGGTCTTATATCGCAAAATCAGGAATCGTCGATCGCGATCTTGTGGTTTCCATACCAACACGCCGTGCGTCAACATTTCGGTGATAATCACGACATCGCCTGCTTTCGGCGTTATGTTAACAATGGCTGAGTGGAGCGGAGCGTCTGGATTGTCGGGTTCGGGAAAAAATAGGTTTTCAGGACGCGCAAACTCGCGTTTATGGGAACCCGGTAGAACTACTAAACCGCCATCTCCCGGATAGACATCCGTGAAATAGAAGAAAGCAACGACATCATTTGTAAAAATCTGACCATTTTTGACATCATACCGTCGCGTCCAGCGGAAGCCTTCACCCGCACAATGGAGTGGTGTCATCTCTTGCCGTTCGTGCGTATTAACAACAAGCGATCCACGATTGAAGCGCGGTTTATTGAAAGTCAGTTCCTTGATAATGGGCCATGTGATAGGGTGTAGCGTCAATGCCTCAAGCGATTTATCCGCTGAAAATCCGTTTGAGAAACCCTCACCACCGCGACGAATCCCAAGCGGTAATTCATCTGGCGATGCTTGCACGAGCCGTTCAATCGCTGCCTGTGTATTCCTAAGTTCCTCTGGTGTCAGGACGTTCTCTAAATGCAGGTAGCCGCGCAGGTCAAAGAGGTATTTCTGTTTCGGTGTCATGTCCGTCCCTCAGGTGCTATGAAGTCATCTCCTTCTTGCCAAACATGATATAAAGATTTGTTTTAAATTTCAAGATAATTTACAATGTTAATATGGAATACCAAGAAGTATTGGTTGGAGTAAACAGTTCCCATTCCGGTGGTGTCGCTCGGTCAATAGCACCGCCTGCCCCTAATGCTTCACCGTAATAATAGATGAGTTTATAGCGTTCTGTCCGCACACCGTAATATGCTGGAATATTGAAATGCGCGAGGTGCATCTATTCCCAAGGTTTGAGGATAATTTTGGAACTTTCGTGCGATGCAGACGTTTCAAATGCCTGCTGGATCTCGCTCATCGGGTAAACATTACTGATGAGGAGATCAAGGAGGGGTGAACCTTCGATGACCTTCATCAATCCTGGGAATTGGTTAAGATTATAGTGCCACGCGCCTGCGAGGTGTAATCCTTTGCCGATAAGATCAGGACTGACATGGATGACCGTGTCGTTTCTGCCGCTCTGTCCAACAAAGGCTATCGTGCCGCGTCTACGCGTCGCATCAATGCAGAGTCGGTGTGCTTGAACACTCCCTGAGCAATCAAGTGCGAAGTCAACACCGCGCCCGTCTGTTGTGAGATCGCGAATCTGATCAACGGCATCTTCATCGGTTGGGTTGATAACCGCTTCAGCACCCATTTGTTTCGCATGTTCAGCACGCCACGGAATCAGTTCTGCTGCGATGACTTTCGCACCGCGGAACCGAGCGTTGGTAATCGCTCCGAAACCGACAGGACCGATGCCAGTAATTAGCACAGTATGCGTCGCATTAACACCCATCTCGTCAAAAGCACGGTACGACGGACCTAAAGCGCAACACGCAAGCGAAGCGTGCTCGTAGGAGACATTATCTGGAATCTTTGGGAGTAACCAAGACGGCTTCAGAATATACTGCGCCATCGTTGCATTGCCATAACCCGATCCAACGAATTCCTCAAAATTGTAACTGTTTTCGCAATGGATATAGTCTCCATCAGTGCAAAGCACACATTTCCCACAAGGGTATTGCGGCATCACGACCACTCGGTCACCTATTTCTACTTTTCCGGGTTGTGCGACATCCACCACTTCACCAGCCGCTTCGTGCCCAAGCCGATCGGTTTCACTTCCATGTTCAAAAGCGTGGTATTCAGTGCACATCGGCGATGCGTGAATCTTTACAACGACCCAATCCTCTTTTGGAGTCGGATCTGGCACATCAACCAAACCTGCTTGCCGTTCACCTAAAATTGCTGCTACCTTCATAATCGCGCCTCACTATTTGCTAAAGATATAGGGAATTTTTTGGGTTAAATCCTCGCATATTTTAGCATAACTCGTTCTATAAAGCAAATTGTAGCACAGCATTTTTTGACTATTTTCGTCAAATATGTTACCATACTTATAATTAATGTTGGATTTACTAACGCTCAAGACGTACCCTTAATAACTCCCACAACATTGTCACTCAAAACCTGCTCATTTTTATTCCTTTCACATCTGCTGTCTATGAATATTAAACACACTACATACACAATGCTAATAACTCTCCTAATCACGATAGGCCTCGTAAGCGGTTGCGAAAGAATTCCGACACAGGTTATTACTCCGGAACCCGTCGCAAGCGTCGCGGTAGCCGTTATTTCAGAGAAAGACACAAGTGGGCTGACTGGCAAAGCCACATTCACAGAAATGGATGGTTTGGTTCACGTCAGAATTGAGATTCAGAACGCGACCCCCGGTCTGCACGCAGCGCATCTCCATATCGGCAGCTGCACCGATGTAGGACCCCATTGGCATCCTATGGGAACTCCAGCAGGTACAGTCGGTGTTCCCGTTGCCGAAGCAACACCCGATATGCCGCCCATCGGTGTCGGTGAGATCGGCAACATTCCAGTCGGCGAAGATGGAACGGGACGCTTAGAATTCACAACACCGCTCTGGTCGCTTGGTGGCGATCTAAACACCAACATTCTCAACAAACTGATGCTTATCCATGAAACAGGCGACACATTCCAGACCAACCCACACGCCCACCAGACGGTGATGGAGAGTACTACCGATGCAAACGCAAGCACACATACCCATAACATGACACAGATGCAGATGGAAACGGAAATGCTGAAAGCAACGCATACTTGTACGCTGACAGTTCTTAGTCGGCAGATCAACTTAGAATTGGAACACCATCTTCCGGGTCAAGTGGTAGACCCGCATAGTCACGATCCGCAGGAGCTGCTGCTTAAATGTTTCTTTACGCCCGAACAACTGCTGGATCTGGCATTTCTATCAGTGATTCAACTTACCGAATCGCCGATGTATCAAGCGTTTTTGGAAAGTGAACCCAATAGCTTAGCCGACTATCACGACTTTTTTCTCTCTAACGGGGCACCTATTGATCCCGACTTCTTCACAAACCAATATCGGCTCGCTTTCCCTACCGGTCCTCCTGAAGCATTTGAGCAGGAAGTGCGGATACGGTTAACGCACCTCTACATCGCATCAGGCATAGATTTTGAAAACCCCGCTGATTTAGTGGGTTACAATGAACTCCTCATCACGTTTTTGGATGCTCGGACGACTGCGTGGATGTTAGGCTATTTCCAAGGGGATGATGTAGCATTCGGTGAGTGGATTATTGAGGTGCTTAAAGATGTCCAAGTTAGAACAGGCGGTGGGGCGCGTATCGGTTGCGGTGTGATTGAGTTGATGGAATAAACACTTTAATCTTCCGTAGGATTCTCGCTGCGCAGCACTCCCAGTCGCGGGTCCCCGGTAAATCCATAACGCTTCCAAATTCCTTGAATTAAACACCATGTTGTGGTATCATGCCACAAACCTTCAAACAGAGTGAACGCATGAAAATCAAAGACATACAGACAGTCCGAATTAACGTGCCGCCGCGAGACATCAAACGCACGGAACCTCGACGCCAACCGTGGAACGCCCACGCCGAAGTCGCGAATCCGATGTCACGCTATCCGCAATACAAACGCCACCGCTCAAGTTGGATGCCGAAATGGGATCAAGTCTACGTCAAAGTCACCGCCGAAGATGGGACTTGGGGGATAGGCGAAACCTCGTTCGGGACACCAGTTGCAGCAATTATTGATGAACACTTCGCACCGATGCTGATCGGCGAAAACTGCTTCGCTGTTGAGAAAATTTGGGATATGATGTTTCGTATGTCCAAGCCTTACGGTTCGCAAGGATTAACAAGTTGTGCGATCAGCGGCGTTGACATCGCTTTGTGGGATTTGAACGGCAAAATCAAGAACCAACCCGTCTATGAACTGCTCGGTGGCCCCTTACGTGAGAAAATGTTCGCTTATGCTACGGGCAACGATACTGATTGGCAGTTGGAACTTGGGTTCAAAGCCGTGAAGTTGGCATGCCCATACGGACCCGTAGACGGTGAATGGGGATTAAAAGAGAACGAAAAATTGGTCGCGAAAACCAGAGAGACAGTCGGCGATGAAGTTGAAATTATGCTCGATTGCTACATGGCTTTTGATGTCGATTATACCATCCGTTTGGCACACCGCCTCCGTCCGTATCGTCTTAAGTGGATAGAAGAATTCCTCATTCCAGAAGACATTGACGGCTTGGTGAAAGTTAGAGAGGCGGTTGACTGGATAAGCCTGGCAAGTGGTGAGCATCACTACACACGCTTCCCGTTTCAGCAAATCATTGAGAAACGATGTTTAGACATCTTACAACCCGATACGTTCTGGGTCGGCGGCATAACCGAATGCGTCAAGATTTGTCATCTTGCGGATGCCGCAGGGCTTACCGTTATTTTTCATGGCGGCGGTCTCCGTCAATCAGGACTCCATCTCTCCGCGGCGATGCCGAATACACCTTGGGTTGAATACTACCTCGGTGTTCCGCCCGGTGTACCTCTGGAGGAGACGAAATTGTTTGAAGGTGAATCCCTCCCGAAAGATAGTTACATTTCCCCAAACGACGGTCCTGGACTCGGTTTACACATTGAAGAGGAGTGGTTAACACCGAGAAATCCGAGATAACATGCTGCGCTATATCACGCTTTTTCTTTTGCTTTGTATCGGCGGTAACGCGGACACGCAAGTGCTCATTGATTCAGTTATCGCAGTGGTCAATATGGACGCTATCACACACAGTGAACTTGAAAATGAGTTCCGAATCACTGCGACTATGGGCAAACCCACTCCCGAAACACCAACTGCTGCTGAGAAACGTGGGGTATTAGAGACGATCATTAACCGCAAATTCGTCCTACAGGAATCAGATCAGATTGGCGTTGTAGTTGCAGAACGCGATGCACAGATTGCAGAGCAGATTGCAGAGATTCGTGCAAGGTATACTTCCGAGACAGATTTCCAAAACGCTATGGAGCAGTACCAGTTAGAAACCGAAACCTTGAAAATGTGGGTCTATGAGCAGCTCATTTACGATGAATTTTTCCGACGTAAATTTTTCAACGCCGTCAATAGTGCTGAGGTCGAAAGATTGACCAAATCGTATTATGAAAAAAATAAAGAAGAATTTGTTGTGCCAGCCACAGTTACCTTCAACGCACTGCTGATAATCGTTCCAGACGCTACATCAGAAACGGAAAAGCAAAACACAGAGAACTTGGTACAGAAACTCAGTGGGCGTTTACAGAACGGAGAAACATTTAGGACAGTCCGTGAGGCTTATGAGACGCAATTGTCCCTTCAGTTTAAGGTCCTGACAGTTGAAACAGCTACACCGTTGGGAACCCTTGTAACCGAATTGCAAACATCTGAGCGAAGTAAGCCACTTGTTGTTAAAGAAGGATATCAGATTGTTGAACGCATTCGGAATAACCCACCTCGCCAAAAGGCGTATTCAGAGGTCAGTGAGGCGATCACAGAACGGATTCGACAAGAGCAAGCGGAAAAGCAGTTCAAAGCGTGGTTGAAAAAAAGAAAAGAAGAGGGAGTATGGCATATTTTAGATAATGCACTCACGCAACCGGAAAATGAGGTGAGGTAAACAGATGTGGGATTATCGAGAGTTGAATCATCGTGGAAATGGACGATCACACAGGGCCGTTCCACCGGTAAGATGGGCGTATTTTGTCGTTGGAATGCTTCTGTTTGTGTTTGCTGCATCGGTATCTGGAGACATTTTACAGACGGATGTAAGCGACTCTCCTAAAACGTTTCAAAAACGGTTGAAAGCGGCACAACAGGCATTTCAAGCCGAACAATGGGAAGACGCTCTCCGTTTATATCGCGCCCTCACCAAAGAGGCTCCTGAATTATCCATTGTTTATATCGGTGAAGGGGATGCCGCCGCAAAACTGAAGGACTATCCAGCGGCTATTACTGCCTTCGAGCATGCCTTGAAACGCCTTTCAACGGAACAACAGACCGATATTTCGATCGCACGCCTACAATTCATTGTACAAGCCAAACTCGCCACCGCATATCACCGCAACAAGCAGCTTGACGCAGCAGATATATGGTTCCAAAAAGCCATCAAAGGTGCAGGTGAAGATGCCCCCGCTGCATGGTACGTCGCTTTAGGACAGATTGAAACTGAACGCGGGAATTTAGAGCAGGCGCGTAGATACTATATTGTCGCCGTACAACTACATCCAGACACAACCGCTGCCTATAACAATCTTGGACATGTACTTCTCAAGCTCAACCGTGTTGATGAAGCCGACGCCGTTTTTAGGGAAGCACTCGCTCAAGACGAAACACTTGCCAGTGCGGCGTTCGGGCGCGGTGAGGTAGGCGTAAACCGCGGACAATTTGACGTTGCCCGCCATTTTTACGAACATGCTACCGAACACGCACCACACGAACCTATATTTCACAAATCACTCGCAGACACCCTCCGCAGTATAGGAAACAATAAAGCAGCCGAAGCCTCCGAAACGCGTTACCGCCGAACACTTGCCGAACGCTATCTCCGTCAAGCACATTGGTTTATTGAAAACAAGCAGCTACAGCGTGCATTAGCACCGCTGCAAAAAGCACTCGAAACGGATGATATGTTTACACCTGCATTGAAAGATTACGCATACATTCAGATGCAACTCGGCGAATTAACAGCTGCCAAGCAGACATATCAGCGCGTCCTCACGATAGAACCGAACTCTCGGCAGGCACTTTTACACCTCGGCATGATAGAAACTAAACTCGGAAACCTGACAAACGCCGTGGCACACTATCTCACACTCATCAAACACGAACCAGATTTTATGGATACCTACGTGCAACTTGCGAATCTGCACGAGAGATCAGAAGACTTAGCAGCTGCCGAACAAGCACTCACGATGGGGATAGAACACGAGCCGACATGGGCACCCGGGTATCTATGGCGTGGAAAGATTTATCAAAAGCAGAAGGCATCTGACAGGGCAGAAGCCGATTTCCGTCAGGCAATCCAACTCGCGCCAAATGTCCCCTTTCCGAAAGAAGCACTGGCATCGCTACTCGCGGTGGAAAATAGGAAACTTGTCGAAGCACTTAATTTCGCCGAGACTGTTGTTAAAAGTGATAGCCGCCCAACACACCTTGCCACACTCGCATTTGTCTATTATCGTCTCAACCGTATTTCCGATGCACAACGTGAAATTGAAGACGCTTTTAGGAAGGACCCTAAGCACCCGTATATTCTAAAAATCCGATCAAAAATTCTAAATCCCGATAGGCAATGATGCTTTAATATGATTTTTTCTTGAAAATTTAAACAAACTTTAGTCCCCTTTATATAATGTGAGTTTGATAAATAATTGAAAGTTTTTGGATAAAGAGAACCCCTTTAGGATAATGAAATTACCACATTTCTCTAACCAACCCTTTACCCTCAAAAGTATTTTCAAGCAAAATTAGCGATTTTACGGATATAATTTGCTTTTTTCCTGAAAGTATCCTATAATTCATAGTTAGGTATAGAATTTTTTATTTTTTTCTGAAAATAAAATTTGACCTATTATAACCTAATAAGTGTGTCAATTGCCTCGCGATGCGTCGCGAGGAGCAGCGCGAAGCGGCTATCAAACATTCGCTCTACAGGTTAACGGTTGACTACAGTTTATTCTCAAACTCACGTTTTACATAAGGTTGTGTATACATGAACCTGAAGAGTTAAATTCCGAGATGAATGGACTTTGTCGCATAAAGTCCACAACTCTTCGTCAATTTTATTCAAAAACAAAAAAGGAGCATTATAATGCTTAAATTTCAGATAGCCTTGGCTATTATTTTAGTCGGTTGTATCGCTTTCTTATCTTGCGGCCGGACACAGGATAAGTTAGATATGGTTACCGATGACACGGCCACCGACATGTCCACGGATATGACCCTGGACCTGATAAAAATGGGCGCGTACACGTCGTGGATGCATAAGATGTTGCCAGCACCTGTGCCGATGGCCGATGCTATGAGCCCAGCCGAGACTGGCGCAGCACATAATCCAGCCCATGCGACTACGGGTATTACTACCGCCCGGACCTTCTACATCAACGATATTGGTGTCATGGCGAACCAGGAGGGGACGATGTACCCCGCCGGGACCGCGATTGTCAAGGAAATCATGGATGATACTAACATGTTCGTCGATAAAGTTGCCGTGATGATGAAAAGCGACGATCCCATGTATGCTGGTCACAATGGCTGGGTATATAAGAAATATGCCCGCGCCAACGCAGATGCTGAGTATATGCAGGTCAGGGGCTCTAACCTTGAAGATGCAGGGAATGGCTGCCACGGTTGCCACGCAAAAGCCACTAATGACAGTGTCTTTGTCTCACTCGTCCCGGCTGGCACGATGGACAACATGGGCGATAATGGCATGACTGACAACGGCGCAACCGATGACGGTACTAATAACGGTAATGGCAACGGTGCTGCTCAGTAATCTCATCTCATAACGCTTACGTTAAAAAAAAAGGGATTGGTTATCACACTTTGTGATACTCAATCCCTTTTTTCTTCTACACTGTTTCTTCCGTTTTGAAATAGGAACATATTTGGCTGAAACACCTAAATTGTTATTCTTTCGATTCCATTTAAAAAAAATTGACTTTTTTTTACAAATGTTTTATTATCTTAAAAATTAGATTGTAGTAGCAAGTGGAGTAGAGATTTTTCCGCCTGCTATAATATCATTGTTTAACTAAAACTCTCACGAATAGGTTGATAACACTTTGTCAACTCTATTTCAAATATAGGGGAAGGAAATTAACGATGTTTAAATTTCAGATAGTCTTAATTGCTGTTTTGATCTGTTGTGTTGCCTTTGTGTCCTGCGAACGGGCACGAGATGCAATAGGAGTCGACGATGTAGTGGTGGACGATATGCCTGAAGTTGAAACAACGCCTGAAGTTGAAACAACGCCTGAAGCTGAAACAACGCCTGAAGTTGAAACAACGCCTGAAGTTGAAACAACACCTGAAGTTGAAACAACACCTGAAGTTGAAACAACGCCTGAAGCTGAAACAACGCCTGAAGCTGAAACAACGCCTGAAGCTGAAACAACGCCTGAAGCTGAAACAACGCCTGAAGCTGAAGGTGCGGGCAATGGCAATGGTGCGGGCAATGGTAACGGTGGTGCCCAATAGTTCCATCTCATAGCACATATAAGAAGGGGACCGGTAACAACATGTAGTTGCTGCCGGTCCCTTCTTTTTCTTTTCATATCTTAGGCGATAAATGCACCACTCTGTGCTGCAAGCGAAACCCTTACAGAACTCTCTGATACTACCACTCGGTTTCGATTCAACATATCTTCAGTGGAATGCTGAAATGACGGAATCGGAATATCAATTGTTGCAGAACGTCTACCAGTATTCAGTGCAATCAAGACGGAATCAGTTTCCAAAGTAAGTAGATACGCATAAGTGCCATTTTGGACATTTAGATGAACGACCTCCCGCCTGCCTGAAGTAATTGCTGAAAACTGCTTCCTTAATGCACCCAAGCGTCGGAAGTAAGCCAATAAATCTTTGTCCTGTTCATCTCCCCACAGCATCGGTAAACGTGCTTCCTCAAAACGTCCAAGCGGGTTGCGTTGCGAAACGCCGACTTCAGTGCCGTTGTAAATTACAGGCGGTGCCGAGAGTGTGAACAGCACCAGGGCCGCTAACTTGACTTTCGCCTTATCTTCACCTGCCAAATAGAGGATACGCGTCATATCGTGGTTGTCCAGAAATGCGGGCAGTGAAAAGTCATTCAGGAAATATGTTTCATGTGCTGCTAAAAATGCTTCAAATTCCAGCAGTGTCGAAGTTTCGAGGGCAAAAGTTTTTCTGAGTGCGTCCGCGAGTAGAAAATCAAGGCAGCCATCAAAATGCGGGACATACGATGCTATTGTGTCCGAATGGCTGACCACTTCCCCAAAAAGAAAAGCATCGGAATTCACTGCTTTACAGGCTTGGCGAAAATCCGCCCAAAACGTATGCGGTGGTCCTGGAGCATAATCGAGTCGGTAGCCGTCAACGCCATTTTCTAACCAATACTGGGCACACTTCAAAAGATAGTCGCTCGCAGGTTTATGCTTTAAGTTGAGTTGTGGCATCCCTTTCACGCCGAAAAAACAGGTGTATTCATCGGGCCATCGTCGCCATGTGTACCATGATCGATACTCACTATTTTCGTCATGTTGTGCCTCTTGAAATGTTGGATGGTGATTAGACCAGTGATTTGCAACAAAATCCAAGATAACCCGTATGTCATGCTGATGTGCTTCTTCAATCAGTTCAACCAGTTCCGAGCTCGTGCCAAACCGAGGTTCAACGGTGTAGTAATCTGTCGCATCGTAACCGTGATGCGATGGGCTTGCAAAGAGCGGTGATAGCCAGATCGCGTTGCATCCGAGCGATTG
>JAGFCB010000090.1 GCA_022394775.1 Candidatus Poribacteria bacterium
CGCCGCGAAAAGTGGGACCTTAGCGACGCTGAAGTTCAAGGTAATCGTTGCGAAAGCCTCAACGATTGAATTGGTAGAGGTAATCCTCTCCGACAGTGCTGCGAACGAGTTGGCGGTGACCAAACGAGATGGTGAGGTGGTCGTTGGGGCATTTCTGGCGACGGATCTGAACAACGATGGTAGGGTAAACGTGCTGGACTTGACATTAGTTGCGCGCGACTTGGGTAAGACGGGTTCGCCTGCGGGTGATGTGACTGGCGATAGGAAAGTGAACGTGTTAGACCTCGTGCGTGTGGCGCAGGACCTCGGTAAGACCACAACAACTGGCGGTGGTGGCGAGCCGATTGCTAACGGAGGCACCACGCCTCCACAGCCTGACCCCTATCAAAATATGGAACTGATCCCCGCAGGCGAATTTCGGATGGGGAGCAATAGTGGAGCCAACGATGAAAAACCGGTGCATTCCGTGTATGTAGATGCGTTTTACATGGATAAGTATGAGGTAACGAATGCCGAATATGCGGCGTTTCTCAACGCCAAGGGCAAACATGCCGATGGAAGTATCACATGGTATAAAATCGGGGATGCGGATGCTCGGATAGAATACGTGAGTCGTGTCTACCGTGTCAAAGCGGGGTATGAGAATCACCCTGTGGTTGAGGTAAGTTGGTATGGTGCGATGGCTTACGCTGCGTGGAAGGGGAAGCGTCTGCCGACAGAAGCAGAATGGGAGAAAGCGGCGCGTGGTAATCTATCAGGTCTGAGGTATCCGTGGGGCAACGGTATAGATTCCACCAGGGCCAACTACAATTGGCATGTTAATGATACGACAGCCGTGGGTAAGTATCCTGCGAATGGGTATGGTCTGTATGACATGTCGGGTAACGTCTATGAGTGGTGTCTGGATGAGTATAATGGTGGCTTCTATGCGGTATCCTCGAGTCAGAATCCGTTATCGGGAGCGAACAGTGTTCAGTGGTTATTAGATAACTATACAGGAATTAAGACTTCCCGCGTGCTGCGCGGCGGTTCCTGGGGCGCTAATGCGGCTAACGTGCGGTGCGCCGACCGCTTCTACTTTACGCCTACGGATACGCTCAACTACGGCGGTTTTCGTTGTGCGAGGGCTGTTGAGTAACTACTTAACTCTTAACTACTTAACCCCTTATTCCCCACCTGCGTAGCAGGTGGGGCGGCCCCAGAAACAGTAACTACTTAACTGAAAATTACAAAACTTTATCAGGACGGACGCATGCTGTTCTTTTGTAGCATAGACTGTTAGTCTGTGCCTCCGAACCGGCTGCGTTTTTTACAGGTGCCTCCATCTCACGGCACGTGCTATGAGCAAAATTGCGTCCGTCCTATTTATGTTAAATTTATGTTAAAAAATGGCAGCACCAACCGTTCAAGCTGTTCCCAAACTTTACGATGTCATTCTGTGGCTTCTGGGGCGCGTCGAAAAGTTTCCACGCTCCCAGAAGTTCACACTCGGTGACCGAACGGTGAACCTTGCACTGGATACGCTGGAGCTGCTCATTGAAGCGACTTATACCCGAAAACGTTTACCGTTGCTTCAGAAAGCCAACGTGCAATTGGAAAAACTCCGTTATCTCATTCGGATCTGCCATGATTTCAAGCTGCTTTCACCAAAGCAGTATGCATTTATTTCCGCTGAGATCAACGAAGTCGGCAAACTCGTTGGTGGGTGGATCCGGAGTCAGTCCTCCTAACTATGAAAACACACAACCGTTTTTTTCAGAAAATCTGTTCGTTTGAGAACCTCCTCAGTGCTGCACGGAAGGCACAGCGCGGCAAACGGTTTCAGGACTCGGTTGCCCACTTTAACTTTCATTTAGAGAAAGAACTCTATCACTTGCAAGCAGAATTGCAAACGCAGACATATTGCCCGGGCCCCTATCATGAGTTTCATGTCTATGAGCCGAAACTACGAAAAATCAGCGCGGCACCCTACCGGGACAGAGTTGTACATCACGCCCTCTGCAACCTTATTGAGCCGATTTTTGATCCAACGTTTATCTTCGATTCTTATGCGTGTCGGAAGGGCAAAGGGACACATAAGGCGGTGGACCGGTTTACCGAATTTAGCCGCAAGAATACTTATGTGCTGAAGTGTGACATCAAAAAGTATTTTCCGTCTATTGACCATGAAATCCTTAAGACGCAGTTCCGCCGAAAGATTCGGGATCCACAAGTGTTATGGTTGCTTGATCTCATCGTTGATAGTAGCAACCTGCAGGAATATGTCCATGAATTTTTTGAAGATGATGATCTCCTAACACCGATCAGCCGGCGACGGGGTATTCCGATCGGTAATCTGACGAGCCAATTTTTTGCCAACATCTATCTCAACGGGTTTGATCATTTCGTCAAAGAAAACCTGAGATGCCGCTACTACATCCGCTATATGGACGATTTTGTCGTGCTTGAGAGGGACAAGGCACGTCTGCACCAAGTGAAGTCGGAGATGGCGGCCTACTTGGCACGGTTACGTCTGAAGTTACACGCACACAAATGCCAGATTTTCCCTGTCAGGGATGGCACGGATTTTCTGGGGTACCAGGTTTTTCCAACGCATCGTAGGCTTCGTCCGTCTTCTGTGAGGCGTGCCAGACGGCGATTACGGCGGCTGCGAGAAGATTACGACCATGGAAAAATTTCGTGGGATGATGTGAATCACTCAATCCAGAGTTGGCTCGGACATGTCAAGCATGCAGATACGTATGGGCTCCGCAGTGCGATTTTTTCGCAGACCGTTTTTCGGCGTTCCTGATATATTTGTAGGGGCGAGTTCTCCTCGTCCGATAGGTTTAGATCTGCTCGGGTTCGGGGACCGAACCCCTACGGGGGCTTTTGATGTATTTGTAGGGGTGAGGTTCCCTCGCCCGACAGATTTCTGATTGTAGAAAGATTACGCTAAAGCGTGTCACTTTCCGCTCTTTTTTGCGGAGAGTTCACGAGGTCTCAAGCCGAGGTTCCCGCGTGCTGCGCGGCGGTTCCTGGAACAATAATGCAAATAACGTGCGGTGCGCCAACCGCAACAACAATACGCCAACGAATACGAACAACAACAACGGTTTTCGTTGTGCGAAGACTCTTGTCGAAAAACATTTTCGGATTGCCAGAGTTGGTATGTCTCCGAGGTAGGCGAGTCATATCAAGCGTGCACCTTTGAAGAGTCCAAGGCTTGGTCCCTGTGTTCATCTCTCTGAGATGAGCCGAATATACAATCCGAGGCGTGATGGTGAGTAGGCTTTCTGCCGAATGCCATCACGCCTCTTTATTTAATTGAGGGTGGTGCATAAATATGACTCGTAGGGGTGTTTTTGCTTGGGTGTTTCCCCAGGTCTCCCAACCCGTAAGGTGAACGGATAGCAGATCTGCCAAAGGGCGAGGTTCCCTCGCCCCTACGGTGGTCGCATATCCTAACGTTTCGAATAATGCACCACCCTCATTTAATTAGGACTTACGCATGATGCGCTTTTGTAGCACAAACTTTATAGTTTGTAGCACCAAAACGCTATATGTTCAGAGAAATCTCAGCTAACAGAACAGGCTGCAGTCAAAATCGCGTAAGTTCTGTTAATAACCTTTTCTTGACACCCATGGGACGAGGTAACCTCGCCTCTACGAAAACCGGGCATTTCCTATACCCATTTAAAAATAGGCGTGTATGCCCGATCCGACGTACACACCAGCGAGACCCTCGGATCCAAAATCGTCTTTTTCCCCGCCAAATCCTTGACCGACTTCCACATTCAAACCTAGCGGAATCCCACCAAGCGAAAACACGATCTCGCCCCCAAAAGCGACACCACCGCCTAATGTTGTGGTAACAAAGTCCCGTTCTTTGTTGTATTGCCAGCCACCTTCTAAGGTGAAATAGAGTCGGGATATGTTCCATCTGCTTTGGTGTTCAAATATGGCATACGAAATACCCCCACCTAACATATGGTCACTACTTTCATCAGTGAGAATAAAACGTCCAACGGTTTGAAGGTATACGGGTGCTAACCCAGTATAGCGAAAACTAATTCCACCAAAAGAAGGAGTGGTTCCTTGGAGTCCAATACCGAAATTTTTGGTGAGATTTGTCTCTTGTGCCTGCGCTGAGAAACTTAAGGTTATTCCAAAAAAGATGCTGGCTAAGTAAAAAGTTAAGCGTTTCACTGTTTTCTCCTTGAATAAATTGGCCCCCGTTCTGGGAACTCGGTTTACAATAAATAAACTCACTATTTTGTTCATCGGGCGATTAACAGTGCCACCCGATGCGGATTAGTGGTGGACGGATAATGTATAAGGATGTCTTGCTTGTTATCCTTGTTAAGATCCACCAGTCGAGCGTTTCGCTCATCGTTAGGCATAGCGATTGCCACCTTTTGCGGTGTCCGCGCTAACAGTTTTGGTCCCGGTACGCCCGGAAAGACGTGCAGCTCTTCCCAGTTCTTTCCGACCAACAGGTCCGAGCGTCCGTCACCGTTCACATCGCCGAGCAGGACCACTGGAAAGAAGACCCTATTTGTCTCAAAGATGTCTAAATTGGGTCTGATTTTACGTGTGGTCGTAGGTTTGTCAGGGTGACTGCCGCCTTCCATGCGATAGAACTCGATATCTATTGCAATCGACTTGCCGACCATCGCACGGCTCATCCCAATAAGCCCAGTCTTTACGTCTTTGAACAGAATATCAGTCTTACCATCTCCGTCGATATCTTGGAACCACTGCGACGAATAGCCCCAGGGCTGCAAGCCACCAGCGGTACCTCGCGGCCGGATTGTCATACTAACATCCCGTGCGAACATGATCCCATCAGGTGTCGGCGTGCCGAAATGCACCTCGTACAGGCTGCGCTGTTTTCCAAGACTTCGCCCCTCTAATATGTGGATCACCAAGTCGGCAACATTGTCGCCGTTCAGATCTTGGAATGTGTGCAGCACCCTCCGCTTCGTGTTCTTTCTGAAGCCAAAGATAAGCGAAAACATATTTTCGCCCTTGAAATCAAAAGCGATTGAATAAGCACCGTCAGTATCGAATGGGATGTCAATAGTGAAAGTCTCTACCACTGGAGAAAACGCCCCGCGAGCATCCTGACGGTAAATGTCAAAGTGATCCACGTTCCAGAACACGAGATCATTACGTCCATCTTGGTCGTAGTCCATCTGGTGGAGACGGCTCAGATACCAATGGACAGTTAAGGGGGTTATCCCGACTTCGCGGTAACTGTGGGTATCGTCCAAGGCAGTCTTGTCCAGAAACGGGTCCGGCGGTCCAAGTTTTATCGGATCAGTAAATGATCCGTCGCACAGTTGCGTGGCTATCCAGAAGCCGTTGGTATCTGGAACTACTAAGTCATCAAAACCGTCGCGGTTCACATCTCGACTGATATCAAGGTATGGAACTCCACTGTCGTCCGTCGCCTTGTAGTTCGTAGTGATTTCAACCAGTGCGTGTTCCGTCGCTGAGTCAGGATCAAACCAGTTCAGGCGACCCTGCTGGTACGTGATTAAACGATCGCGGCCATTGATATTCGCCACATCCACAAACAGCACTTCAGGAGCTAATGGCGCGTCAAGCTTGGATACCCAGGTACCATCACTGAACGCGTAAATATGTAAGTGATTATTCTTATTTTTTCCCGTCTTTACCACAGCCAGTTCAGCGAAATCACCACCCAGAAAGAAACCAACCAAAACAGTTTGATGTTTCGCTGTACCGGTCACAACCTCATGCTGCCCGAAAGTAAATTCCGTAGATGCTGGCATCATTGTCGGAGCAACTACTTTGTTAGATCGACCGGAGCAGCTCGATAGGCATACGCCAAAAACCAGAACGAAGAACAGGCTTTGTTGAAAATACTTTATGGACTTGCCAACCGGACCTGTTTTTGCGGTAAAAAAACGTTTGTGGGCTAAGTTTCGTTTTTTCATTTTTTCTCCTTTAGTTAACATAGATAAATAAATTAACAGTGTTAAGTTATAGG
>JAGFCB010000199.1 GCA_022394775.1 Candidatus Poribacteria bacterium
CGCTATTGTGTGATTTTGAAAAAAATCGTAGCACAGGTGGAAAAGGACACGGAATTGCTAATCAAAAGGAGTAAATACAATGTTATTCTTGATTTTGTTCATAATGCTTATGATTTCTTTGGTAGTCTACTCAATCATGAGAGCATTTGATTGTGATAATCGTCATATTACTGCCAACATTTCAATCGTTGCAGCAGCGTTTCTAATCCCTCTCTCTTGCTCTTTTGTGTATTCAGTTGATGTTGAACCTACAATCGTTTTGATGGTAGTCTTGACACTGATTTTATCAGTGTTTTTCAATCTCAGTTATGTGTGCTATAGAGACAATCAATAAACCAACAGCAAGCAGGTTGCACGGGATCTTCAAAATACGACCTGCCTATTCTTTTATGAGGTGATACATGGATACAGTCAGGATTTTACCAGAGAGAATCAATCCAGAGTGGTTGGAAATGGCATATAAACAACTAACCGAAGAAGGACAGATTGAGGTAGATAACTTCTTGAAACCTCAAGACCTTGAAATCAATGATGAAGGTATCGTGTCCTATATTCCATTGACTTACACAATGCCACAGACATCAAAAGCAACGATTTTGTTTGCTGATGGGCATATTGAAGATTGGAATGTGGAATATCTACGGGATAGGAAACTGGTGTTCATTGACCATGAAGGTAATCGGTATGAAACTTTATATTCCTTGAGACCAACAGACGATTGTTCCGATTATGAAATTATCATTGAGATACAATTACACGAAACTCGGAATGTCATCGGATTTTGAACTCGGAAGCAGGTTGCACGGGATCTTCAAAATGCAACCTGCTTACCAACTTCAGGAGTAAACCAATAAATCCATTGAACAGCGTAACACTGGTGTGTTTAGCACGGTTCAATTCCGTGCTTACGCATTCCATTTCTGCAGTGGGCAGAGATGGAGAGCAGGCTAAACTGAAACCTATCCTGCTCAAACTATGAACAACGAAAAGTGGTATTTTACCACAGAATCAAGGAAAGAACAATGGAAAAATTTGAAGTCAATGAGAGTGTCGTTGTCAAACACGATGATAACGGCACATCAAGCGGTAAGGTTATCCGTGAGTTAGGTGATGATAGGTATTTAGTATTTTTCATTCGTAATGGATGGGAAAGCGGTGAGTTCAATGCATCGCAACTCACAAGTTTCGGAACGGCTCTGTTTTTGGTGACCGAATCCTATGAAGCACAGCAATCCGAATTAGCGGAGGTAGCAGCTTTATGAAACCTATTATTCTGTTTAATCAAGAACAATCGGCATTTGTCAAGTCATTGGAAGGAAGTAAGTTTCAGAGTCTGTGTAAACAGTCCGTCAAGATAATATCGGCTGGCGTATTCTGTCAAGAAATCGGATTACACATGCATGCCGAATGTGTAAAACAAGACAGCATGCTTCTCACAGGCGACATCATTACCACTCCGTCATTACAAGACTGGTATGATTACAAAGCACATCTCAATAGCAGATACAATCGTGTGATTTTGCATATTACCTTTGATAACAATCTGTTTAACTTGCTTGCAAGGTTGCGAAATGGCAAGCGAATTCTTACGGTTATTGGTGATGAGGAGGTAGCCGACTCATGTTAGCAACATTCCTTATCCTTTTATTTCTCTTTATCGCTTTAGGAATTATCCTGTCGCGTATTGAAGCAAGGATTGAACTGAAAAAGAGGCGTGAACATTTACGGAAACGTGGATGGAAAAGCAGGCGTTCAACAAGTCGGTTCTAACTCACAATACAATGTGGGGCAGGTATCTGCCCCTTTTTACTTTATGAGGTGCTAAATGTATAACGAAACTCACTTTGAGAATTTGAAAGGGTTCATATCAGTTCAGGAAATGAACCTTGCCAGAGATGGCATGAAAGTGAAGCAATTATCGCGCATTGTTCAGGATTATGCGGGTGAATGTATCTTGACGAATATCCTAACAGATATGACGGAACATCTTGAAGGTGTTGAGGTTGGTGTTGACGGTAAGCAGGCGGAATTCTATGAAGATGATTCAAGGTTCTGTTTGATTGCCCCGCTCACTCCGCAACTTCAACACTGGCAAGAACAGTTTTATTCAGGTGTCAATGTTTCGGTGGGTATGCTTTACACGAGTAGAGACGAAACTTTACCAAAAGGTGAGCAGATCTCTGTCGGTATCAACTACACGATTGGAAACTACAACCTTGAGGAGTTAGACCTTGCTGGTATTGAACGCAAAGTTACGCGTAAGCATATTGAAGATAGCATTCGTGGCGATTGTGAACACTGTGTTATTGCTAATGTTGTCTCCGAGATGTTCAACGAAAGTTTTGATGTTCATGTTGATTTGAATTCTGCGTGCTTACATCAGTATGGTGAAATAGCATTGCAATTTCATATCACAGACAGGTTATCAGCGTGGATGGATTGCTACGATAATGAGAACGATGTTGGAACTATCACCTTGATAATCCAAAGGCGTATAGATGACCTCAAAGGTGTCCACTATACTTTGGATTACATGGAAAGCACCCCACGTCAAAAGGAGCTGCAATCCAAACTCTCTGAACTCTCCGAACTGTCAAGCAACCTCGCTATAATGACTGAGTATCCGTATGAAAATGAAGAAGCGAAACTCGCTAAAACTGAAACGGCTTATCAAGATTTATATGCTGAGATTGTAGAATCATTCGGATAGAACAATGGACAGGGGCGCGGTGACGCGTCCCTGATTTTACAATGAACCAAATGCAACTGCGGAATGACATTTTTCGTAAAGCCGTCTTGTCGCGACCACAGGCTCACGGCAAAGTCGCATTTACGATTGGTGTTAGAGGCTTGCCCAAAGATGTGTTTGGACAAGTTATCAAAGCAATCAAGACATATTCGGATTTTCCCGCAGGGAATGACCCTCATAAAGAACACGACTTCGGAGTTGTCCAGTTGGAAGGACATCCGAAAATCTACTGGAAGATTGACTATTTTGAGAACGCCAATTGCGATATGCCAGAGAATGAAGAATGGGGCGAAAACGAATCCGATTTCCTAACTGCTTATCGTCTGATGACGGTAATGCTCGCGGAGGAATACTAATGAGATATGATACAGAATGCAAAGAAGCAGCAGAACGTATTTTCACTCGCGTTCATGGACATCTATTGTCAATCAGAGACGGGTTCGGAAAGTTGGAGGCGATAGACTGTGCAATAGTCGATGAAAACAACGCATTACTGACGGCTTTGGAAGTAGGCGACCCAATGGAAGTTGAATCGGATCTCTATGAAATTGACCATGAAGATGAGGAGGATAACGAATGAAAACCCGATTTGTTATTATACCTAACAAGTATGATGAATGTCCTTTTAAGGAAGCCCTCGCTGTTCTTGAGGAACACGGTAAGGATTTCTTGGAAAGATTGAACAAACGGAAGGTAGATGAGAATATGTCCAAAGCAACGTGGCAAAACCACATACGCTGTGCTGCTGACGAGGTGTATTGGACGCGAGTTCACAAGGAAGATTAACGCAACGCAGACGGTGCGCGTGGCAGGGTTCAATTCCCTGCTTGCGTATTATCAATCTGCAGTGGGCGGATTGAAAAAGGTGAGAGTTATTAAACGATCCCACCTTACTACTAATAAGATAGCATTATATTGCAACTGGAATATATTTTCAAAGGAATATTCTGATGAGATATGAAAATTACGAAGGCGCGAGCATTCCGTTCTATTGTCGGAATTGCGACACGGCTGTTAGAGATTTACTGGAACTTCCTGAACCGATAGCAATACCCACAGACCCGATTTATAAAGTCTGTGAATGCTGCTATAATGAATTCTGTAATGAAGAACTGGAAGCAATCCGTAAACGTCCACTTCAGAACGAAACAGATGAAGAATGGACGAAAAGGGCAAATGCGGTCTCCGTAAAATATGGCTTTGGTCAGGAACACGAGTTCTGTGATGAATGCGGTTGTCCACAACCTCATGAACCCGAATGTATTGATTGTGAGCGTGATCAACGAGAAAAGGAGACGCTATGCGAGGAACAAGACCACTCAGTAATGGAGAACTCCGTATAATAGCAGACTGTTTTGATGGTGAGTTTGCTATACGGGATAAGTCGCTGATTCTCATAGGTGTCTCAACGGGCGGTCGGATAAGTGAACTGCTCGCTCTCACTCTCGGTGATGTCTATCAGAACGACAAGCCAGTTGAAACTTTACACTTCAACAAGGATGTAGTCAAAGGGAAAGAGAACTCGCGCACTGTTCCTGTGAATTCAGATGGTGTGAAAGCAATCTCTGACCTTATTCACTGGCATGTTGAATACTATGGTAATATAGACCCACAGCGTCCTTGTTTTCCATCACGGCAAAAGCGAAAAGGAGAACAGGTATCTATTACAAGACAGCGCGCACATCAGGTATTCAAAGATGTGTGTGAGAAAGCGGGCTTGAACGGTAACCTCGCTACACACTCATTGCGTAAAAGTTATGCCCAACGCCTTTACGTCATTCTTTCTGATGTGTTTAGTGTCAAGGAAATGCTTGGACACCAAGATGTAAAGACAACACAGGCTTATCTTGGTGTTGACGTTGAAAAGGTGCGTAAAGCAAGCGAGGCTATGACTATAGGAAATCAATGAACTGGACGATACGGCAGGGGCGGAGTAATCCGTCCCTGCTATTTCTGTTGAGATATTAGAGAACTTGAAAATATGTATGGCACGTACACATGGAGAAGATGAAGATGAATGAAAATAAGATCAATGCTCAACAACGTATAAGACAGTGGTTTGAGAACCCTGAAACCCCTGAAGATGCTTGGAAAACATGGACACTCGAAGAGATAGCAAATGATGCCAGTGTCTCTGTTCATACGGTCAATATGAGACTTCCTGATCTTGTCAAAGAACGCTATCCGGTGATTGATAGCTACATCAGATTCAAAAAAGCCCGTGAGGCTTACAAACGTATCAACCGCAAGCCCAAAACGAATGTGAAACTTCCGAAAGAAGTCATAGAGGATATTCGCGAAAGACGCAGAAATGGTGACTTTCTCATCCAAATCTCACTGGATACTGGAATAAGTTATCCGACTGTTGTAAAATACTGTAAGGGAATAGTCAAGAGGAAGGCGGTGTAATAGATTTATCTTTATCCCAAGTAAAGTCTGTTCCATATTTCTCATTCACATGCAGGATAAGGGCTTTACCCTTTCAATCTCTTCATCAGTATAAGGTGATTGATAGTTTTCACAATACTCGCGATAGAATAAGTCCCACGAGATATTTTCCGAAGCGCGTGCAGCTTTTGAGATGAGGGTTATCGTTTCTAAATTCATCGGCTTGGGGGGTGGACTCTCAATAGGGCAGTAAAGTCCACCCCATAGCGAGCTCACCATCAATTATTATATCATATTCGTATGAGTTTCGCAACCAGACGCTGAAATAGATTTAATTTTGGTCTTATATTCCGTTCAGGAATACCATATCGCTTTTGATACCATTGAATACCGACACGTCTATCCTCTGCGAGTTGCTTAAATTCCTTGAGTTGTCGGTTAACGGCTTTCACTTGTGTTTGAGCTACAATAAGGTCATTATTGGATTTTTTCACCTGTTGGAAGTATTTGAAATTGTTGAAAACCTCCTTGTTGTAGTTACTCTGGCAGAGTTTCATCTCAGCCTCAACCTTACGGATATGTGCTTTTGCACCTACCTCATCAAGAGCGTCTAAATCTTCATCTGGTAGTGGTATTTTGACAAATTCGGGTATTTCCATTATTTCTTTTTTGAGGGTATTAACTATAGTAAAACGGACAATTAATGAGACACTTCTGTACCGCAAACTAACAGTTTGTGCTACAACTTCTATTGTCCATTATGTTTCCAAAACAGGTTTATCAAAGTGTCCCAATAATTTCAAAGTTCACTATACATTGTAAGGTATTACCGCTTCAAGATCTTCATCGGAGAGCACAGGAAACGTCAATTTTTCCCTTTGAACCGTCCTTCTTGTTGTCGGCACATCCTCAACACTAACTGCAAATATCTCTGCATTTTTTGCTTGAACTAATTGATAATTGTTTTGCAACTCACCGAGTTGTGTCAAACACGCAGGTCAGCCGCCATGGATGTAAAAGACAAGAATGACATTCTTCCCTTCATCAAGTGTATCGTATAGCTTATGTTGTTTCCCATTTCCATCTGTCAATTCAAAATCGGGTGCTTTTGTAAAAATAGGCAACCCTTCACCGGGTTCCTCAGGTTCAACCTCCCTATCTCCTATTCCAATTGGAGTTAATTTTATAGTAAAATCAACAATTAATCAGACACTTTTCCTTTAACAGAAGACTGTTCGTAGGGGCGAGGTCCCCTCGCCCGTCTTTCAAAGGGTGTCTCATTATTTTTAGAGGCCACTATAAATCTCAGAGGAGGACAATCAATATCATTATTTGGTTAACACTCTCACTTCTTGTAGGTCGGGTAGAGTTTACGAAACCCGACAAGCACAAAACGTTTCCAATCAATGCCAAATATACAATCAACGGTATGAATGCCTTTTGGCATTCCCCGCCTACGGGTTTGGAGAAATGAGAATTACCCAATTAATAAGTTAATCTTCATACAGTTTGTGCTACAACTTCTATTGTCCATTATGTTTCCAAAACAGGTTTATCAAAGTGTCCCAATAATTTCAAAGTTCACTATAACATTTAGACTTCAGGTTAAAATGGTGCCCCTTTGCCACGAAAAAAAATCCTTTTTCGTTTTCTCCGATATCTTTCTCCCTATAATGCTTCTATTGTATTGGCTATGGTTTGTGCTTTGATCGTATCAGTATGTGAATATGGTCCGCTTCATATTATTGCAGAAACGCTTGATTCGCTAATACAATTAGAAGGATTCAGTCAGTCTACTGATCCTGTTTCAGTTCGTTTTCTTAACATTAAATACATATATGATGGCATTGATATTACTCTAAATGATGTAGAAGAGACATTACGTTTCTTTTTATGGCTTTTCTTAGGGCTACTTTGCATTGTTTTTTTAAATGGTGTTTTTGTGTATGTAAGCGATTTTTTGATGGAGCGTGTTGCGAATAAATTAAGTTTTCTCGTTCGAAATGATCTGTATGAAAAAGTCATTTCTGCTCCTCTGATCACACTAA
>JAGFCB010000115.1 GCA_022394775.1 Candidatus Poribacteria bacterium
GCTGGACGCGAGGCAAATGACCAATATACCATAAACGCTTGCCCTTTAATGTCGCTAATATCTACAGGTCCCCAAGAACGGCTATCGCTACTCTGGTCGCGGTTATCACCCATCGCGAACACCTTGCCTTTTGGGACAATAAACGGCTTGCCTTCAGGAAACCTACGTCTGAACTGACTCGAAGTTAAAGTGTAATCAGAAAATTCTTCTGTATCTGGCAGATATGCCGGATCACGAAACGGCGGAAAATCGCCTCTTTTGAAACGGCTGGGTTTCATATATTTCGCATAGTGGTTGTCATCAATAGCGGCACCATTTACATAAAGTGTATCACCACGGGTTTCAACTGTATCTCCTTCAACGGCTACAATGCGCTTGATGAAATTTCGCTCCCGATCGTGTGGTGGAAGAAAAACAAAAACGTCGCCACGGGCGGGTTTATGGAAATCGAAAACTTTTATATCTGTGCCAGGGATTGTAATACCGTAGATAAACTTGCATACCAGAATCCGGTCTCCAACAAGCAGGGTATTTTCCATTGAACTAGACGGGATTTTGAACGCTTCAACGACAAAAGGTCGAATAAATCCAAAAACAAGAATAAGAGCGACAACGATGACTTGGGAATATTCCCATACAATAGTTCTCCGAAACTTTTGCCATTTCGATAGTTGGGTGTTGTTATCATTCATGATATAATGAAGCCTCTAAAGATAAAAGCGTTCTCCTCTTTGCGGTTTAATTTCCCTTGAACGAATCTGATTGTGAACGGATCAGTTTGCCGATTCGATTGAATCTGACCTTACCGCTACGTGAATCAAACGACCAGTATACCATAAACGCTTGTCCTTTGATGTCATTCACATCTACGGGGCCCCAAGTTCGACTATCGCTACTCTGGTCTCGGTTATCTCCCATCGCAAAAACCATTCCTTGAGGAACAACAAACGGCTTGCCTTCAGGGAACTTTCGCCTGAATTGACTCGCGGTTAAAGTATAGTCGGCAAAATCTTCAGCATCTGGCAAATACTTTGATTGACGGAACGGCGGAAAATCTTTGAAGCGGCCGAAACTCATATGTTTTGTATAGTGGCTGTCATCAACGGCGGCACCGTTTACATAAAGTGTATCACCACGGGTTTCAACTGTATCTCCTTCAACGGCTACAATGCGCTTGATGAAAATTCGCTCCCGGTCATGTGGTGGAAGAAAAACGAAAACATCACCGCGTGCGGGTTCATGAAAATCTAAAACCTTGATGTCTGTGCCGGGAATTTTAATGCCGTAGGTAAACTTGGATACGAAAATATGATCTCCAATAAGCAGTGTATCTTCCATTGCACCGGATGGTATTTTGAACGCCTGAACAGCGAAAAGGCGAATAAATCCCAAAACAAGAAGGAGTGCGATAACAGTTATGAGTATGATTTTCCGAAACTTTTGCCATTTGGATAATTCGGTGTCATTATCACTCATGATATTATATTCCCTTTATCAATAAAGTGTGCTCTCCTTTTTCCGGTTAGTTTCACAGGAACGAATCTGTTTCGGAACGGATCAGTTTGCCGATTCGGTTAAACCGGATATTGCTCACCAATTTCCAAACCTCCCAGAACTTTACAGGACGATCAGCAACCGACCACCAAATCATGAAAGCCTGTCCCTTAATATCATCTACAGACACCGGTCCCCAAGTTCGACTATCGCTGCTCAGGTCACGATTATCACCCATAGCGAAAACCATTCCTTTCGGAATAATAAACGGTTTGCCATCAGGAAATTTACGTCGAAATTGACTTGCGGTTAAAGTATAATCGTCAAAACCCTCACCCGTTGGGATATATTCTGGATTCCGGAACGGCGGAAAATCTCTCTTAAAGTGGCTGAATTTCAGATGTTTTGTGTAGCGGCTATCATCAACGGTTTCACCATTTACATAAAGGGTATCCCCTTCAGTATAAACCGTGTCCCCTGCAACTGCAACAATTCGTTTGATAAAATGTCGATCGTCGTGCGACGGGATAAAAACGAAAACATCGCCACGTGCGGGTTCATGAAAATCTAAAACCTTGATGTCTGTGCCGGGAATCTTAACGCCATAGATAAACTTACACACAAAAATATGGTCACCAATGAGCAGTGTATCTTCCATCGAGCCAGACGGAATTCGATACGCCTCAACAACGAAAGGACGTATCAGACCGAACATGAGAATCAGTAAAACAACGATCGGTTTCGCATGCTCTCTGATCCAGGCTTTTTGTAATATTTGCTGTATGGATAATTGGGTTTTCGTCGTTTGGGCGTGTTTGTGTGTATTATTCGTCATAAAACAGCATCCTCCTGTTGCCAACCTAAAAGCGGTTTATCCCGTGCCAATTGTTTATGGGCATTACTCATCAGTTGCCAGCATCGCTGTGAACGCTTCCTGTGGCACGTCAACTTTACCAATCTGTTTAAGTCGTTTTTTGCCTTCTTTCTGTTTCTCCAACAATTTCCGTTTGCGCGTCACATCGCCGCCGTAGCATTTCGCAGTAACATTTTTTCGGAGTGCGCGAACCGTTTCACGAGCGACGACTTTGTTCCCAATCGCTGCTTGAACCGGCACTTCAAACATCTGGCGAGGAATCAACTCTTTGAGTTTGGATACTAATGCTTTTCCGCGCGTTTCTGCCGTATCAAGCGGCAAGATCGTTGAAAGAGCGTCCACAGGATCACCGTTAAGTAGCACATCCAATTTTACTAATTTTTCGGGTTTGTACGCACCGATGTCATATTCTAACGAACCGTATCCGCGTGTTAGGGATTTCAATTTCGGATAGAAATCCATCAGCATTTCACTGAGCGGGAGTTCATAGAGCAATTGCACACGACTTACGTCCAATTGATTCATCCGCTTATATACACCCCGACGCTTCTGACAAAGTTCCATCGCATTTCCAATATAATCGCGCGGCACTATTATGTCAATATTGACATACGGCTCTTCAATTCGTTCAATATTATTCGGTTCGGGGAGATGCGCGGGGTTATCAACAGTCACGTACCCACCCGTTTTCAAATAAACTCGGTACATGACACTCGGAGCGGTCCGAACAAGTGCGAGTCCGAATTCCCGTTCAAGCCGTTCATGGATGATCTCCATGTGCAGCAAACCGAGAAAGCCGCACCGAAATCCGAAGCCGAGTGCGACGGATGTTTCAGGTTCAAAATTGAAAGAGGAATCGTTGAGACGTAGTTTATCAAGTGCCTCACGCAGCGCATGAAATTGGTTTGTGTCTGCTGGATACAGCCCACTGAATACAAGCGGTTTCATCTCACGATAGCCGGGCAGCGGTGTTTCGGTCGGTCTCACATGGTGTGTGATTGTATCCCCTATTTTCGCCTTATCAATCTCTCGAATGCCCGCGATAAGGTATCCGACACCACCGGTGCGTAACTCCGTAGTTTTTTGCATCTCTGGTGTAAAGATGCCTACCTCTTCAACCTCGTAGGAACGGCGTGTCTCCATGAGTTGAATTTTTTCCCCCGGTTTCACATTACCATCAAAGATCCGGGTGTACATGATAACACCCCGATAGTTATCGTAGACCGAATCAAGTACGAGTGCTTTTAAGGAGGCTTCAGTTTCACCGACAGGTGCGGGGATCCGATTGACAATTGCTTCTAATATGGGAGGAATGCCGATCCCCATTTTCGCACTAACGAGGAGGGCATCGTCGGCGGGGATACCGATAACTTCTTCTATCTGTCGTTTGGCTTCATCGGGTTGCGCGCCGGGTAAATCAATTTTATTGACAACAGGAATAATCTCAAGATTGTTGTCAATCGCGAGATATGCGTTCGCCAAGGTTTGTGCTTCAACACCTTGGGCGGCATCAACAATTAGAATCGCGCCCTCACACGCTGCGAGGCTACGCGAGACTTCATAAGTAAAATCGACGTGTCCAGGTGTATCAATCAGATTGAGTTCGTAGTGGGTACCATCGGAGGCAGGATAGTGGAGCTTGACAGCAGTGGCTTTAATAGTAATACCGCGTTCGCGTTCTAAATCCATCAAATCAAGCACCTGCTCACGCATATCGCGTTCAGCGAGCGTATCGGTATGCTCGAGGAGCCGATCACTCAGGGTGCTTTTTCCGTGGTCGATGTGCCCTAAAATACAAAAATTTCGTATGTTTTCAAGATTCGTTGACATAGTGTATATAGTATATCACAGCCTCCGTTCAATTGTCCATAGAATTGCATATCAAAAGGAGGCGCGATCGGATGATGTCGCCTCCCTTTGTCAATGTACAAAATGGGTATTCCCCGCTCTACAGCGGTTTGACCTTAATGTTTTTGCACCAGATTTTCCCGCCGTGGTCTTGGATACCGATGTGCCCACTCCGTGGAAAATCTTTAAGCGCGATGCCAAACTTGTTCCTGCTGCCATCCGGGTTTTGGTGCGGTGTGTCCCAATCATCAAGATCGGCGCGGACGATTTCCTCGTCATTGAGCGTCACCGCAACGATGCTGCCGTCGCATGTGATGACCATCTCATTCCACTCGCCAGCGGGTTTACAAGTGTTCCGCGTCGGTCCAAGCGCATCATAGAGCGCGCCGCAGTCGTGGCTATCCGTAGGTTCTTTACCGTGTGTATCCAAAATCTGGATTTCAAGTCCGCTCTGAACGGCATCCTCAAGATCCGCCCATCGGATGAAAATCCCGCTGTTAACTTTCGGCTCGGTCTTGTACGCAAGTGACAATATAAAATTATCGTAATGTCCTTCAGTATAGAGATATTTTCCACCCTGCACAGTGCAGAGGATACTCCCATCATCAACGACCCAGCCTCCATCACTGCCCGTGGCTCCCCAACCGTTGAGCGTTTCGCCATCAAACAGGGATATCCATCCTTCAGATTTTTCTTTTTCTGTTAACATAATTGCTCCTTTTATTTGAAATAGTTGTTAGTTATGAGTTATTAGTTGTTGGTTAAAGAGGTGTAGGTGCATCCAAAGCCTCTATAAACAGAACGGGCAATGAATTGCCCTACTACAAACCAGACATCTGTTTAGATAGGACAGACTACTAACGTATACTCTCTAAAAAGAGTCTTCCAATATCAAGGTTGTATTCAAAATCTGTTGCCGACCAAGAACTGTTGTACCCAATAATCGGCACATAACTTTCGTGTCGTGAGCCGTGTGAACGCACATCTGTCGGTTCTATTGCAGTTTCCAGTTCACCGAAGACAGTTGTTTCATCTGCTAATACGAAGATGTCGCCGATCCGTTCGCGATGGAGTCGAAATGTAAGGGCAGCATCTTCCGCTGTGTATGCCTCTTCAATGCCGGGTGTATCCAGCAGTTTCTGAATTGCTTCTGGCGTATTCGCAAGGTTTTTTAGAAAGACATAAGCAGCACCACCCAAGTTGCCGTGATGTGCGACGTATCGATCTTTAATAATCGGAATCGCGCTTGCAGGCATACCATTTTCTGTTAGCACGCGTCCTGGATCAATTGCTGTGGTTTTCGCCAACATGCCGTGATCCGCCGTGATATAGATCTCACGTTCTGGATTGTCGTCGACAATCTCGCTAATAATTTGATCCAGCATTTCGAGATGCTGTTGGGAGTGTTCGGCATCAGGTGCGTATTTGTGTTGAACCCAATCCGTTGTTGAACAGTAAACGAGTTCTGGATCGTCCCTGCGTAACGTCTCCCGCACGGCACGGAGCAGCCACCAATTGATTTCCGAGGAGTAAATCGGTTCAACCGATCCTGCCATCTCAATGTATTCAGATGGCGGTTCTTCAGCGGCGACTGCGATATCGGCACCCGCCTCCAGCATCCGTAGTAACTTTTTCTTAGTCACAAAGAGTGCGGTTTTGTCTGCGAATTTAGACACTTTTGCCGCTTCAAAGAGTGTTGGTGCGAGTAGAAAACGGTTATCCTCAATAAACTCGCCTTTACCCGTTGCTCGATCTACATGATAATTCGTCGTGATGCCGTGTGTTTCAGGAAAGGTGCCTGTTGCAATACTCACATTGTTGACATTCGTAACGGACGGAATAACGGCATTGGCATGCAGATAGAATCCAGATTCTGCCAATTTTTGGAAGGTAGGGAGGTCACTCGCCGCCAGATAGTCGTGACTACCTGCATCAATACAGAGGATGAGAACTTTTCGTCTTTTCACGCTATGGGTTTTACTCTACTTTCTGATGTTTTAGGATAGTTGCTTACCTGTCTTAAATGAAATTGTAGCAGCTAACCATCCAAATTGCAAGATTTTTGATGGACGCTGGATTTTTGGATTGTTATTCAGATAGAAATCTGTTATACTGGTTACAATCAACTTGGAATCAGCAATACAGCGAGGTCTGATGATGTATAGGACCAACGGATTTTCGGAATTAGCGAAACTGATGTTCAAGAATTCAGGGGACGATGAGAAACTCAAACGACTCCTGAAAGCCAACTATTCAGAAGCGGATATGGTCACCTATCTTCATAGCAAAGATCCGTTGCTTGGGCGCGCTGCTGGATTTGCATTGAGAGTAATTGGCACACCGGAAGTAATTCCAGCGTTGGTAGAAGCACTCAAAAACGATGATTCCGGGACCCGCTACAATGCTGAATACGCACTCTGGGAAATCTGGTCGCGCTCCGGTGACAATACCGTTGACGCGATGCTTAAAGATGGAAAAAATCTACTCAAGAATGAGGCGTATCAACAAGCGGTTGAACGTTTTACTACGGTCATCGAAACCGCCCCAAACTTCGCTGAAGGCTACAACCAACGCGCAATCGCATACTTCATGCTCGAAGAATGGAGCAAAGCAATCCGTGATTGTAAACAGGCGATCTCACTGAACCCAAATCACTTCGGTGCGTTTGCTGGAATGGGGCACGTCTACGTCAGACTCGGTAAAATTGACGAAGCAATTGCGGCATACAAGCAAGCGTTGGTTATTAACCCGAACCTTATCGCTATCGCTGAGTCAATTTTGCGGCTCCGCAGCCAAATACAAGACAGATAGAGTCGGTTTATGCATAAGACTACAAGCGGTCGCACCTACTTCCTAAAAACTTTTTCCGTTTGCATCATCGCGAGTTTTTTGATGTGGATCGTCTACCAGTTATTGATGCATATTAAACTCGGTTCACCAGCAGAATGCATCTCCATGGCACAAATATGTGTCGTGCTTTTGACAGCACCTTATCTCGCTGCTTACACCGTTCATACCCGTTTTCTGAACAGAGGTTTTAACACCTATACCACCGCGCCTTCTACTATGGGGTTGATCACACTCAGCCCTATATCTCCTGGACAGTGTTTGTTGCGGCAGCTTGTGATGAGTCAAGTTCCGTTGTTCAGTTGGATTCTTTTGTCAACTGTCGTTGCTTTACGCGTCGCGAATATCTCTGTTACGGAGGTGTTCCAGATCTTAATAATACTGGGGATTTATAGCCTCTCAGCAGGGGCAGTTGGGATGTGGGGATCACAGGTTTTTAAGGACGCACTTTTCGGCACAGAATTAGCAACCCTGCTATGGTGTGTTTTGATCGGCAGCGCGTTTTTGCTCAATCCATTCAAACGTTATGTGGACGACTTTCAACCCTTTATCCCACTGGTCTTACACCTAAATCCACTTATTGTTGTATGCTGTATCTTTGAAGGGTTCGACATCTTTAGAAATCCTGTTCTATACGAACTGACACCCGTTACTTCGTATGTTTATATGTACCCGAAGCCTTGGTATCTTGTCGGAATATGGCAGTTGGTTATCGGCGGAGGCTGTTTTTTAGGAACGTGGCAGATGTGTAGATCTCGCGCGTATATCGCGTAAAACTGTATAAATAAGGTAGGACTTACGCATTTACTTTTAAAGTCCCCTGATAAGGGGATTTAGGGGTTATACCGAAATTATTGCTTTTTACGTAAGTCCGATAAGGATAACATGCGCAAAACAGAAAAACCGATCATTAGTGTTTCAGGCATTCGTGGAGAGATAGGTACTTCGCTTGATGTTCGAGTTATCACACAATTCGCGATGGCTTTCGGTACGTTTGTCGGTGGTAAAACGGTGGTCGTCGGTCGGGATTCTCGCACCTCAAGTCCGATGCTGCGACATGCAGTACTTTCTGGACTCTTTGCCACAGGATGCCACGTCATTGATGTGGGACTCTGTCCGACACCGACCATATTACTGATGGCGAAGGCACTGCGCGCACATGGTAGCATAACCATCACAGCTAGCCATAATCCTGTTGCTTGGAACGGCATCGAATTTGCCGCCGCATCGGGCAACCTTTTAACACAAACAGAACGCGATGAATTAGGACGGATTTACGAAACAGAGGATTTTTCACTCGCACCTTGGGACGCACAAGGAACGCTTGAGACCCACGAAGCTGCAGCCGCATACCATCTCGAACAAATTTTGGGTTCTCCATGGCTTGAAATAGATTTAATTAAAAGCACTCGCTTGAAGGTGGTCATTGATGCTGGAAACGGTGCGGGGAGTGTGATTAGTCCCTTGCTCTTACGGGAACTTGGATGCGAGGTGATTGAACTTAATTGTGTCGCCGATGGACATTTCCGCCGTTCTGCTGAACCTACACCTGAGGCGTTAGATGAACTTTGCCAAATTGTCTCAGCATCTGAGGCAGATATCGGTTTTGCCCATGATGGCGACGCTGACCGACTTGTTCTTGTCACCGAACGTGGTGTCCCACTCAACGGCGAATGGACACTCGCTTTCGTCGTCGATTTGATCCTCGGTAAAACGAAAGGAGACGTAGTTGCCACGGTATCGACCAGCAGAATGTTAGATGATATTACGGCGAACCACGGGGTTACGCTCCATCGTACGAAGGTCGGTGTGGGATGGGTCGTTGAAAAAATGCATGAAGTTAACGCCGTCATCGGGGGTGAAGGTACCGGCGGTGTTATCTATCCGAATGTACACCACACGACGGATGGCATTACCTCTATCGCTGCAATTATCGAATACCTTGCTGAATCCGGTGGCACCGTGACGCAGCTTGTAGAAAATATGCCGCAATATCAGATGCGTCGAAAGAAATTGGAGATCCCATCGCAAGAGGTCGCAACACGTCTCGTAGATGCCGCCTTAGCGGTTTATGAAAAGGAACAGAACGCTGGGACAGCATCTATCCTTGATCTAACGGACGGCGTTAAACGCGTTTGGGATGATCGATGGGTGAACATTCGAAAATCTGGGACAGAGCCTGTAATTCGCATTTTTAGCGAAGCACCGACTTCCGAAGAAGCGGAGCAGTTGTGCTACGAAACCATTGAAACTTTGACAACCTTAATGAAACAAATTTCGTATTAATTGCGTTATCTATTACGTCGCCTTGTAGGAACAGAACATTATTATATAATACGCGGAAATTCTAAAGTTTTGACAATGTTTCGACGACTTACTATTAGGATTTACGCAATTTGCTGATGAGGTCCTACGGTCCGCACGCCGCTGGCGAGGTTTGAAACCTCGCCAGCAAAGGGCACTGCGTAAGTCCTGACTCTAAAAAGATCCGCGGTTAGCTTGGAGAAATTATGACTTTGAAACTTGCCTGCATCGGAGGCGGAAGTGGTTTATCTGCTCTGCTCAGCGGTATTAAACGTTATGCTGATTTGGAGATAGGTAAAGACAATATTATTGATTTAGATAGTCTCGCAGCGATCGTTACCGTTTCAGATGATGGTGGAAGCTCAGGACGACTCGTTGAAGAGTTTGATATGCTACCGCCCGGCGACATCCGAAGGCTTTTGTTTACCTTATCCGATGCTGATGAGCTCGCAGGGCTTTTTGAATATCGTTTTTCAAGCAACGGTGAACTCGGGGGACATACCGTGGGGAATATCCTGTTAACAGCGTTGACTGAGCTGAAAGGCAACTTCCCGAAGGCAATTCAAGCCGCTTCGCGCCTCCTCGCTGTCCGAGGCAGAATCATCCCTGTTACTTTGGATTACACAACACTTTGTGCAGAACTCGCTGACGGCGAGATCGTCCGCGGGGAATCAACGATTCCTATCAGAGAGAATCGGGAACCTATCAAACGGGTCTTTTTTGAACCCCGCGAAAACGGGAAAATACATCACCCAACTGATGACTCTTATGAATGCCAAGCGCATAAAGGTGCCACGGACGCACTCCTTAATGCCGATGTTATTATTATCGGACCCGGAAGTCTATATACTAGCATCATGCCGAACCTCGTTATCACAGGGATTGTCGAAGCGATACAACAGTCGCCTGCGATGAAAATTTATGTCTGCAATGTGATGACACAGCCAGGCGAGACTGATGGGTATGCCGTGACCGACCACGTTAACGCCGTACTGGATCACGCTAAAATTGCACTTGATTACGTTCTTGTCAACAACCAGCCTGCCCCGACAGAGATTATTCAAGAATACGTACGTCAAGAATTGGTCGCACAATTAACTCGAATCCGTTCACTCTCGGAGGAAGGGCTCTCAATGCTTTATGGGAATACTGCGCATCCGATGGACGTACTTAATTTGGCGAAACATATTTCTTTACTATCAGCAGAAACAATGCAGGTTGCGGATGCGGGGAAGGTACAGGTTTCGTATAACCGTAAGCGGGAATCGCTTGAAGAGGACGGTGTGAATGTTATCGAAGCGGACCTCATTTGCGGGATGGTTGTAACTGAAGGCGGTGTCGAAATGAACGTGATCCGCCATGATCCCGAAAAGTTAGTCCGCTCCCTCGTTAAAATTTTTAAAAATCATCCAAAACTCCAAGAATCACTCTAACTGTGGTACAAAATTAATTAAGAACTTGACCGCTTAGAAGGGGCACTGTCTTTAGAAGCGACCTCGTAAGCGAGCGTATCACAAATCTGAGATAAATTATCAATGAAACGTTCCCAGCGAAATTCATCTTGACGCGCTTTTGCTATAGCAAGACATAAAGCCGTTTCATATAAGGATAGACGATTCCTGCGGATCTCAGTGGTTTTCATGGTTTTACCCCTTTCTGAAATTAATACTTTTACTATCACTACGTGTAAACGGATACTTTAAGAAAATAGTTACACTTTTTTGAAAAAAAATAAAAATACCGTTATTTCTTATAGCATATAGCAAATTTCGTGCCAAAGCACTCAGAAATGCAGTGCTTACATCAAAACGACTCGGTAGATACCCCGAAGATATAGGTACACACTTAGTGAACAGAAAACGGATTTACCTTCATCTTTTCTAATAAACTACAGTTGAACCCGTTTGTAGCACCCTTCTCCATTGCCAATAAGCATAAATTGTATGGTATCTTACAATAATTGTCATTCGCTGCCCACCTCGGCAATCATACGTATTGCAATATGTCCGGAAAGCCCTTTGTGCAAGGTGTGTCTGCCCATTTTTTACGCAATAGTGGTCTATTTTAGTGCAGTGATAAACAGAGAGCATTTCTCTTTATTCTCGCAACCGATGGCTGAGTCTCTTAGGGTAACAATGAAATTTTGACTTTACCGCGTTTTTCAGGTATAATATATTATCGGATATAGATGTTCCAACATCTTTAGACATACCGCTTACCAAGAACGGCAATCTCTGTAATACGCCCAGACAGATATATTGATCGGTAAAATAAAATATGAAGCATTCAGATCCAAATTTAAACGAAGATGTCAACAACGCCCCCGATACAAACTTTATTCGTCAAGAGATAGAGAAAGACCTCAAGACAAACAGATACGAAGGTAGAGTGCATACCCGGTTCCCTCCAGAACCCAGCGGCTATCTCCATATCGGACACGCCAAGGCTATCTGTATCAGTTTCGGTACTGCCGAAGATTATGATGGACTTTACAATCTAAGATTTGACGATAGCAACCCCATCACAGAAGAGAGTGAGTACGTAGAAGCGATCAAGCGCGATGTCCACTGGCTTGGTTTCGATTGGAAAGATCGAGAATACCACGCTTCTGACTATTTTGAGACGCTCTATGGGTACGCAGTTAAACTTATAGAAAAAGGAAAGGCTTTCGTCTGTGATCTGACACCAGGCGAAATGCGTACTTATCGTGGCTCCTTAGTCGAACCCGGGACAAACAGCCCTTATCGAGACCGATCGGTTGAAGAAAATCTGACCTTGTTCCAAGGGATGCGTAACGGTGAGTTTCCAGACGGTTCCCGTACACTTCGCGCAAAAATTGATATGTCAAGCCCAAATTTAAATATGCGAGATCCTGTGATGTATCGTATCTTGCGGGCACACCATCATCGCCACGGCGACAAATGGTGCCTCTATCCAACTTACGATTTCACGCATGGACAATCCGATTCGATTGAGGGGATAACGCATTCGTTATGTGATGTCCATTTTGAAGATCACCGTCCACTTTACGACTGGTTTTTAGAAGAGTTGGAAATCTATCGACCCCGGCAAATTGAATTCGCACGGTTGAATCTCACCTACACTGTACTCGGCAAACGGAAACTTCGAGTCTTGGTAGAAAACGGGCATGTCAGCGGCTGGGATGATCCAAGAATGCCCACCCTTGCAGGGATGCGCCGACGCGGGTACACACCTGAGGCTATCCGCGATTTTTGCAACCGTATCGGTGTTTCAAAGGCTGATAACCTCATTGAAATGGGGCAGCTGGAGTACTCGCTCCGGGATGATCTGAACCGCCGCGCCCCACGCGTTATGGCTGTTCTCGATCCGGTTAAGGTTATTATCGATAACTACCCAGAGGGTCAGGTCGAGATGTTTAATGCCGAAAACAACCCTGAAGATGAGGATGCTGGTACGCGAAAAGTTCCGTTTTCACGAGAAATTTACATCGAACGCGAAGATTTTATGGAAGATCCACCCCGGAAATTTTTTAGATTGGCACCGGGTCAGGAAGTCCGACTGAAACACGCTTACTATATCCAGTGCGAACGAGTCGTTAAAGATGAAAACACAGGCGAAGTCGTTGAGATTTACTGTACCTATGATCCAGATACGCGTGGGGGTTGGTCCGAAGACGGACGCAGAGTTAGAGGCACATTGCATTGGGTTTCTGCTGAACACGCCGTTGACGCTGAGGTGCGACTCTACGAGGCACTGTTTACAGAACGCGAACCTGAAAGTGCAGCGGAAGGCGAAAACTGGGTCCAGTTCCTTAATCCGAATTCCTTAGAGATTTTAAACAATTGCAAAGTTGAACCGAGCCTCGTTGACGCACCTTCCGAAAGTCGGTACCAGTTCCTGCGGACAGGTTATTTTTGCGTCGATTCAGATACTACGCCAGAGAAATTGGTGTTCAATCGTACCGTGCCGCTTAGGGACACTTGGGCAAAGATTCAGAAAGGTCAGAAATGAAAAAAGTAGCAGACACACTCGGTTGTGCCGCAGCACCAGAGACTGTCCGCGTCCGAATGGCACCTTCGCCGACCGGTTTCTTACATATCGGAGGTGCGCGTACAGCACTGTTCAATTGGCTGTTCGCGAAACACCACAACGGCAAATTTATCCTCCGAATCGATGATACAGATACAGCCCGTTCTACCGATGCGTCCATGCATGAAATCTATACCGCACTGCAGTGGTTAGGATTAGAGTGGGACGAAGGCGGTGATAAAGGCGGACCCCACGGACCTTATGTGCAGTCCGAACGTAAACCTATCTACGACGCTCACGTTACACGGTTGCTTGAAAGTGGCAACGCATACCACTGCTACTGTACGCCTGAAGAACTTGAGGAAATTCGTGAGCAAGCTCGTGCTGACAAACAAACCCGCTCCTACGATGGAAGGTGCCGACACCTCAAACAGGAAATTGTAGACCGCTTTGTCGCTGAAGGTAGAAAGCCAACCGTCCGCATAAAGATGCCTGATACACCGATACGTGTTGACGACCTTATCCTCGGTTCACGCAACATTGATCCCGCTACGCTCGAAGACGAGGTAATTGTCCGTTCAAACGGGATGCCGAACTACAACCTTACTTCAATTAT
>JAGFCB010000257.1 GCA_022394775.1 Candidatus Poribacteria bacterium
AGATTCTTGAGTCCTAAAAGCGGTGTGAAATCTCTCGTCAAATTGTGGTGCAGCTTTAATACCCGAAGATTCACAAGTCCCGCAAGCGGAGACACATCGGAAACTCTACAATAAGCGAGCTCTAACTCTTCTAAATTCGTGAAATTTGAAAGTGGACGTAAATCGCTGAGTGGATTATTTCTCAAGTTTATATCTCTGAGGTTTATCAGGGCAGAGAGTGGCAATAAATCTGAGATCTGGTTGTCTTGTAAATCCAACTTTGTCAGTTCTGTCAGGGCGGAAAGCGGCGATAAATCTGAGATTCGGTTACCCCCTAAATCCAGAGCTACGAGGTCTGTCAGTGTGGAGAGTGGCGATAAATCTGAATCTGAGATGTTGGTGCCACCCAGACCGAGGTGCGTCAGGTTCATTAGACCCTGAAGTGGACTGATGTCCTTTATGGGGTTACCGGCTAAATCAAGTGCTGTTAGGTTCACCGCAAATTCTAACCCCTGGATGTTCGCAATGCCTTTTTCTATCGCATGTAATCTCGTTAGTTGTCGCATTTTTGCTTTTGTCAAGGGTGCGTCTACTGGTAGTTTAAGTTCTTCACGGACAGCCTTGCGGAGCGCAGGATCCAGCATCCAGTCTTCTGCATTTTCAGCATAGAGGGAAACATTATAGACAAACATCCCCAAAACGGATAAAAGCAACAACTGAAACCCCAACGATTTACAAAAGATCTTTCTTATCATCATAGAAGAATCTCCTTCCTTAAAATGCATTGGCGACAACCACCAAATCTTGAATATTCACAACACCATCACCGTTGAGGTCAGGTGCCGCTTTACCAAGCGCATTCGCTACTATCACTAAATCCAGAATATTCACAACGCCATCATCGTTCACATCTACATCGGACCGAAAATCCCTAAGATTCAATCCAGCAAGCGGACTGAAATCGGTTGCTGGATTGTTCTCAATCCACAACTCTTCTAAATTCGTAAGCTCCGCAAGCGGACTGAGGTCTTCAATGGCGTTGTCTGAAAGATTCAAATGCTGGAGTTTTTTCAGTCCTGCAAGTGGACTGATGTCCTCAATAGTGTTCTCTGAAAGTCCCAAAAATTTAAGATTTTTTAGTTCTGCCAGCTGACTTATATCTGAAATTCCATTATATTCAAGAGAGAGTCCTTCTAAATTGATAAGCCCTGATATCGGACTTATATCCAGATTTGTAACCGGAGGCATATCCGCTACCTCACGATGCCAGATATGTAATTCGACGAGATGTGTTAAGTTTGTGAGAGGGCTAAGGTCTGTGATATGATTTCTACCCCCAAGGAGTAATTCTTTTAGGGACAGCGCAAATTCTAACCCTGTTATATCAACAATGCCTCTGTTATTTGCTTTCAGATAAGTCAATTGTAGCATCTTCTCTTTCGTCAACGGTGCTGATGCGGGTAGCCCGAGTTCCTCAAGTGTCTCCCGAACAACTGCCTGCAATGCAGTGTCCGGCATCCATTCTGATAGATCCTCTATCACAAGTTCTATGTCTAACACTTTGACGGTGCCATTGACACTGGTGCCAGGTTCCTGTTTCAGATACATCTCGCCATCTAAATCCGGGACGATGTGTGTTGTGCTTGTGATACCACTTTCTACACCGGTGACTTGTGTAGGGAGTTGGATCTTTTGTGGCTGCCCACTGCGGTTATAGACTGCCCAGCCGTTAGTAAACTCACGGATAAAGAATCCGTCACAACCGTCACAGCGTTGTCCCTTCTCCTCAATGGGATAACCGAGATCGGCATCATAAAAATCGTGCCAGATTCTTGGTGCTTCAAATGAACTATAACCATCGGAGTGTGTCAGAGATAGTGTTGTAAAGATCCGCATGATGCGGAGGTTATCAGGACTATCAATAGGTTCATCTATATTTTGTCCTTCTACTACATTGATTCTTGGTTCACGAAGATGCTTCTCATTCCAGAGGAGTGCTTCTTCGATTTCTTTGAGTCTTTTATAAGAATAGCCATTTTGAAGATATGGGATTGTTTCCATATAGCTACCGTTGATCCATTCCGCATATCGTGGCGATTTTCTCCGGTTTCTATTGACGAGTATAAGGAAGTCATCTCGGACGCGTGCCCGTATGCCTTTTAGGATTGATATGTAAGCCTCTATAACAACTTCATCACTAATGTTAAAATACTTATAGTAGTAGTACATATGTTTTTCGGCCCAGTCATCAAACAGAACACCATCAAAGAATCCACAGTCCGCAACAGCCACAACACGATCTATGATGAGTTGTTGACATTCTGGGTTTAGGATGTCAAGCACCCATTGTGGATCGTAATCTGGTGGCAACCCCTCTCTTTCGATGATTTGTCCACTGGCATCTCTCAGCCAAACATCAGAATCTTGAGGTATTTCATCAAAGCCGTAACCATAAAGCAGGATCGCAGGGATAAATAACATATTCGGATTCTTATCAGTGTATTTTTTCCATTCTTCAAGAACCTCTTCAAGATCTCCAGCAAGCCGCGTTGATAAACCTACAGTAATCTCTGTCGGCGTCAGATTCCATCTCAAACCGAAACGCGTCGAGTAATGATGCATATCGTATTTGGCAACGACATCATAAAATATATCGGGGTCGTCCCACCGATTCAGCCATCTTGTAGGGTTTGTTTTGTGTCCAAGATCGTGGAAATCAAATGTTTGTGACGGGAAGGTTCTGTTCTGAATCCGTTCCCTAACAGGTAGCAGAAAGGGCACAATTTCACAGATTTCATCGCGATGTATCTCAATACCCAATCCTTCCAGTGAACTAAAATCTGTTGTCCAAATCTGACGAGCCTTCAACTTCCTAAATTTCGGTAATCCCGCCAGCGGACTGAGGTCTGAAATAGGGTTGAGTGAAATAATCAGGTGCACAAGATTCGGTAACCCTGCCAGCGGACTTATATCCGAAATCCTATTCTCAGGCAAACCGAGTTCCTCTAAATGGATGAGATTCCCCAGCGGACGTAAGTCTGTTATTGAATTATCACCCAGATTTGCTTCTCTAAGATTTATAGCAAACTCCAAGCCCGTGAGGTCAGAAATCCCTCTGCCTTCCGCTATGAATATATCCAATTCTCGCATAAGGTCTTTCGTCAAAGGCACTTCGGCTGACAGCTCAAGTGCTTCTCGAACTGCTTCACGCAACGCCGGATCAGGCATCCACGTATCGGGTGCCTCCTGCGCGTATCCGACAACCGATACCGATACCGATAGTAAACAAATCCATAAAAATTTACGAAATGTTTGTGGTTTCATCAATCGACTCCTTAAAATGCATTTGCGACAATCACTAAATCCTGAATATTCACAACACCATCACCGTTGAGGTCAGGTTCCGCTTTGCCAAGCGCGTTTGCTACAATCACTAAATCCTGAATATTCACAACACCATCGCCGTTGACATCCGCAGTAGGAGTTTCCGCCTTCAAATAGATTTCTCCGTCCAAATCTGCCAATGTATGCCGGCGTTTATCTTTTACACCGCTCGACCAGCCAGAGACCTCCTGCGGCAACTCGATCTCTTGTGCCTTACCAGAACGATTATAGACCGCCCAGCCGTTGGTGAACTCTCGGATGAATACGCCTTCTTGGTTATCGTAAAGCTGTCCCTTTGTTTCGGCATCACCAACAGGGTGCCCTAGATCGGCATCCCAGAAGTCGTACCAGATGTGTTCGTGGTCCGTCTTGCCAGTATAAAAACCGCCTGTATTGTAGAGGACATACCCATTGGAATGTGTCAAACTCAAGGTGGTAATGACCCGCATCCAACGCCTGTTCTCTAGGCTATCTGGTGGTTGTGTTTCAAGACCAAACCCTTCTATACAATTAATTTGTGGATACCGTAGATTTCCTTCATTCCATAACAATAAACTTTCTACCTCAATAAGGTAAGCGTAGTCATATTTTTGATTTGGTTCTCTCACAAGCTCCATTTGGCTGCCGTTGATGTATTCCGTAAATCTGTTGAGTTTGCCTGCGCCAATTCCACCATTGACGAGGATAAGAAAATCTTCCGGCACTTGCTTCCGAATTTCATGAAATATATGGACAAGTGCATCCATGATTTCTGCGCCCATTTCAACTGAAATTTGATTACGGTCTATACGCCCGTTCCTTTTATCGGTAAATGATGTAAATATATCAACAAAAAAACCATCAAATAATCCGCATTTGGCGTAATTGACAGCTTTTGTGATAATCAATTTTTGAACATCTGGGTTTAAGACATTAAGATAAAAATCGTTGTCATACGGAATTAAATTACCTGTTATATCACCTTGAAGCCAGAAATCAGGATCGTCAGGAAAATTTTCCAATGCGTCCGCATAGAAATTATACCCCGATATAAATACATAATTTGGGTTGAGGGTGAGCCTGCGTTGATGAGTTGCTTTTGCCAATTCCATATCATCGACACCTATCAGTGTTGATAATCCGAGGAACGGTTGATCCTCTGTTACTCGATATCTTATGAAAGCATGTTCATAAGGCACAAAATCACTAAAATGCAGGTCATGAATGATAATGTATTTATCTTTTGTCAGTAATTCTGTTGGATTAGAGTAAAAGTCCGCGGAAGTTAAGCCGTCTATACCTATTACAGGATTCCCTGCTTGATATATAGACGGATATGTCCGTGTTGTTACCCGTTCTTCAATCAACGGTGCGGAGAAGTCAACAGTCTGATCACAAATATAAACTATGTCATAAAGGTATTCGGTAATGTTCAAATGGTGCAGTGCGGTAAAATCGCCGATAGGGTTATCGCGTATATCTAATACTTCGAGTTGTGTCAGGTTGGCTAATGGACTGACATCTGTGATGGAATTACTCATCAGATGTAACGCTTTGAGGTTTATCAACCCTGAAAGCGGGTTCACATCCGTAATCTGACAAGTCACAGCCTTTATTACCTGGAGTCCTATGAGTTTTGATAGTGGACGTAGGTCGCTTATTGGATTATCAGATATGTTTAGATCCGTCAGGGTTGTGATAGATGCCAATGGCGATAGATCCGAGACTTGATTATGCCAGATAACGAGTCGGTTGAGTTTCGGCAAGTTTGAGAGCGGACGAATGTCCTCTATCTGATTTCTATAGACATCAAGCTCCTCTAAATTTATCGCAAACTCTAAACCCCGCAGAGAACGGATACCTCTGTTCTCCGCAACAATACTCACCAAGAACCCTATATGTTCTTTCTGCCAGGGTATATCTTCCGGTAATCCGATCTCTTCTCGGAGTATATCTTCAACAACAGCACGTAAATTGGGATCCGGCATCCAATGCGGCTCTTCTGCCCCAGCGTAAAATAGACAGCCAATCGCTAAAAGGATAAGAATACAGAAATTAAACTTTTTCATATTTTATATAGGTCTCCTATTTGCGTTATCCGCTAAATGTGTACGTAACCATCACGAGGTTAATGTTCATTTTCCAAGCGTTTTAGCTGAATAAGCAACCATTTCGTATACCATGCTCGTTGGTCCGTTACCTTCTATTTCGGATCTATAAGGTTCAATCCAACGAGTGGTGTAAAATCCGTTATCGGATTTCCTTGGACCCGCAATAGGAAACCACACCATAGGTATCAATTTAGGGATCTTCACGATATTTTAGAACAGTTATTATAAACATGCCGCCCTTACAGGGCTGAGATCCGGGGCGAACGCGTTTCCATAAACATATCGTCCCTACGGGACTAAAGAAGGTTCTGAAGTATTCAAGTTTTCTGCACAAAATCCAGTTCGGTTGGAATGCAGGTCGCATTTGAGCGAGTATACCGCAAAACCGAACCTACCGGACCTGGTGACCGAGACGGTTATAGTGCGGTTAGGAAACCGCACCGGGGAAACCGAAAGTGCGTATTTATTTTTCAAATTTACTATAAAAAAATTGGATAAGACTTACGCAGATAGGATGTTTGCCTCCGATTGGGTGCTTCTGTTTTTCATCTGATAACAGACCGTTTTCATTTTTGTTCGGGTGGAAATTTTCCCAAGATGGATTTAGCGGCTTGAATGTAATTTTCGTTCCTCCCATGTTCGACGACCCACTGTAGCCCGCCCGGTTTTACGCCGCTCCGATAGTAGTATACCAACCCTAAGTAGAACTTATATGGTTCCAGGAGATTGATAATTTCTCCGTGTCGCAGCAGTTGATAATTATACTGGCCCAATAACCGAATGAGGTAATCGTTATTCTCGGCATAGAATTTTTCGTTATTTAAGGTGTAGGTGGTACCATCCCATTCGTAGAGGCTCATCCACGGCAGATAGGGTGCGCCAGGAATCCCCTCGATCTGTATGCTATATGGCATCTTGATTTCACAGCTGCCATTGTCATCCAAATCAACGTATTCCGCTTCCTGATCGGTAGGAATAGTGTAGCTGCTGAAGATTTCTTTGAACTCACCGTTCTGAAACGAAACTACAGCGACACCGTAGACGGAATCAATCCATACATCTAAAATGCCATCGCCGGTCAAATTCGCGAGTCTAAAGGAGAGATCGCGAGACTTAAGAGCATCTTCCGGGGGTTCGGTGAAGACGAAGGGTGGGTTCTGAAGTTCAATGGCTTTCGCTGCTGGGACATCCAATGCAGGCTCGCCGGCATCAAAGAATTTGAAAGCGTCCTTTTTCTTTGGTAACTTCGCCTTAGTGTCAGCCTCAGCAATGAAGAGAAACGCTTGTATCCAACTGTCGCCGTATGTTCTCCAACCCTTGTAGCGTGGGCGAGCCCTCATATAAACAAGGATTAGCACAATCGTCTCTTTTTCGGGGGTGTCATCAATATTCGCATCAGCTTTCATCCGTGTGACGTAAATGAGTTCTTCCGGTGTGGGTGAAAGCAAAAACCTGTGATACTTTTGACCCTCAGGATACCGTTGATACTTAACCTCAGAAGTCGTTGTTTTAGAGGTATCCGCATTCACAGCAAGACAACTGAGTATCAGGGAAATAAAAAGCCCTAAAAGTGTGGTTTGAAGATGTTTTTTCATGTTTTTGTCTCCGATTTGACCGGTCTGCTGTCAGACACGGTAGGTCTGCTTCTCACTGGCGTGGCAGTTCTTTCAAAATGGATTTTGCGGTTTGAACGTAATGTTGTTTTTCTGCATAGTTGGCGACCCACTGTAGATACTTCCGCGCCATTGGTATGTTGCCACGATAGTAGAAGACCAATCCGATGCAGAAACTGTATTCGTCGAATCTTCCATATCGAATCAACACATGATTATAAAGGTTCAATAACCCAATGAGGAACTCGTCATTGTTGGCATAGAATCTTTCATTATTCAAGACGTATGTGTTCCCATCCCACTTGTAGAGGCTCATCCATTGCGGATATGCCGCGCCAGGGACACCACTGATAGAAGATATGCAATCAGGAATCTTGATTTCATAGATGCCATCATTATCAAGGTCAATATATTCTATGGGGTCTTCACTTCTGGGAGAACTATAGCCGCTGCAGACTCCCTTGAATTCACCACCCTGGAAAGAAATCACAGCGACACCTTCGGCTTGTTCAACCCAGATATCTAAAATACCATCGCCCGTCAAATCCACAAGATCAAAAGAGGCATATTGGAAATTCCAAGGCCCACCGCCCTTTAAGGGACCGGGGAAGACGGGGGGTGATCTTTGAAATTCAACGGTTTTGGTGGGGGGATCCCACGGATAAGTCCACGAAGCAAAAAGTTTGAATAACTCTTTTTTCTTCGGAAGTGCGTCTATCTCGGTGTCCGCCTCAGCAATAAGGAGAAACGCTTGGTTCCATTGCCCCCAGTCTGCCCCTCCTTGGCTTGTTTGACCCACCATGAGCACAATCGTCTCTTTTTCGGGGGTGTCATCAATATTTGCGATGGCTTTCAACCGGGTACTGTAAGCGAAAGAGAAACCTTCGGGTTGCGGGTTCCCCAAAAAACGGTGATACTTTTGACCATCACGACCAAAGGGCCAGTCGTACCCTATATACTCAACATCAAAAGCGTCTGTGAGTTTCTCTCTGCTAACGGTGTATTTGCTGAAGACTTCTTTGAACGCGTCGTCCTCAAAAGAGATGAGTGCCACCCCGTGTACAGATTCCACCCAAATATCCAAAGTCCCATCGTCTGACACATCCACGAGTCTAAAGAAGACCTCTGTCGGTTGCTCGAAACCTGAGGGTGGACTGTGAAGTTCAATAACGTTTGCTCCTGGGACCTCCAACGGATGCGTACCTGTATCAAAAAGTTTGAAGAACGCCTTTTTCTCGATCTTCGCGCCTTTAGTGTTAGCAATGAGGAGAAACGCGTGGCTCCGGTTGCCGAAGTCTGTGTCCCTGCTGAAGAGTGTGCGAGGTTTGGTCTCAACAACGATTAGCACAACGGTCTCTTTTTCCGGTGTGCCATCCACATTTGCGGTGGCTATTATCCGGGCATGGTAATGGAGTCCGTCAGGGGCGGGATCAGGTAAAAAACGGTAATACTTTGCAATACGATCATCTAAGTGGTGGTAATAATACCCATAGGAAACCTGAGAGGTCGCAGTTTGGGGGGTGTCAGCGTTCGCTACAAAAGCGGTGGATAGTATCAATGAAATAACGAACCCAAAAAGTGTGTTTTGAAGAAGTTGCTTCATGTTTTTTGTCTCCAATCCGACCCATCTATAGAAAGTCCTAAAAGGAGACTGTGGATGTGTTTTGTCATGATCTTTGTTTTCCTATACATTGGTAAGTCCTTTGGTAAACTGTTTGGCGATGATGGGTATGCCCTTCAAGAGTTGTTTGATGATTTATTCGCTCAAGGGGAATCACAGTTAGTAACATCGGTTCGCAGGAATAAAAAAAATAAGTTTCGGATTTTCTATCGCCAAGCACACCACGCGTCATAAAAGTATTCCAGACTCGGCGGCGGAGACGGTTCAGCCTTCTCCTCGTTCTTATCTCGAGCCTGAAATCGGACGCTATATGCCCCTTCAAGTTGTTTCCAGTACGTCGCCTGCCACGGTGCAATATAATTCCACTCAACCGACGCTAAAGACATCTCGATTGGGCAATGAAAATATATAGATTTAAAGTGACTTTCGAGTTGACCTTTATCCGCACAAATCACTTCCCACATTCCACATTCACTGCCATCTGGCACTTGAGAACCCACTTTTATGTAGCTTTGCCAGTCTGGGGCGGCGAAGGCTTCCCATTGCGCACCGCCTTCCGCCGTCAGCCCATAGGATGTATATTTTTCCACACCTGCGGGGAAAATCCCCCCGGGAGGTTCATTCAGGGCACATTCGATTTGTTCATAAGTTGAAATAAAGCCATCAACCTCACTTTTGGCATAAATCAGTCCCGAAGAGAGAAGTCGATAGAGACTCTCAAGCAATGATGCTCGCGTTAGCCCATGCCTTTGTTTATTGAGGTGTAACTCCAGTTCGTTATCAATGAGACCAGAGATACTCCATTCATGCTCGACGGCGATTTCAAGTAGCCAATACTCGCCGCGTGTAAATCGGGGTTCCATACGCGTGTTCCTTTCAGCGGTCAGAGACCTGATCGTGGCGGAAGTCCGTGAGTGGCAATCCGGCGAGTGGACTGAAGTCTACGATCGGATTCCCTTGGATCCACAATCGCCGCAATGTAACCAACCCAGTAAGCGGTTGGATGTTTTCAATGACGTTATATCGAATATCCAAGATACGAAGTCTATTGAGTCCCGCCAGTGGACTTATATCCGAAATCTGACTCTTTTCGAGACAGAGATATTCTAAACTGGTGAGGTTCGCTAACTGACGCAGGTCTATTAGCGGACTATTACTCACGTCCAGTTCTCTAAGATTCAATCCAAAGAGTGGGCTTAAGTCTGTTATTGGATTTCCCTCAATCTCTAAGGTCTGGAGTTGGGTTAACCGCGAAAGCGGACTTATGTCCGAAATGCCGTTTCTTTGCAGCGTGAGTTTCTTTAAGTTGATTAGATTCTGCAACGGATAGATGTCAAGGTTTAGTGTGGTTGCAGTTGGAGCGATATCGCGGAGATGTAGGACTTCAAGTTTTGTTAAGTTCACCAGCGGTTGTAAATCCGTTATTGGATTTTTATTCAGATGTAGTTCTCTGAGATGCGTTGCGAACCCTAAGCCGGTGATGTCGTGGATATCCTTGCGCTCTGCATAGAGATATTCCAATCTTAACATTTTTTCTTTTGTCAACGGGACACCTGGTAAGAGTCCGAGTTCACCACGAATAGCGGCCCGTAATGCGGGATCAGGTATCCACGCTACGGAAGCTTGTGTCGGTGCTGCTGGATCCGAGATAGCATCGTATTTCAGGTCTGTTAGATTCAGTTCGGAGAGTCGCGTGAAATCTGTTAGCGGGTTCTCCTTGATCCATAATGTCCGCAGTTGCGTCAAGTTCGCCAACGGGGGGATATGCGAAATGTCGTTATACGACAGATTCAAGGTGCGAAGGCTCTTCAGCTCCCCTAATAGATAGATATCCGCAATCTTGTTCCACTGCAGAGAGAGTTCCTCTAAGTTGGTTAGTGCTGCCAGCGGTCGGATGTCCGAAATGTCGTTGTGTGCCAGCTTCAAGGTGCGAAGATTCCTCAATCCTGCTAATAGATGGACATCCGCAATCCTATTCCTTCCGAGAGAGAGTTTCTCTAAGTTGATAAGCCCCGCCAGCGGATGGAGATCAAGATTAGGCGCATCTGGGGAGAGTCCCCAGAGATCTAAACTTTCAAGTTGCGTCAAGTTCGCCAGCGGACGGAGATCGGTCACATAATTGTCAGCCAAATTCAGGTAGGTAAGGGCAGTCAGCGAGCTGAGGGGAGATATGTCGGTTACTTGGTTATTCCAGAGGCTTAACCCAGTGAGATGCGTTAGATTCGTGAGAGGTTTGAGATCTACGACTTGATTACCACCTACATTGAGATAGGTCAGGGAGATGAGCGTCGCGAGCGGACTTAGGTCAGTAATGTAATTACCGGCGTTCCCCAAATGTAAATTCACCAAATTATGTGCGAATTCCAGCCCCTTTAAATCCGTAATACCTTTTCCGCCGGTATGTAGGTGGCGCAGCTGGAGCAGCGTCTCCTTCGTCAAAGGCACGACTGCGGGAAGTGCGAGTTCCTCGCGTATCGCGTCCCGCAATGCCGGATCAGGCATCCATGGATCAGTCGCCTCTGGATGCAACGGTGCTTTCGGTGTTGAAACCGTTTCAGTGCCGTGTAAGCCGGTGTTGCTAATTTTCCCGGTTGTGGTCGCCCGTCCGATTTGATTTCGCTTTGCCGGTTTCGCATCGGTTTCAAGAACAATAGGTGCCTCAATAATTTCGATCGTCGGTTCGGATGCTGCCTCAAAGTTGTAGGGTCTCTGAAACCGAGCAAGGTATTTGTTACTAATTCCGAGCAGTAACAGCACCAAAATAGCGGCTGCACCGAGCGCCGCCCAGGGCAATAACGGTTTTCCTGTCGTAGGGGGTATCGGTTTCATATCAGCGATACCCTGCACGATGTTCTCCATAAGACTATCCGGTAATTGGACACGCCCGAGCATCTCTTGAACCAAGTGTTCTTCGTCCTGTTGCAAACGCTTTTCGGCGCGTTGCAGCCGACTTGTAATTGTGTGCACCGATACACCTAAGAATCTGCTAATCTCTCTGGTTGTCATTTCACCGAGATAATAAAGCGTCATAACCGTGCGTTCGCTTTCTGGGAGTTTTTCGAGGAGTCTTTTGGCGATTTGATGGCGATGTTCAGTGGATTCTATTTCGCGTTGCTCTGATACATAGCGCGCGTAAGCCGATTTTTCTAAATCTTCCATAGGTGTCATCTCCAATGACTGAAGTGCAGGATTGTTTTTTCGCATCCAATTACTGCAAATTCGATTTGTCATCACATAAAGCCATCCAGAGAACTGACGCGGGTCTTTGAGCGTTGCGAGTTTCTTGTAGACTTGGAGGAAGGTGTCTTGGGTAATTTCTTCAGCACAATGAAAATCGCCGACCTTCCGCCACGCAAGGGCGTGAACGCTCTTTTGGTGTTTTCGGACTAACACAGTGAAAGCTGCGTCATCACCTGATAAAATCCTCTGAATGAGTTGAACATCATCTTTTACCATTGAAATTCTCCATAATGAACGGATTTGACTGACTTGACTTATGCCTGCTGCGTCCACTCCTAAAGAAGTACTGTACGGTCCCGACTCAGACTTGCGACCATCTTTCCATCCGGACTGAACGATACACTATTAACCGTATACCTATGACCAATGAGTGTCAATTTTACCACACCTGTCTCAATATCCCACAAAAAAGCTGTTCTATTTGAACTCTCTGCAAGCGTCTTTCCATCCGGGTTGAACGATAGATTATGGATCCCATAGTCATCAGCGGTGAGTGTCGCTTTCAAGGACTCCGTCCCTATATCCCACATGGAACCTTACCGTCATAACTCCAACCACCACTTACAAGCGTGCTATCCGGACTAAACAATATACGACCAACCCCGCTCGTATGTCCGGTAAGCGTTGTCTTGAGGGTGTCTATTGCGATGTCCACAAACGAACCGTCCTATCATAACTTCCACTTGCAAGTATCGTGCCATTCGGACTGAACCCTACACTCCTAACCCCGCTCGTATGCCTCGTGAGGTCTGAAGCGCGAAACGTCCATTTAACATTGAAAATTGCTAAAAACACGGAACATATTTTGCCTGTTTATAAAGACACAATTTTGTGGTGGAAAACGTGCATTTTAGTAAAAAAAATGAAATAAATTTGGATTTTTTTCGGAATTGTCCGGCGATGCTTTCTATTGATTTCTCAGTAAAAATGCGGTAGAATGTACATCAAAGGAGAATTTTTTGATGAAACTGTTATCTCGCCTATTGGCTCTTGCGATCGGCATCGGACTTTACACCGCTACAGCGGCATCAGCAGACGTTATTGACACACCCCCGTGGCAGCCTGTCGGCAAATATACACATCCCGATATTCGAGAGAGTTCTGGCATCGTCGCGAGTCGGCAGTTTGAAGGGGTCTACTGGACCCTCAACGATTCTGGCAACCCTGCATCACTTTACGCCACAAAACTGAATGGCGAATTGATTCAAGAAATAGCGGTAAAAGGTTCTGGAAACTTCGATTGGGAGGCACTCGGTATTGACGACAAAGATCAACTCTGGATTGGTGAAATTGGGAATAACAGCAGATTGCGATTCGATCTGAAAGTGGTTGTCGTCGAAGAACCGAACCCTTTCACTGAGACCGAGGCGGAAGTCGTTGCGAGCTATCCGTATCGGTACCCGAACGAAAATGTGGATGCAGAAGGTCTCTTCATTGTTGAAGGCATCCCTTATATCGTCTCTAAAGAGCGCGAGCGTGCGGTGCTTTATCGGTTCCCCAGCCTACAAGCCGATACAAAACAGACGTTAGAAAGCGTTGGTGAGTTCGCTGGAGCGAAGTTCGTGACGGGTGCAGGTGTATCGGAAGACGGGACGCGGCTTGCTGTTTGTACCTATGACGCGCTCTGGGTATATCACGACACAGCAAGTGATTTAACACAGATGATTCAAGGTACACCGTGGTCTCTATCGCACAGGTTCTACGGCGAGGCAGTCTGCTTTGATGGGAATGATCTCGTCCTGACAAATGAGGCGCGGGACATCTATCACCTCCCACAATTTTGGTATGAGAAGCAATGGGCATTACCACCAAAAAACACCCAATCGGCAATCGACTTATTGCCTAAGACAGTAGGCGCAGTTGTTCAGGCAGAAAGTTATCGCACGGCGGGTATTGATATAGGGGGTAGCCATGTCGCTTTCACATCGGAAACTGGTGGAGAGATGGGAACCTTCATCGTCCCAATTGAGGCTCCTTACAGAGACGTTTATGAAATCTGTGCTGTTTTAACACGCGGACAAACATACGCACACGTTCAATTATTCGTCAATGATACCGCTGTCGGGACACCCTACGACTGTTATTCTCCTGAGTCAATCGCTGGAACACTGGTTTCATTTGGGACTGCTCCTTTGAATGCTGGTGAAAATCACATAATGCTTAGCACCGTCGGTAAGGCACCCGAAGCCACAGGGTATAAAATCGGTATTGATTCTTATCAGGTGTTACACGCTTCCCCTTATGTCAAGCGTTACATGATTTTGGGTCCATTTCCCAAAGCAAATACTGACACAATTGATGAACTACTGCGTTCTGAAGGTCAATTAGACTTGGAGAAAACCTACACCGGTATTGATGGCAAAGCCGTCCGCTGGCAGGAAGCAACTACCAGAGCAGATGGCTTCCTCGATTTGCGTAGCAATCTTGATCCGACCCCCATGACTGTCGGATACACGTTGGTGTATGTCTATGCACCGAAAGCGACCAATGCTGTGATGTTGATCGGAAGCGATGACGAGATCGCTGTTTGGTTAAATAGCACTGAAATTCACCGGAAAAGTATCAACGCTGGCGCAACAGCAGATGCAGATGCAGTGCCGTGTCAACTGAAAGCGGGATGGAACACAGTTTTGTGCCAAAAGGTTGACAACGGATGGTCTTGGGGACTCTATTTGCGGTTCACAGATGCGGATCAGGTTCTCAGATATGCTACGCATCCGGTAGAATAGCGTGCAACAATTCTTTGCTACAACACCCTACATTCCTGAATTTCTTTAGTCCCATCAAATTTTCCTGCCTTTAGAAAACCGGACAACTTCCCCTGTATCCATTTGCCTAACTTCAACGTTAAGAGGTGTAGCAAAATATATCATTAAACTTGAAATAACAGCAGTGGGGTGTATCCGATGCAATTCAATTTTCTCAGACGTAGCAGACGAAAGTTGCTACTGCACATCATACGAAAGATCGTTTTGGCTGGCGTGATTTTGGCAGTCGTATCTGTTAGTGCAAGTGCTTCGAGCATAGCGCACCGCGATATTTTTGTCGGTGCGAGTGCCCGTGCAGTGGGTATGGGGAGCGCTTTTACGGCAGGTCCATCCGCGAACAACGGTTTCCTCTGGAATCCATCTTCATTAGGATTTATGGATGGTGTGGAAGTGAACATGGGTGGGATGCCTTTTCCGGGAAGTGCTTCGAGCAGCGAACAGGCGTTCTCTGTCGCCGCGAACCCTAACACCTTCGGCTTAACGAACAGAAATCTGGGGAATCTCTCTTTCGCGACATGGCTTGACGGATGGAGCAATGATACATCTGACTCCACTCAGATTGTGCTTTTGGGATACGGACTTGCATTCGGACCAAGCGCATCGGCAGGTGCAAACTTACGCTATTATCAGAATAACACACGGATTAGAACGAATTTTTTATGGAGTGTCGATTTGGGCATGCAGTTCGCGTACCCATTAGAAAAATGGGGTGATTCGGTGACCGTCGGTATCAATTTTTCCGAATTGAGCAACGGTATCCGAGAGGACGGCGTACTTCTTGAGAGTCTACCTTTAGCCGCACGCTTCGGTACGACGTATGAATTCGGCAAACACACGCTCTTCTCTGCTGACTTCGCTGTTCGTGGCGAGAACGA
>JAGFCB010000164.1 GCA_022394775.1 Candidatus Poribacteria bacterium
GGCGGATTCCATAGAGGAACAAGCTGCGGTAAACATCATCGCCCGAGACGCTATCTTATCAAATATAGAGAACGCTCAGAGGAACCATCATGACGAAAACAGATAATCTCGCGGTAGGGAAACCTACCGAGAGTGAAAACGCTTGTGGAGCAAATGTAAGACCTCACAATACGTCAGCAACATCTGTTGGCATGGCAGGGAGGCGATCTGTGAAGAAGCAAGAATCCCACTCCTTTAGGTGTGGGAGTGTCAACACAAATAACTAAATACGTTAGGAGATTTCCATGAAATTTATGAGGCAATTAACTTGCGTAGGACTCAGTTTGATTTTGAGTATTTGCTTGCTTACTGTTTCTCCCGCGCTTGCACGGATTGAGATGAACACAGTAACGGGTCTCTGGCTCTTTGACGAAGGCAGCGGTAATCTTGCCGCAGATTCGTCCAACAGTGCTCTTGATGCTACGTTGGTAGGTAACCCCACGTGGGTTAATGGCGTGTTTGGTTCAGGATTAGAACTTGATGGTGCTGGTGCTTATGTTGAAGTCCCTGCACACGTCAATTCAAGAGATGCCATTACTGTCTCACTTTGGGTTAAAAGCATGACAGATACATGGAATCAGCACGGGTGGATGGTTGAAAAACGGAATGCGTATATCATCCATCCGAATGCAGATACTAAAAACATTTCCTGGCCGATTTGTAACGGCGGTTGTTGGAATAAACCGGGCGGTTGGCGCGACGGTGAAGTTGGTCCCGATGACATCACCGATTGGCATCTTTATACGACAACGTTTGACAGTGCTACCGGCGAGTGGAACATTTATATTGATGGCGTCGCGGAGAGCAGCATGTCGATAGATAAAAACCCGCTTGACGCTGACGATGGTCCGCTTTATATCGGTAGGGATACCTGTTGTGATGGCAGATTCGGCGATGCGATTATTGACGAAGTCGCTATTTTCAGTGTTGCCTTAGGTGCTGACGATATCCAGATGATGATGGACAAAGGACTTTCTGCGATGCTTTTGACTCCTGTTGAACCGGAGGACAAACTCTCCACGACTTGGGGTAAAGTTAAAGAGCAGTATTAAATATTAAGTGCGGCGGGCAAGGTGTATTCTTGCCCGCCTCTGTTTTCAAATTTAAATATAAGGGGCTAAAATTACATGTTAAAAAAAATATCAATACCGACGCTGCTTGTTGTGTGGTTTTTTGCATCAGTTTCCTTAACATACGCGCAGCTGCCACTTGACGGCGTAGTGAGTTACTGGTCATTTGATGAAGGCACTGTTGCGGGTGGCAAAGTTGAGGATGTTTTAGGCGACAACGATGGAGAGCTTAAGGACGGACCGAAATCCGTCGCTGGTAAAGTCGGCAAAGCCCTTGAATTCAGCGGAGCGAATTCGGTCCATATTCCCGGTACCGCTTCGTTAGAATTCGCTGGTGAAACAGAGATGAGCGTTGCGGCTTGGATAAACGCTGACAGTGATAGTCCAGTGGACGGTGTCGTCGCTGGATGCTGTGGTACAATCGTAGCACAACGTGATGTCAACGGTTGGGCATTGCGGTTTGATGGCAGAAATGCGGGTCAAGAGATGGAATTTATTGTCCAGCCGGGTTGGCAAGGAGACGGCGGTTTCGGCGTGCCTGCGTTTGATAAGGGGAAATGGCACCATATTGTTGGGGTCGTTGCTGACAAAGAGATGCTCCTTTACGTCGATGGTAAGTTGGAGGCAGAGCAAAACTACAATGGTCCGATGTCAACGGGTGGTTCAGAAACCGAGATCGGACACGCAAGCGATGGCGGTTTTATTGGCATCATTGACGAGGTTATGATCTACAATAAAGCCCTGTCTGCAGGTGAAGTTAAGCAGGTTTTTGAAGCAGAAGAGCTTCCCGTCCAACCGCAAGGCAAACTCGCAACCCGCTGGGGACAAATCAAAGCATCGTTCTAAAGTAACATCTTTCCTATAAATCTTACTGTTCTTCGTGTTCTATTGACCATTTATAGTAGATCCCGTAATTACCTATACACTAACGGGAAGGCGAGGTTATAAACCTCGCCAGCGAAAGATTTGTGCTTCTGAGCGTGTAAACTTATTTTTTCGATTTTACTATAAATTTCCTTGACCTCAATTTTTTCCTTGTGTCATAATAACCCAATAAACTTGGGATGGATGTCCAATTGTTGTTAGTCCCCAAGTTTCTTCCTACCGTTTAGACTTCATCTTGAGAAAGGACCTTTAAATTATATTATGCAACCCGTAAAAGTAGGTGTAATTGGATGTGGCGTAATTGGAAGCAGACATCTTAGTATCGCATCGGAGGCATCACATATTGAGTTGGTTGCCGCTGCAGACCTGATCGAAGCAAACAGAACTAACGCCGTGCAACGTTTCAACCCACCCAAAGTGTATAGCAACGACCTTGATCTGCTCGATGACGATGAGGTCGAAGCAGTTGTCCTCGCGTTTCCGACGCAATATCGGACAGAGGTCGCCTTACGCGCATTCGAGAGAGGCAAGCACGTCTTGATAGAAAAACCGATCGGGATGAACGCTGCCGAGGTCGAACAACTCATTGCTGCGCGTGGTGACTTAATTTCAGGATGTTGTTCTTCACGGAACCGTTTCAGCGCAGCTGCCCGGCTTGCGACACAGCTTATTACGACTGGCGGTTTGGGTGAACTCCGTAGTATATATTGCCGCGCGATTAGAGGTGCGGGGAAAGAACCCGACACGCCCCGACCTGCTTGGCGACTGACGAAGGCACTCAACGGCGGTGGCATTCTCGTTAACTGGGGATGCTATGACCTCGACTATCTGCTTGGTGTTACAGGATGGCAGCTCAAACCACAGACCGTATTTGCCCAGACGTGGACGGTGCCAGAAGTGTTCCAATCGCATATTGCCTCTGGTTCCGATGCCGAAACACACTACACTGCGCTCATCCGATGTGAGGGTGGTATCGTCCTCAGCGTTGAACGCGGTGAGTTTATGACGATGCACACGCACGAAGGTTGGGAAATTATCGGTACAGAAGGGTCTCTCCAGTTGACGATGGGTGATGGCAAACCGGAAAATGTTACTTATAATCGGACAACGACAGAAAGCGGCGTTGCGTCAACATCGCTCTCAGAATTAGGAGACGCACCAGAATCAGAACATAGCGACCCACTGACTGATTTTGCCGCCGGTATACGTGAAAATCGGCAGCCTTTAACGAGTTTGGAAAACGCGCTTGTCGTTCAGAAAATAACGGATGCTATTTATGCCTCTGCGGAAACAGGAAACGCTGTGGAGGTAGAAGGAGGGTAATCCTCAAAAAGCGTCCAGTTTGTAGGGGTAGGTCTTGGACCTACCCCTTAAGTTATTTATACAAAAAATTTCTCGGCGACTACAGTTGTAAAATTCTTACCCATGACTCGGTAGCCTTCCGCATCGGGATGTAGGTCATCTGGGAGCAAATGGACAAAGTCTGGACCAAAAACACTTAACCCGTCAACGTAATGGACATTCTGATCACCGTGTGTTTGAAGAGCTTCGGCAGCGGCTTGTACCTCTTCACGCATCCCTTTGAGATGAAATCCTACAGTGTTCGGATTTTCCTCCCTCGGTGGGCAACAAATAGGTGACATCAACACGATCGGTATATCCGGATGTTTCTCCCGGACAATCTGGACAGCACCAATAATTGCCGGACGAAATGCCCGCGGTCCTAAGCTGGATGCCCCTTGGATATTGATACCGAGACACATTGAGATATAATCAGCAGGTAACTCACGAATCATCCGCGCTACCATTGCATCGAGATGACACTGTCCGCCGTAACCGAGGCAGGTTAGATTCAACCCGTGGGTTCGTGCGACGACCCCTGGCCATGTTTGTGTTGGCGATGCTGCCGCCCGGCATTGCGTGATAGAACTCCCGTAAGTAATCCACCGAGGGCGTGTATCATCGCATGGTGCTAATGTTGCGCCATCATCTATCTCTAAGCTGCGGAGCTGAAACTGTCCGTATTGCGGTAACCACAACTCGATTAACTTTTCACTATCGGACAAGCCTTTAAAAGCGAAACTATCCTTCTGTTTCAGGTCAGTTGCCTCTATTAATTCCCCATCACTACAAAGATCAAGTATTCCGCATTCGTTCTGCGGGACAATATTACCCGAAACCTGTGTTGTATTACTCCGAAAACTGATGCGAACGCCAGCAGGCATCGCGGAACGTTCAAGTAAGGGTTTCGGGAATAGGATATGCGCTGGGTGTGGTGTGCGCCACGGCATTATCCAATCTTCGGTTTTCTGCAAGGAAACAGCCCCTTGCCAAGTCAATTGTGGTGCATCTGGTTTCAGTTGCATTATATCTCTCCTTCACCTATAGCGGTCTACATAGCGTCAATGACGGCACGTAATTGTCTCACACCCGCTAACATATCCTCCGGTTGTCCCCAATGTTCAATGCTCGCTGCACCAGTAAACCCATCATCAACAAGCGTTTCCAACAACTGCTCATAACGCAAGTCTGTGTCTCCGATCGGATTGAGATTTTTTTCTCGATTCGGTTTCACATGCACATGCCGTATAAGCCCTTTAATATGCGCATATCCATCTGGCAAGGGATTTTCGCCGCAGTGTAATCCGTTATTGACATCCCAGCATGAGGTAAGCGCGGTGCTATTTCCGAGGGCATCAATAACAGCACGTGTTTCTTCGCAAGTGCCAGCGAGACACGCGCTTTCGTTTTCAAAGCAGAGCGTAACATCTGCGCTCTCTGCAATCGGAACAACCAACGAAAGTTTCTCAACGATACGTTCCATGTAATCGTTAATATTCGGACGCGGTGCGTCTTTAATACGGCGATTTGGATTCCAAAACGTGAACCCACGGATGACCTGTGTATCGAAAGCGTGTGCGAGTGTGACCATCCGGTCAAAGTGTTTTCGGTGTTGATCATACTCCTGCGGATCATCAATTGAGCATTTGCCAAACGGCGATCCGACACTGGCACAGCGAACATTATAGGCACTCAACACATCTTGAACGCGTTGAACATCGTCATCGTCAATTTCGGTTACGTGTTTTCCCCACACACCACCACGTATTTCAACAGTATTCGCACCGGCTTCGACACCGAGTTTGATAGCTTCCTCAAAATCGGATTTAGAAACCTCGTCAGCAAAAAAACAGACATCAATCATTTTTAACCCCCTAAATCCCCCTTATCAGGGGGACTTTTGAAACCGTTGTGTAGGCTCTACAATTTTTTCAATTCAGTCACAATCTGATCGGAACTGACGCGAGTGTCAAATTTGGCATCAAGGAACTTCCATGCAATGCGCCCATCCTGATCAATAATATAGGTTGCGGGGCGTGCGATACGCATGTTACTTGTGTCAATAACATTATAGGCATTAATCGCTGCTCTATTTTCATCCGAGAGTAAAAGATAAGTTATCTCGAGATTTTGCTTTGTTAAACCTATAAGTGCCTGTGAATCAGCACTCATCGCAATTATTTTCGCATCTTGCGCACTAATGCTTTCATAACCTGTTTGCAACTCACCGAGTTGCGCTTGACAGAAACCTCACGTGCCGAACCGATAAAAGACGATGACCAACTTTTGTCCGCTATAATCTGCGAGACTATGGATATTTCCATCTGCATCCGGCAACGAGAACTCAGGTGCTGTTGTCCCAATAGCGAGTCCTTCACCCAATGGAAATTGCGCGGTTGTCCCTTCCATAGAAACTATATCTTGTAAAGCTTTGTCGGCGTTATCGCATGCCGGAGAGAAAAAGATAATAGCAGTGAATAAAATTGAAAGATTTACGAAACTCATAGTATCCGAAAACGGCGTTTTCCGTTTCGGGTTTGTGATATAATTTATTATCAATTTCTTGAATACCATAGATTAGTAATCCTCAGCCGTTAGGAATGGCTTTGGTTTCTGAGGGTTTTCGATTTCCATTTCGACATTTTCAGGTGGGAATTGTGGGGAGACTACACCGCCCTTCATCACCCATCGGAAGTTTTGCCAAAAGCGTCTACTGGTCTTGATGATTTCTGGATTTGTATAGACACCTGCGACAGCAATACGACTCTGCTCAGTTTTGTTGGGTGGACTATAGTGCCAAAGACTGCTGTGCCAGATGACGGCATCTCCGGTCCCTAACTCAATATGATGTACACCGTGTTTTCCGATCATCTCCTGAACAGTTTCTCGTGGTAGTTCACCGTGTATACTATCGGGATACAAGACGTGTTCAATGATCTCAGTTTTGTGGCTACCGGGGATAAACTGCATGCATCCATTTTTCCGGGTCGCGGGTTCAAGGGGTATCCAGAAGTTGAAAGGTTCGGTTTCACCGTCACGCCAGAGTCCATTATCTTGATGCCACGGGGTTGCGCTGCCAGTGCGTGCGGGTTTAAGGAAGCAGCTATTGTACTTCATAATAATGTCATCACCGAGGAAATAGCGTGCGATATTAAGTATTTCGGGACCGGCATGTACGTTGTGCCATATCAGTGGCGACTGGACGCAGAAGTTGCTGAGTTTGCGATAGCGTGCGATCCGGCCTTGTGGTGAATCGTCCATCGGATCCATCGGATCCATATCAGCGACTTGTCCCGGATCAGGTAGCATAATGTGGTTGCGAATTACGCCGCGAAGTTCCGCTGCCACCTCTGGTGAGATAATATTGCGAAGGACAAAATAGCCTTCAGTTTCATATTGTGCTTTCTGTTCAAGCGTCGGTTTCCAGTCATGCATAAGTGTGTTTCTTTTATTTAGGGAGTCCTACAAATAACGCAGCAAAATTGTGTGGCGTCAATGTCGCGTTATCTATCGTTCGCCTTGAGTCGTCCCCAAGTTGTTGTGAGCAAGCCATTCGGTGAAACAGGTAGGACAGCCTCTACCCCGTTCATCAATTCCACGATCTCAGCCTCTGTAATACCTCGATCAAAGAAAACGACTTCGTCTAATCTACCGATGAACTTCTCGCCGCCGAAGGTGCCAAAAAGTAGTTCGCCTGCTTGATCTATATCACCGTCCTGTTTGGTGGTGGCTTCAAGCGCGCCATCTACATAAAGCTGCATCTCGCTGCCGTTGTAAAGTCCGACAATGTGATACCATTTTTCCGGTTCAACGACGGTCTTTCCCCATACACCACCGGTAAACCCACCGCCTGACCAGATGCCGAAAACATAACCACCCGGCACTCTTTCACCGCCGGATTGAACCTCCAACAAATAAGAACCGTTTCGTCGAATAGCAGTATCAGAAGCACCTTTATTCATGTAAACCCAGGTCGCGATACTCATCTGATCTTTGAAATTGAGGCTATCCGAGGCTTCAACGGTCACAACATGCGGCGGTTCAAATTCTAATGCGCCGCCGAATTTACCTTCCGCCCATTTCGCGCCGCTGATCGTGCCATCGTTCTCATTGCCTGATGTATCCGCAGCGGTGCCGCCTTTACCTTCATCAAAAAGCCAAATGCCAACCGCATCATCCAATAACTCGGCAGAAAGCGGAGACATTACTATACACAAACTTCCAACGATAGTGATCCAAAACATCAATTTCATCTGCCTTCCTCCTTTGATAGTACATGAGTTTAGCAGAAAAGGAAAAATGTGTCAAGGTCTCATGCAGCACAAGAATCGGGATTCCGAACCCCTCTTACAAGACTGATGCCAATTGTATACCCTGACTGGAAACGTCTTTTCGATTGAATTATTTGGGTAAGTGTGATAAATTAGAAACAAACATTATTCTGTGAATTGACTGATGCTGACGCGAGAAATGATAGCCGATGTACCATCGGATCCGGGTGTCTACTTTTTCCGTGGTGCCACGGGGACGATCCTCTATATCGGCAAGGCGAAATGCTTACGGAAACGGGTGCGTTCTTATCTCCATAATATAAAAGGACGCCCAAGCAAGATCAAACGGCTTATCCGTTGGACAACAGATGTTCGGTATCAGATTTGTCGTTCCGAGCAGGAAGCACTCTTCCTCGAATCACGACTGATCCAAGAATATCAACCTTCCTATAACACCGCTCTAAAGTACGGACGGACATCTTGGTATATTCGGATAGACGTTGGGGAGGCTTTTCCGCGCCTTGATCGCGTGTCTGAAACGCAACCAGACGGTGCAAGATACTTCGGACCGTTGTCAAGTCGGCGATGGACAGATGAAGCGATTGATGTTTTACAGCGGATTTTTCCGGTCCGCACGTGTGAAGGAGAAATCACACCGATTCCAGGGTTTCGCGCCTGTTTTCAGTATGACCTGAAACGCTGCGATGCCCCTTGCGCAGCATTGATTACGAGCGAACGTTATGGAGAGATGATTACAGATATCGTCAATCTGCTCGATGGTGCTTATGAAAAAGTGCAGATGAGCCTGGTTTCCAAACGGGATAAAGCGTCGGAGGTGCTGGAATTTGAGAGGGCTGCTGCGTTTCAAAAGCAGTTACAACGCATCCAAAAAGTCTTTACATTCTTAGATGTGCACCGACGATAAATCTATCGGAACAGAGGACGGCAGTGCATCTATTTTTGAAGGATGCACAATTACGAAGACTGTTGGACAGACAAGATATCGGTGGCAATTTTTCGCGCATTTAGGGAATAATTTTGATTTTGAAAAAAATATATTGCCGAAAAAATTAATTCCGTGTTACAATAATTAAAATTGATTACATTAGGAGCAGTTCCTAAATAGTTCTTTTTCCATGTTTTTGTTCTTATTTTTACGTAAAACGGTAAATGTAGGCATTTTGTGCGGTTTAATTCCGTGCTACCGTATCCAGTAGTATTGTGCAAAAACCGAGCACATCCGACAAAAACCACGTCGGTTCTACTGAGGTGGGTTCAAGCACGAGTGAGACGAACCCAGACACTGTGAGGACACTCGGAAGTGATAAAGCGTCAGTCTTTCGGGGCTGACTTTGTAGGTTCCACCATACCACGCGTTTCCTTGTGGTATGGGGTTCGTGTGTAATTTCTGGCTATCGTGGTCAGAGAACACTGATTATACACAGGATAAGGACACGACGGTGTTCGTAACAGGGGGTTAGGACCCCTCTAAAGAACTATCGCTTTTCACAAAGATACACGGAAAAACGTAGTTTTTTAGGAACAGGTTAACTTATGCATATCGCGAAACTATCGCTGATTTGTTTTGTTGCCTTTGCCTTCATACTCGGTTGTGGGCTGTTCGGTGAACAGATCCAAGAAGTAACACTTGACGTGACCGGAATGACGTGAGGTAGTTGTACCAGTACGGTGCAGGAAGCACTCAAAAATGTTACCGGTGTCTCTGAGGTGGTCAGTGTTTCTTCGGACAGCAATACAGCTGTGGTGAAGATCCAAAAAGGTAAAGTCAAGACAGATGCGTTGATTAAAGCCGTTGAAGCAGATCCACGCTTCAAGGCAACGGTTGCGAATTAGTAGTATAGAAAGGGCGGATTTATCCGCCCTTTTCATATTAGTTGAACGGACGCGATTAGAAAATCGCTCTTAATAAGTAAGGGGAATAAGCTTATGCGTCATTTAAACGTGAGCATGCTATTTGTCTGCTTTGCAGCACTATTATTTATTTTTGCTTGTGCGGACACGTCAAAGAAACCAGCAGAAGCACCAAGTCAAACGGCAGAAGAAACCAAAGAAACACCAACCCAAGCAGCAGAAACAGTTATTGAAGAAGTAACGCTGGCTGTGACAGGGATGACGTGAGGTGGGTGTACCAGCGCAGTGCAGGATGCACTCAGCAAAGTCACCGGTGTTTCTGAAGTCGTCAGTGTTTCTATGAATGAGAATAAGGCTGTCGTGAAAGTTGAGAAGGGCAAAGTTACAACAGACGCTTTGGTTAAGGCTGTTGAAGCGGACCCGCGCTTTAAGGCAACCGTCGCTAACTAAAAATTTTAGGTCGTGTAGATTGAGACGCGCCAGTTAAATCGATTATTTCTCTGTTCTTCGTATGGCGAGGTATGAAAACCTCGCCATTTCTTTTTCGTGGGTGAAGGTGAAATATAGGAAGACCGATGTCTAACCTACTGCTTCTTGGCGTAGAGCGGATTGTCAAGTAGAGATTGCACTTCGTAGATCGAGCCTTTTAGTTCGGCATAAGGCTCAGGCATACGCACGGGGGCTGCTATCATACGCGGTTGATTCGTCGGTTCGCCGCGGATGATCAAGTCGTTGAAAGTATCCCAATCCGGGATGCCTTTTAGGGGCCAAGCATCTACAGCGCAATACTGGAAGAGAAGTAAGCGTCGCGATTTGTCAGAAGTGTTCGGGGCAGAACCGTGTAACGCTCTGACATGATGGATTGTAATCCCACCTGCCTTCAACTCAACAGGTACAGCACCTTCTGGTGTAAACTCAGGATCCGTCACCGCCCCGATAAAGGCACCGTCTTGGTGATGATCCAACGTTGGACCTTTGTGAGAACCGGGAATTATCATCAACGCGCCGTTCTCCACAGTCATATCATCAATCACGATACCGACCGCGAGTAGGTCGTCATTGGTGTGCGGATAAAACGCCCAATCCTGATGCCATTCAACCGGACTTCCGAATTCTGGATATTTCATATTCAATTTATGCCCATTATATCGAACGCCGGATCCGATGAGTTGCTCTACTATATCCAGTACTTTAGGGTGCCGTAAGGTTTGGTCATAGACGGTATGGTAGAGTGCTGGACTTTTGATGCGTCGCACGCGCGGGTTCGCGGCAGTATGCCCGGGTTCCAGATCAAAGATATCAGTATGTTCGGTAACCTCTCTCGATTTCTCAACGAATTCATCAGTGACTCGCTGAAGATCAGCGACTTCTTCTGCCGTTAGCACCGCCTCAACACCGATATAACCGTTTTCCTCATAAAAACCACACTGTTCTTGCGTGAGCATTGTTCCATTCCTCCTGGCGAAATGATGTTGTTATTATACACCAATCCGTTAAAAATATCAACCCGCGATTAATAATTTTTCATACACGCTTTGTACCTGTCGAACATGCGTTTCAACGCCGAATGCTGTCTCGGCGTATTTCCTGGCACGCTGCCCCATAGATAAACTTCGGGCTGGATCATTAGCAAATTCAATGATTTGGTTAGCGATTTCGTCTATAGGCTCTGAAGGGAAAATGTATCCCGTTATACCGTGAACAATCATATCAGCGGCGCTGCCGATTGGTGTGCCTATCACAGGCTTGCCAGCTGCCATTGCCTCCGCAATGACACTTCCCGCTGAAAGGGTTACGAGGAGATCAAGTTCTTGCATTGCATTCGGCATATCCGTACGGTGTCCTGCGAAGTGAATAATTTCTTGCAACCGATGCTTAACAACTAACTCACGGACATCCTGTGCGTAAGTACGATGTTCAGGCGCATCCAGCGCGGCACCAATAATATGAAATCTGACCTTTTTGCACTGCGCAGCGACCTTGGCGGCTATCTCAACAAAGGCTTTTTGGCATTTGAAGGGTTCAATTCTCCCGACGATGCCGACAATATACGCTTCCGAGGTAGCTGTTATAGGAGACGGTTGAAAGACCGACAGATCGACACAATTCAGTATAACATCAATTTTCCGAGCATCAATCCTGGCTTCGAGCAGTGGCATTTTACTTTGCTCCGAGATAGCGATGATGCTGTCCATTCGGTCGAACTTGTACTTTCGGACCTGCGTAGGTGTAAGAAGATTCCGAGCGTGTGAAACAATAGGGATTTTCAACTTTTTTTTCAGATACCACAGATACGGGTTAAACCACGAATCAGAGGTATGAACAAGGTGCGTATTATGTGTCTCGGCAAGTGTAGCTAATTTTCTGGCGGCAGTGTGCCTCGCTATCAACGATTTTGTTTTTCGCCAGGGTGGGAGATCAAGAATCAACACCGGAATATCAGCATCCCTCAAGTATTCGGCGAAAATACCATCATCTGGACAGACAACAAAGGGATGATAATGTGCGCGATCAATATTTGTGACGAGATAAGCGAGTTGTTTTTCACCTCCACCGATGCTCGAACCACAATGGCTGAGGTAAAGTATCAATTTTTTGTCCATGCGCCCGCCTGCCCATCATACGAGTTAGTTATCAGTAACGAGTTGCGTAACCGACAAATTAGACAGGAAAATCAAGCTTCTGATCTCGGAAAACCTGACTCACGGATCGGTGTTGATGTACCCTCAATATGGCTTGCGAGAGGAGTGGCGCGATAGAAAGCACCTTAATTTTTCCATCTAACTGTTTTTCGGCTGGTACCGGAATCGTATTGGTGGTGACCACTTCACGAATTGATGGGTGGTCAAGACGCTCCAACGCCGGACCGACCAATATAGGGTGTGCAATACTCACATAAGCGGGTGCTGCGCCAGCCTCTGCTAATGCCATGGCTTGTTGGCGAATTGTCCCGCCCGTTTGTATTTCATCGTCGGTAATAATTGGCGTTTTACCTTTGACATCTCCAACAAGTTCAACGAATTTAATGCTCTGTCCATCGACACCGGTGCGTCGTTTGTGCATGATAGCTAACGGCAGTCCAAGCATGTCGGCGTATTTCTCTGCTAACTTGGCGCGCCCTGCATCAGGCGCGACAATTACGCCATCTTCAACTTGCTTCTCTCGGAAGTAATTGACCAAAGTCGTCACGGCAGTCAGATGATCCATGGGGATATCAAAAAAGCCTTGTATTTGTGGAACGTGAAGATCAATAGCCATGACCCGACTTGCGCCTGCAGTTGTCAATAAATCGGCTACGAGTTTCGCGCTAATCGGTTCGCGCCCTGTTGTTTTATGATCTTGACGGGAATATCCAAAATACGGAATGATAGCGGTAATCTGTCGGGCTGATGCCCGCTTCATCGCGTCAATCGTGATGAGCAGTTCCATCAGGTTTTCGTTGGCAGGTTGACTTGTTGGCTGGACGATATAGATATCGGTGCCGCGGATACTTTCCTCAATCTGAACACGAGTTTCAAGGTTGGGAAACGGACCGATTGTAATTTTACCGAGTTCAACACCTAAAATCGCAGCGATTTCTTTTGCCAATGCCGGATTCGCACTCCCAGCGAATAGCCTGAAATCCCCGCTAACTTGCTGGTCAATCGGTGTGGACATGCTAAAACCTCCTTAGACCGAGTTAATCTTATTCATCATAAATTACCTATCTTGCTGGCACCTAAATTGTGAATCGTGTACATGTCTGTCGGACCGTATATATTTTACAGAATGGCCACTATAAAAATCATCCATAAGAACATAAAGACAAACGGAATAATGAGACCAATTACGGACTGGCGTAGTTGAATGCTTCGACTTTTCGCTTTGTAACTATCCGTATAGAAGGCTGCGTCTTCAGGTGATTTCCCAAGGAGCCGCGAAGCAGGTGGTGCTGGTTCATAGATAGAAGCAATAAGGACCCCGAGTATATTTCCAAGAAAACCGATGAAAAACCATGTAACCTTCTTGGCATCGGATTCCGCATCTTGTTCAGCTGTCAAATTGGGGTGCGCTGGAACAGGGGATTGTTGAGAGTTATCCATTTTAGGTTCCTTCTATGTAGGTTAGGGATGTTTAACTTTTGCCCTTAAGAAATTAGGGGTTCGCCTGTCATTTCAGCGGGCTGTTCTAAACCGAGAAGATGGAGCACTGTCGGTGCGATGTCTGCAAGTCGCCTGCCTTCACGGAGGAGTTGCCCCTTACGTTGATTATCAACAACAATAAGATCTACGTCATACGTCGTGTGCGCGGTGTGGATGCCTCCGGTTTCAGGGTCAATCATCTGTTCACAGTTCCCGTGGTCAGCGGTGACAATGAGTGCGCCGTCCTTTTTAAGCACAGCATCAACGATTCTCCCGACACCCGCGTCAACCGCTTCAACGGCTTTGATAGCAGCTGGAAGCGAACCTGTATGCCCTACCATATCGCCGTTGGCATAGTTTAGCACAATCAGATCATATTTGTCGGAACCGATCCGACGCAACATCTCTGCGGTTACACCGGGAGCAGACATTTCGGGTTTCTGGTCGTAGGTCGTTACATCGCGTGGAGAAGCAATAATCTGTCGATCTTCGCCTGGATACGGTTCATCGCGATAGTCGTTGAAGAAAAAGGTAACATGTGGAAATTTCTCAGTTTCTGCACATCGGAATTGTGTCAGACCAGCATCGCTTACATAGGCGCCGAGCGTATTCTGCATTTTGGGTGGTTTTTTGACAGCTGCTTCAACCGGCATTCCTTGCTCATACTCGGTCATTGTAACAAACTTAACGTCAGGTTTGCAATTCCGTTTAAAACCCATCTGTCGCGTGACGCCGTCTTTTCCTTCCGCTTCAAACGGAAATTCGTCCAAGCAAAAGGCTTTCGTGAGTTCGCGAGGTCGGTCACCTCGGAAGTTATAGAAGACAACGGCATCTCCGTCCGCGATCCGAGGAAGTGGTTCACCGTCAGTACCGAGCACTACAGATGGACGGACAAACTCATCCCCTTTACGGTTGGTGTCATCTGGATTGTCATAGTAGTCTTGATAGGCATCTGCGGCAGCAGCGACACAACCTCCAACACCTTCGGTTAAGAGACGATATGCAACCTCAACACGTTCCCATCGGTCATCCCGATCCATGGCATAATAGCGACCAACAACGGAGGCTATTTGTCCGATCCCGATATCTTTCAACTTCGCTTCAATTTGCTCACAGAATTGGATACCGAGGTCAGGCTGACAGTCGCGTCCATCGCTGAAATTGTGAATTAGGACTTGATGCGCCTTAAGTCCATTCGTCTTGGCGAGTGTCAGAAGCCCATAGAGGTGCCCCAGTGAACTGTGAACGCCAGCATCGCTTGCCAATCCCATGAGATGGAGATGCGTTCCGTGTTTTTTGACATGCCCGATTGCATTTAAAAGGACTTCGTTCTGGGCAAACTCACCGGATCGGATCATGGTGCTGATCCGGAGGAGTTCCTGATTCACGACACGTCCGGCACCGATGTTCTGATGCCCGACTTCGCTGTTACCGATGACCCCCGCGGGTAGACCGACATCTTCGCCTGAAGTATGAATTTGTACGTATGGATAGTTCTGCCGCAACCAATCATCAACAGGTGTCTTTGCGAGGTGAACGGCGTTAGCGTTGTTAAATTCGGGATACGGATTATTGCCCCAGCCGTCTCGGATGATGAGAACGACGGGGCGTTTCTGATGGGTTGCCATGCAAATTCCTTATTAAAGACCTTTTATTTTACCCCATGTTGTAGTGAGTTTTCCACGTGCTTCAACGTCCTGAGGTGTTTCCATAACTTTTTGGATATCGGCTTCACTCAACGTTTTTTTGTAGAGTCGGACTTCATCAATTTTACCCGGGAAAAAGTCGGTTGGGCGGCCGAAATCGTCACCACCGATCCAAAGTTCTAAGTTGGAAGGCGCGATCGGTACATCGTTATCCGCTTCACCTTCGAGTTTACCGTTTATATAGACCTTCATCGTCTTTCCATCGAACGTTCCAGCGAAGTGATACCATTCGCCAATTTTCCAATCGGTTGTTTTGGATTCTGCAAAAGTGTTGTTCGGTTTAACGAGAAAATCGATGCTATCCACATTACCGAAGTCAAAAATAACGAAGATAGAGTCATTTTTAACCATCAAGCGGCGTCTGGTGAGTACATCGTTTGGACTGAACCACGCCATGAGCGTGATATTTTTTTCGATTGCTAAGGCAGCATCGTCCGCGACAGCAACATAGTCCTCCTCACCGTCAAATTCGAGTCCGGTTTCAAACTTTCCATCAATCCACTTGGGATTTCCGTTAAATTCTCCGTCATGTCCATTGCCAGTGACATCTTCGGCTTTTTTACCGTTGCCTTCATCAAAGGGCCAGTAAGCGACGAGTCCGTCTTCTGCGACGTTGGCGATACTGAGGCTGGGAATAGTGAGGCATGCACACAGCAACAATACAAAGATAACTTTGGGCATTGCGATTTCTCCTATTTGGAAGTGCAAAACTTTAGACTTGTATCTTGGGGATTTGTTGTTAATATTATAACACATTTTCGGAAAGGAAGTGTATAAAAATATTGTCTGAATCAGGATTCGCAAGATTATAGGATGACCAGGATGAGGAGATATTGAAAACCTATGTTTTATTTCAATTAGTTAAAATAAATAAATCTGCCCAGTGTGCCCTGTCACCGGTAGCGGTTTTACCGGAATCGGTTACTAATTCCAATAACACCGTTTTGCCTGCAAATTCAGAAAGAGAAATCTGTGCATCTTCCCAGCCAGGTTCGTTGAATGCCAAGTGTTCAAACCGACTTTGTCCATTTAGAAGCACTTTAAAGCACACTTCATCAATACTACCACTCCTATCGGGCAATCCCATTGAAAAAGAGAACGTCACATCTTGGGCAGCGGGTAGTCCCAATAAGAACTGCAAAACAGTTTGTCCACCGGGGGGTGGATGTCCGTTCAGGGTCTGCTTATGTACGCCAGTGGCAGTTAGTTCTGAGCGTTTGCCAGAATCCCAAATGCTGCCCTCCCGGAAGATACTACCATATTGAAGCCCCGCAACAAAATGGGCATCTCGAAGATTATCGTGCATCTCTATCCGTTGAGGCGTACCGAGAAGAATGAGGACCTGGACAGGGAGCTGCGTTTTCAGCCAATACTGTCCGTTTCCATAATTCTCTAATGTATTCGGGAAGCTGCTTATCGGCACACTCGGTATGAAGAACCCTATCTCTGTTAGTTGATCTACCGGTTCATAGGTAATTTTAGGGGCTCCCCACATTGCCCAGTCCCACGCCCCATTTCCAACGGGTCCGGGGGTTGTAGAAAAGCGGAGTGTCACACGTTGCTTCCGATACGGGGTCAAATCAAGCCGGACGTGTTCCCATCTCTGTGCGTTGTAAAGCCGGCGAAAAATCTCCGTCCCTTGAATAGAGACAATAAACGTTACGCCATCAGAACCTTCAGTCTCGTCTCGTAACCCGATATCAAAATCAAGATAGATAGGAGCTGAAGTGTCAGGGAGTGAGAGTATCCATTCGCCAAAAGTAGAGGTATCACCACGGATAGGATCACCGTCGATATTTTGATAAGGTGGGTGTGCATCAATCGCTGACTTACGAACACCTGCGATGGAAACCTCCTTTTTTTCAAAAGTTGCCCCTCTTTGTCGTGGCAATTCCTTACCTTTGTGGACAATGCCTGTCCTTACGAGATGGATCTCTGATAATAAATCCATTTCGTAAAAGACATCTATCCTTTCGAGTCGAAATAGTGCTGCATTTTCTGTCACCCGCGATTCCGTCACAGAAACACCGTCTGGCAAGGTGTTGATATGCACTTGAGAGAAATCGCGCGGTGTGTCGCTCAAAACATAAGATTTCTCGGGATGCAATCCGAGTATTGTAGTTTCGTTATAGGCGTGCCAATGCAGTAGGCTCCGGTCCGTCGCTAACTGTGTCACGCCAAAGACTCTTTCATACCCGACCTCGTCCTGAGGTAAATTGAAAATAGTACCATTATCGGTAACTTTCAGTGTTGCAATTTCACCGTTTTTAGCCACATATTGGAACAGTGTATCAGGCTCCCAGTCTTTTTCAAAGTTAGGCTTAAAACCGAGTGCCTGCCAAGTCCGAGCAATTGAGAGTAATTTCTGTGTTTCAACCCGTTCAGGGTGTAAGTCTTCCATCGACCAGAGGCGCAGCGTCGGCAAAACGCCCCAATTCTCATACGCCTCCAGATACTCTTGATAAAGTTGTGGACCTCTATCAGGGTTAGGCAACCCCAAATAGCCGTAAGGTGCTGTATAAGGAGAAAATAGAAACGTACTAATCGGATGTGGGGTGTCTCGTGGCGTGGGGTCCCATTCTGGTGGAAGTTTCCAACGTTGCGCGAAACTCTCACGTAAGAAAGTGCCTTCATGAAGACTTTCACCGCTAAAAACAACACCGGGCATCGCCTCTGCCAATTCTTTATGCATTAGAACATTCCCTTGTAGCGAATTTAACCCTTCAATCAATCCATTTGCGTCATTTTCTGCGATGAGACTGACATCCAGATGAAAGGCATCGACCGGATATTTCTGGGATACATCGGTCAATTGTTGAACGAAAATTTCCCTAAACTCAGAACTCGCGGGATTAATAAAGGCGTGTCGTTCCGGTGCCTCCGGTCGATCCCAAAACCAACCCTTAGGGGTGCCACTCCACCGGTCCCGAAGTTGATACTTCTGAAGTTCAACGTAGAAAGGATGATATGGTGCGACACCCGGAAAGTTGGTGTGCAGCATCACTCGAAATCCGTGCTGATGCGCAGCTTCAAGGAAACCACCGAAATTCTCGGATGCCGTATAATCAGGATAATTCGTATCGTAGCCGTCTTTTCGCCACTGGGTTAAATACAGCAACGTTCTCGTTGGATCTATCTGCGCAGCCAACGGCTTCAATAAGGCAATTTCCTGACCGTGATAGATAACAACCAAACCGATCTCGGAAACCCATGCAGGCATCTCTGTCAATTTTCTCGGATTGAAGGTCTGATCCATCCAATCTCTGTACTGCCGTGCCGGAACGCGCCAATCCCCTATATATGTATTTAGCCGCCATGTGATAGATTTTGCAGCGGTAAGCGTGTCGAAAGGTGCTTGATTTTGCGTTTCAAAATTGAGGGCGAAACTTTCTATATCTTTTTCGTAATGGAGTGCTTTAAAAAACTCAAAGGTCTCGTCTGCCCCGCGAACGTAAAAGCCGCCCTGTTCTGCTTGAATAATCGCGAGTTGTGCCTCCCAATCTTCAGGGTAGTCGAAACTCCGAGAGGTAGTCGGAGAAATAGCATCAATGATCTGTCCACCCTCTGCTGGGAGAATAAGATCTAAGTTCCTGACATCCAGATTCCCACACCCCCACTGAATCCCATAAACGCCTGCTGTGTCGGAAGTGCCTTCCTGTTCAATCAGCAAATCACCGGTATTCATGTCAATTGTTACAAACAGGCGAACCTCATTTTGTCCTTGATGAAACACAAGTTCTGCTTTAAACGGTGCGACTTTCCGTGCTTCGGTTAGCGTAATTCCGTCCATCCAGACATGTTCACCGTTTTTCCTTAACAATCCACTGCGTCCGCTGATACCTATAGGCTCCCCATCAACACTGAGAGGCAAAGTGTAAGTTTCATCTGTGAGTTTGTTATGGAGTTGAGTGATAACACCGTTTTCAAATTGAACTTCGTACGTGTCGGTTTTGACGAAAACGGTATTGTCAAGAATAGTAAGTTCGGCAGGTTCGGCGGTTTCAGCGTAAAGCATACAAACCGTCCCAATTAGAATTGTAGTGATTAAAAGACGCATGTTGTTTTCTCTTGTCGAAGCGTTGCGCTTCATTTTTCTTTTATCTTTTTCTGTCGAAAATTTAATAATCAAATGTTAACACGTTCCAACGCGAATGTCAAAGCATTTTGAAAGATAGGGGGTATAAAGTTTTTGTCAATAAATGGTGCTATTATTGAGATGCAGCACCTCATAGGACATGGATTTAAGAAAAGATTGGGCTTTGTAGCATAACCTGTTAGGTTGTGCCTGGAGGGTTACCCTTGACCAGTGTCTATCTGTGCTTTGGACGACGACCGCACCTTGCATATCTATTTGTGTTAGCACCTCGTTGACTTCGGTGATGGTGAAGGCGGCTTGGTAAGGGGTGTCCCTATCACTTTTAGAAACATATCAAACTTATAGTAAATCCCATTATTATTTGCACACACGGTAACTCATAGGGGTTGGGTAACCCAACCCCTACGACGGGACGAACTGTAAACTTATTTTCGGATTTTACTATAATTTTTCACCAGCGTTTGTTTTTTGTTGACACTTCGCCAGAACTCGTCGTATAATTTTGTTGAACTATCCAGAATTGAAAATGTTGTGCTGCGATGTGTTGTGGACTATATCACAATTACAATAGGAGAGGAAGATGAAAACAATCACATACGCTGAGATCCAGCAGTTAGTCACAAAAATTCCAGAAACGGAGTTGCCGTTAGCGTACTGCTTGTTGGCTGAGTTGGCGGTAGGGGAACCACAGTCCCCCCAGGCGGCGTTCATGCGTCTTTCCGTAGAAGAACGCCGCCAAGTTCTGGCACAACAGGCGGAACAGATGAAAACTCACTATGAAGAAACAGCAGACGAACGCGCCGAATGGCAGACCGGAGATTTCATTGATGAATATGAACCCGCCATTATATAGGAAGCACCTAACCGCGCGAATCTATCTTATTTTTTAAACCCTAATTCAGACAATCACCCAGCACGTTCAATTGACCAGTGTCTATCTGTGCTTTGGACGACAGTGGCACCGGGCATGTCCATCTGGGTTAGCATTTCGTTGACTTCTGCGATAGTGAACGCAGCGAAGAAAGAGTCGTAGTATAACTTCTGTTGGCACGGGGTGTCATCTGCGGCGTATTTGTCGACGAAGGCTTGTGCGTCTGCTGGGGTTTCTGGTCGGATGAGATCGCGGATGAGGACAGGACCTTTGGGACGCACAACTCTGCCCATCTCTTTGAGTGCCTTCAGCGCATCGTGGATATGATGCACGATGCTGTTGGAGATGAGTCCGTCAAAGGTGTTGTCGGGATACGGTAAGGTTTTGGCATCAACAAGTTCGAGGGTTATCCGATCCGTGAGACCGGCATTTGCGACATGGCGTTTCGCTATCTTGAGCATCTCCTCGGACAAGTCAATAGCGGTGATGTGGATATTGGGACAACGTTGTGCGAGTAGGATCGGAATCTGTGCGGGACCGGTGCCGACATCCAGGAAATGTCCGGTGCTCGCGCCGAGTGCGACGACGCGGTCAACAAAAGCCTGATCAACTTCGCCGTGCCCCATCGCATCGTAGGCTTCCGCGGCTTCTGCTGTGTCCATAACTTCCGGTTCCGTAATCCTGTTCATTCTGTTGTGCCTTTCCAATGATATTTCTTGAATCCTCTAATCCTGAGTCAGATAACAATTTGGCGACAGTTCGTGCGTTCTGATGGATCTGGTCAGGCTGAAATTGGGTATACATTCCGACCGCCATCGCGTCTGTCGGTTTAATATTTTCAAGAGCGAGTTGAAGTGCCTCACGCGGTTCGTTTCTGCCAGCAGCTAATACTTTTATAGCGATTATCGGTGTCGGTATCGCTTGTATAGCAGCGAATGCTGCAGAGCGATCATCTGGCAAATAAAGCTCTTTATGCCTTGTATGATTATACAATGCACAGACATAAAAGTCAACATCATATCCTTCGGTATAACAGTATTTGAGGATCTGCGGATCGTGCGTACCGAGTCCGACAGCACAGCCGAGATCTCGTACCCGTTTGAGACTTTCATGCAGTGAACCGAGTCGCCCTTCTGCGTACAATTTATCGGTCGTGCCACCGTGATGATAGATAGCCATCGGTTTATAACGTGCTACAATCTGGAGGTATTCGTTGAGATTCGCGTATTCTGTATCTTTTGGTGTTTGCGCTATCCATTGGATTGCACCGCCTGCGTTCCAATATTCGTTGAGGACGCGCATGATGTGCCTATCAGCACGCGCGAGGACGGTGTTAATACCATTCACCTCTGCTTGCCGGAGGTCTGCCATGATTTGGTGCGTCGTATAGTAATCTATCATCGCTTTCGATGCCGCTGCAGAGCGGTGCGAAATGCCGCTATACGGATTACCACCGATAACAAGTCGTGTGACGTGATGTGATGCGATAGAAATAGTCGGTAATTTCATCGTGTTATTTTCTGCCCCTGGCTTCTATTGAGAAAAGTGGGAACTCCGAGACCCGGCACTGGGATTCAGATCTCTGTTCGCGGAAATTTTGTAAATTATACCCTTTGGGTCTGTATGAAATATAAGCTGATACATTTTAATCGTTGTATCGGGTGTCTGTGTTACCCGGCGTCCGAGGTTAACTGACTGTCTGCTGGAAATGATTTCGCGATGTGCTTGCTGTAGAAAGGTCAACGAAGGTGTCTGCCAGATGTAAATCTTTGAACCTGTGTCGGTGTTGCTGATTCCATGAGGTATTCCCCATTTTTGAATCGCCGTTGAAATGTGTCTTCCGTGCCACACCTTCAAGATTTGTTGTACTTCTTTCCGCTGTATCTCTTTCTCCTCTGGTGAGGGTTCTGGAGCATTCATAAGATGCTTGGATGCCGTACAACCGACGAATAATAGACTCGCGACGAACACGAGCAGTGTGAATTTGTTCATTTTCAAATCTCCTTGCGATGTGGTTGTATTCTCTTATCTTGTGAACGTTCTGAGGTCCGCATTAAATGTGCGGGTGCCATACACCATATAGACAAATGCGCCTCGTTTAGTCGTGGACAGACTGCTTCAGTCTACCCCACAAGGTCGTGTGTGTGTTGATTGTCGGAGAGACAGAAAGGGCACCTGTTGGTACCCACGTCGGCCCCATGTCTATCTCCGGATGGCGAGTCAATCTGCGGCGATTCCCTATGATGCCATTGATATTTGTTCGATAGATGTCAGCAGTTCTGTCCCACCAGGACATGAAAACGATCGTGTGTCCATCAGGGGCCCAGACCGGCGATGTCTCACCGTTCAGATGGCGGGTGATCCGCCTGAGATCTGTCCCATCAACGTTTAGGATGCAGATGTCATAGCCTTCAAAAAAAACTGCGCTAAAGGCGATCTGCTTCCCATCCGGAGACCACGCCGGCGTCCATGCCTGGTTAGGTTGGTTGTCGAGCCTCCTTGGATTCCCGCCCTCCGCATCCATGATATAGATACCAGCCGGGTCTCTGAAAGAACGATACGCGATGAATTGACTATCAGGGGACCAAACCGGAGTGTTGTTCTTCTCATCCGCGTCCGTCAACTGTTGGAGATTCGCACCACTGGGTTCGATTTTGTAGATGTCCAACGTTCCTGCTCTTTCGGAGACAAACGCAATCCATCGTCCGTCTGGAGACCATGCGGGATTAAGGTCACGTGCCAGATGGTTCGTCAAGGGTTCGGATACCTTTGTCGTGAGGTTCATCACATAAATGTCGTCATTACCTGCCCGAGAAGAAACATAAGCCATTCGCTGTCCGTCTGGTGAAAACGTGGGATAAGTCTCATGGGCTAAGTCGTCTGTCAGCTGCTGGAGATTCTTGCCGTTGATATCCATCATGTAGATGTCATAATTTCCATTTCGCTTGGAACTAAAGGCGATGGACGGAACATCAGCGGCTTGGGCATAAATGTCTACCGCCAGTAAGAAACACACAAACATCATTGCTATCCCGAAAACAATATAGGTAAGTTTCTCTTTCATTTTTATATTCTCCATGTATGTCATTCGGAAATACCGAATAAATGCTAACGGCATCAAAAAATAAATATTGTTATTCCATCACCGATATACCCGAATTTCCCGAATCACAACATCCTCGAAGGACACTTTAGTTTTACCAGTCAATGGGTCTCGTGTAGCACCTGCTAAATCACGATTGGCATAGATAGAAACTCGCAGTATTCAAACGGGTCTGTTGATGTCGATGCGTATCACTTCGCCGTTCTCAGACCTGGCAATCTTATGACTCGTCACCGGCTCAAATTGCCACAGATATGCGTAAAGAATAAGTTCTACTCAACATCGGTTTCGCCTCCATTTTATTGGTGAATATCGCTAAACCCCTCTACTTCCACTCGAGTTCATTTGCGGTATCGTAGTTCTTTTTTATAAGTGTTTTGGAGATTACACCGTTTGGACGCGCATAAAATGTGAGTTCGTAGTTGTAATCTGTCTGTAAGATTGTTCCTGATACTCCGTTTAAGCCGTTGGGGTGTCGCTGGGAAAAGATTCGGTGATGTCGTGGGGCAAGGAATGTCTGTACGGGCACTTGCCAAATATAGGTCCGCCAACCTGTTCCGTCATCGCTAACTTCCTTTGGTGATCCCCACTTCTGAACAACCTTTGAGATATGTGTGCCTTTCCACCTATCTATAGTTTGCTGCATTTTCTCATCTGGCGAGAGTTCTGAAGTAGAAGGACGTGCGCTATGCTTCAAATGCACCGGTGCTGTACACCCTACCAACAGAATGCTCGCTATAAACATAAAATGTAAAGTGAATGCAAATCTGTTTATTTTCAAAAAGGTCTGCTGGAAAACTCGAAGTCCCATAACGAACACCTCCTCGTTAACCTTATCGGGTAAATGGCAATTTCTGTGCCAGTAGGACTTACGCAATATTGACAGAATAAATGGGTTTAGCATTTATTGGTATATGTAATCATCCAGATTCAATCCCGACTTTTGATTTCACCCCATGTGGTTTTGAACAATTGTGGCTGCGGTGAAACAGATAAAGCCAACGGGTTAAACCAATTACCTACATAATTGCTTCCATCGTGCGTAAGTTGCGTGATTTCGAGCGTTACCACATCGATTTTGAAAATCTGATATTTACCGTCAATCGATTGGGAATAGGCGAGTTCATCACCAGATGGCGACCAAGTGAGCACTGTCCTCCCCGGGACAACAACAATCGCGTCAACAATCTGTTGAAGTCCACTACCATCGCGATTGACGATGAATATGGCCTGTCGCGCAGGGGCAGGTCGGTACCAAACAAAGGCGATTTTGTTGTGAGTCGGTGACCATGCCGGTTGAAACATTCGCTGGTGACCCTCCAACTGGAGTGTCTCTTGCTTGTCGGTTTTTAGGTTGATAAATCGGATCTGGCGGCTCGCCCAACGAATCTCGTCCCTCACGACATACGCAATTTCTGTTCCATCCGGGGACCAAACGGGCTCTTCACCATCCGCTTTTTCCATTTCAACAATGGGGTTTACCGACGTTCCATTTGCCTTGGCGGTATAGACGGCTGTGCGTTTAGTCTCACGGTTAAGTTGAATATAAGCAATTTTTTTTCCATCCGGGGACCACGCGGGATCGTCTCTATATGCGGGGGCTGTGCGAAACACGGGTCGTTCTCCGTGTCCATCAGCACGCATAATATAGAGATCAGGCTCTCCCCCTCGATCAGAGACGAAGAGGATTTCTTCCCCTGTTGGTGAGCAGACCGGGCTGAAATCGTCTGCTCGGTGATTGGTTAATCTAACCTGTTCACTGCCATCGGGATTCATCATATAAATTTCCGAGTTGCCATTCCGATAGGAGGAAAAGATAATTTTTTCGGTTGTGAGCGGTTTCGCAGAGACAGAATACACCAGTCCCAAACTCAAGCAACACAAACAGAAAGCATATAGTCGTTTCATAGGAAATTTCCCTTAAATTAATTAAATGTCCGGTATTTATGTAATCCTTTTCGAGTCCGCACAATAAACGCTGCTTTGTTAACCTTGTCAGGTAAATAGCAATTTCTATGCCAATCTAAAACAGTGTAGGACTTACGCATTTTTCCACGATAACGGATGTCCGATGTACCCTGCAGGCGGGGTTTCAAACCCCGTCTGCAGTGGGGCTGCGTAAGTCCTAACAGTGGAAAGAATAGGAGATATAGGGGACTTAGTGGATTCAGCGTGGATACTAACTGCACGAAATGGGGCAAACGGGAAGATGACTGCACGAATTTGTGCAGACGCAGATAAGAAAGAGAGGGGAGTATGGGACAACAGGACTGCTGTCCCACCATAAAAACTATCGAATGGCGATCGGGTTACCAGGGGAACCCGTCGCACCTTTGAGGCGTAGCGGTGCGAAACTGAAGGCGAATTCGTAGACTTTCGCCGCCGCTAACTCCTCCGTGATAATGTTCTCAAGGTTGTAAATACCGTGTTTGACGATAAACAGCTGATGCACCGGGAACGCGAGGGTCTCATCGGGATTCGGCACGACCTCGATGCCCCAGTTATCACTACACAACATCACGATTTTCTGATCAACGAGGTATTGCCCTGCCTCTAATCCGATGCCGGGTTCCGTGGTGCCGTAGCGATCATTGTCGGTCATCCAGAATTTCCCCCAACCGGTATGGATAATCACAACATCGCCGGGCGTAATCTTGACACCCTGCTTTTTCAGGGCACCCTCCAAATCGGCGCGTGTAATCTCATAACTATCGCCGAGATGTTCAACGCCTTTATAACCAGCGACATCAATAAGTACACCTCGCGTTACGATCGGTCCCACATTCTCAACACCGAGTTCTGTGAGTCCTTCGGCTTTGGCAAAATCACGCTGATCCAATCCGTTGTAGTACAGGTCCCCGATACCGATATGACCGAGTCCATCGAATTGCGTGCCAATCTGACCGATTTCGCCGCTGAAGATCTCCTCAAACCACGTCGTTTTGTTTTCACCGAGTGGACCGGACATCGCTGGAATCCGCAGGCTATAGTGCCGTGTCCCGAAAACCGGGATACCGCTTTCATAGACTCTGCCGAGTTGATAAACCTCACCCGTTTTGATTAAACTGGCGGCTTCTAACACTTTTTCCGGTGTTAATCGGTTGACAGCACCGCGTCTGTCATCCGCACCCCATTCGGAAGGGAACCACGATTCTTGCGTGAGGGTAACAGTTGCTGTGAGGGCAAGTACACCAACGACAAACCCAAATAGAATAAAATGCTGGTGTTTTTTCGATTTTTGGGACATAATTACCTCCTGTGACGTTAGAAAAAGAACAACCCAAGACCGTTAGTTATAATCAAAACCGAGAGATCAACACGAACGGATACAGACCCTGTACCTACAAATAACAAGGGTTTCTATGGCTTTTACTTCAATTGCCTTAATTCTGCTGTCAGCCTTTTGTCATGCGTTATGGAATTTCTACAGTAAATCCAGTAAAGATACACGTATCCTCTTTTTTTGGTGTGGATTTTACACCGTAGCCATAGCGTTCGTTGTCTTTGGTATCAAACATCCGATAATTCCGAAACCGGTGTGGGGCTATATTATTGCCTCCGCACTGGTTCATCTGTTCTACCGTCTGTTTTTGACGCACGCCTATACGGTTGGCGAGATTTCGTTTGTTTATCCGATTACGCGCTCAGCACCCGCTTTTCTACCGCTCTTTGCCTTTATTTTCCTAAATGAACGAATTTCGGGGCAAGGCATGATCGGTATCCTATGTGTGATGGCATCCATAGTCCTCTATCAACAACGCGAGGCACGCATCCAGTTCAAGACGTTCTTTCGTTACCTCGGCAAACCCGATGCCCTTTGGGCTTATGCGACCTTAGCAAGCGTCATTGGATACTCACTGATAGACAAGCAAGGGATGTCTGAATTTCATCGTTATTCGACAGATGTTCCCCTGTGGCGAGCGGTCACCTACTATCTAATGGAGAACAGTATCTCGCAAGTCTTTTACGGATTGTCCTGCCTCGCCCGGTTTCCACATCAACAGATTGCAGAGATTGGACGATCAGAATGGAAACGGGCACTCACCATTGTTGTCCTCTCGTTGGTATCCTATTCGCTTATTCTCTACGTTTTGATGACAGAAAAGGTGAGTTATGTGACAGCGGTTCGGCAGTGTTCTGTCATTTTCGTTGTTTTGCTCGGCGGGTACGCCTTGAAAGAGACCTATACAAAACGCCGCTTGGTCGCCGCTGTCGTGATGGTACTGGGCATCTTTTTGATTGCCTATCAGTAACCCATCAATGGACAGGCTGCTTCTGCATATCTACCCAAAAGACACTCCCAATTTGACGCTCCGTTCAGGGTGATTGTCCATCTCTATGTAAGCCTCGACTGAATCTTCAAACGGTACGACTGGATCAACGACATCTTCACAGTCAAATCTGCCCTGGACAAGCCATTTCCAACAAGTATCAACGATACGTCTAAAATCCCAACGCGGATGATCGCGGTTCGGGTCGCTATTGGCACGTGCAAAGATGATGTTCGGAATGTTGACGTGCGCGACAGCACCAAGGTCAAGTCCACCCGTACACGCTTTCGCGCGTCCAGCGTAGACGATGGTTCCTTCAAAGGTGACGCTGCGAATCGCATCGTCAAGTGCTTCGTAGACTGCGCTCGTTTCTACAGCCACATCAACGCCAAGCCCGCCTGTCGCTTCTTTGAGCACTTCACCGACATTGCAGGCAGTCGGGTCAATGACAAGCTCAGCCCCAGTCTTTTCAGCGACCTTCCTTCGTCTCTCAATCGGATCTACGGCAGCCACGAAGTCAGCCCCTGCGATCCGTGCCATCTGAACCGTCATCAACCCGATGGCACCCAATCCAAAAACAGCGACTCGCTCACCAACGCGAACTTTTCCGTCACGAATCCCAGACATCGCGAAGTGCGCGGGGTCATAGCAGACTGCTTGCTTCCACGTCATTCCATCCGACATTCTGAGGACACTGCTTGCGCGCCATGTATGCGTTTCTTTGAGATGCCCGTGATGCGTGACGCGTTCTCCGATCTCGAAACCTTCTACATCATCACCGATTTCGATAATTTTTCCGACGCACATATTCCCAAGTCCCATTGGGAAATTTGCGTTGTTGTAGCCGTAGTACGCCGTCAGCTCGGTGCCACGTTTGGGCGCGCCGAATTCGACTTGGACGCGGACACTATCCGGAGGAACCGGACCGTCCTCATATTCTCTTAAAACGGGTTGCCGAGGGGCAACTGCTATTAATTCTTTCGGCATTTTCATCTCCTTAAAGTGGTGAACAACACACAGCGCATAACTACTACTTTAATGCGGAATACCCAATTGATGCATCCGACGGTGAATTGCTTCGCGTGCTTCTTGGAACGGACGCGAGAGGAATTCCAAATGATCATCCTCGCCGTGATGATGTGTCACGGTGCCGTGTTCATGATGGCGCGCTGTCTGCTGAATATAGGACAGTCCACCCTCAATCAAAGTCAACATATAGTTTGCTGTCTCTGGATCAAACATCCACCAGTCGCCACCGACTGCGATATAGACAGGGGAGGTGTGCGCGATAATACCACGTCCCCATCCGTCGTAATGTGGCACCGCTTGCGCGTAGTCAGGTCCACCACACCGTGCAGCAATCCAAGAATGTTTGTCCACCTTCAGATTCGCTTTCAGGTGCAGATGCCCCGTTCCATCTTTGTCTTCAGTGGAAGCGACGACCTCTCCCGCTTGAATAATCTGTAGCGTATGGATCGGGAAGATGGAATCCGCGGAGGCTTCGACTTCCACAGTACCGCCGTTACCCGGCAAGTTAATAGTGCTACCGATGGGCTGCCCATCAACAGAAAGTCGAATCATCGGACCGCCGCTTAGGAAGGTATTGCCAGCACTCATGTATTTGCACCAGTTATCGTAGTTAAACGCTTCATTGTCAGGGATGTGGACGTAGGTGCGATAGACCCCGACCGGCACATCGCTACTCATTTTATCTGTCCCACCGACGAGCGGTAACTTATAACCACAATTGAGATAGCGATAATACTCAATATGCCCATACATGGCATTGGTGAGATACTCGACAGCATCCACGCGTCCTGTAGCGATGAGCGTTGCCGGTTCACAATTCGGGTTTGGAATATGCGGTAAGACGACAGTGCCACCTTGTTCGTGGCATGCATCCGCCCAATGTGAAAGCGTGACCTCCATGTTTCCACCGAGTTCGGCTTCACCGGGTCCGTCGGAACACCACGGTGCGACCTGTTCTTTTAAGCCGAGCAGCGTGAGATGACCAAGAACATGCTGACGATTCTCTTGTGTTGCGTAGACAATGCTCCGTCCGTCAGCAGATGTCGTAGGTCGCCCGATGAATTCTTCCGTATTCGTGAAGAGGTGTCCCCACTGCGAGAGCAGAAGGTTCACAACGCCGAGGTCTTCGCCTTGCGCTTCGGTATGCGCGCCTTGCGTAGAGAGGAAATGGACATGCGTATCACCGCTGAAGTAGCGTTCAGCGTTCATATCGCACCACCGCTTTAAACGGAGTGTTAGTTCGCGTTGTCCGGGTTTGATGTTGACGGTCGTCCGTAAAGGCGTGTATTCAAAGCCGCGAGCGACATCAACGATAACGTCTCCACGAGGCAGCCATCCCTGACAGGTGCCGTCAATATAGGCGTAGCTAATCTGTCCCAACCGCACATCGCCACCGATATCTACATGCCACGTGCCCATATTTGAGTTGACGTGTGCGTGGTGTCCATGCGGGGCGTACGGCACGCCGTGCGGGGACCGGAAGTGGACACGACACGGTACGGGTTTGCCTGTGTCTTCATCAATCACGGTGGTATGCACCCAGTTTCTACCGGAGTCAATAACCTCTACCTTGACGCGTTCGTTGGGTTGAACGCTTCCCTTTTCTTGAACTTCTCCCCAATTGACGCTACCGAGTGTCTCCCCATGGTTCGTGATTTCAACGCTTGCAGAAGGTGTAGCGGATACTTCAACATACGCCGGACTGCTCTTATTGTTTTGGGATTCACCCCAGCCTTTGAAATCGTCGTTGATGAATGTATCAGGGTCGTTTTCGGGTAACGGATAAGGGTAAGTCGCAACGCCACGGTCAACATTGACTGCCATATCAAAGGGTTTTTCAGCGTCATCAGATTGCGGAAGTGTGATTTTGACTTCGCGGCGCGGACGGCGCGGTATCGGGTCTTCGTCAAGGTAACCGAGTGTTATCGCCGCAACAATAAAACGCCGATCCTGCGGCTGGATTTCAATAGATGCTACTTCAGCACTATCTCTCGGATTTTTCCATACCCATAGATAGTAGTCGCGTGGTGTCCCTTGGCTTACCTCAGTCTGTCGATTTCCAGCGGACCCCCAAGGTCCCTCGTGCCGCGATGCCAAACTTTCCTGCCGATCAGGTATCGCCAAGAATGTCTGTTGTCCCCATCCTTGTGGCACACTCCCGATCTCAAAGCGTTCACGAATTGGTACACGCTCGGTTTCACCATCGAAGTAATGGAAAACATAATTAGCAATGAGCCTGCCGATGGGTTCGCCTTCAGGGATGCGCGACTCAAGTAAGCGATGCACAAAAATCACCCGTTTCGGGTTGGCGTTGACAGGCACTTGGATAGGATCGGCGTTAACACCTTCACCGAAGCCTAAAAAGCAGTTTGTCCCATCAGCAATTTCAAAAGGAAGCCCGTGAAGCGTCTGGGTCCCGACACCCGGTGTTGCGTTCTCGCCAATAATCTCTGTACCGACATTGCACAAAGCGGAAAGCAAAATAGGTTGGTAGTCTTTCATCATACACCTCTGATGGTTTTCGGTTGTCAGTTATCAGTTGCCAGATATTTCACCAAGAATGGTTTCTGACGTGTCAGTAGGAAATGTCCTCTGCCATGTTCCTGAAAACCGACAACTGATAACTAATAACTGCTTAAAGTGGAAATTCTATTGCCTGTCCCTGTTCAGAGGACATATAGAACGCTTGCATCAACTCTGTGAGGTTCCGACCATCTTGGATCGTAATCGTCATCGGTTCATCGCGAAGGATAGCGTTGATCCACTGTTGCATCGGTTCGGGAGGTGCAGCCGGTGCATTGGCGATGTATTCCGCTTTCTCTTCGTCAGAGAGTTTGCGGGTTTCAAAATGCATCTCACCGCTTCCCGCGGCAAACGAACCTTCGGTGCCGTAAATCTCAAGCATGTTCGGACCGGAACGGTGTGTCCACGCGACATCAATCACGCCGAGTGCTTTGTTCGCGAATTCAACGACAGAGACGCTGTTATCGTCAATCGGGAAGTTGCCGGTGAAGTTGTTAATTTTCGCAATCGCGCTCTTCGGTTCACCCATCAACCATCGGATAACATCAACACGGTGACACCCTAAATCGAAGAGGGCTCCGCCACCGGCACGTACCGGATCTGCGAACCATGCGCTCGTGCCGCTGAACCAACTATCTAATGCAGCGGAGTGTGCGATCCGTCCTCTACCGAATGTGATGTCCCCAATCAGACCATCGTCGATTGCTTTCTTCGCAAACAGAATTTCGGGGTTCGCACGGGAAGGCAGCGAAATCATGAACTTCACACCGGCTTTCTCAACAGCCTCAATAATTGGATCGCACTCTGCGACGGTAATCGCAAGTGCTTTCTCGGTAAAGATATGTTTACCGGCTTCAGCGGCGGCGATAATCACACGCGGATGGTCGGATGTAATCGCGTCAACGGAGACAGCATCTATATCGTCGCGGCTGAGCATCTCATCAAGATCCTCGTAGAACGGGATTTCGTACTGTTCGGCGGCATCTCTGCCGCCGTACTCTTCTTCGTCCCAAACGGCAACGAGTTCGGTTTCGGGGTTCTCGTGAATTCTTCGGGCATAACCACCCGCGTGGACATGCGCCATACTAATTTTTCCAACTCTAATCATTTTTTTAAATTTCCTTGCGGTTCGGTCAGGGCGGGTTTGGGGCTTGAAGTACCATTCCGTAGATCCGCCCTCCATTACATTACGGGCTACGTTTCGTTTTGCTAATAGGACTTACGCAATCCCATGATTTTGATTAACTATCAACTCGGATTTCCTTGCACCTTTTGATTTATCCAATCCGCCCAACGGAAGAACGGGTTGCGAGATGGTTCCAGCCTCGAAGGACTAATTGGATATTGGTATGACGGTTTTCGGCTTCGATTTCATCGTCACCGGCGTGCATTTGTACAAGCACACTCTTTCGTGTCTGGTTTGAGCGGTTCGGCATTGATCCGTGCAGGGTAAAATAACTAAAGAAAAGCACATCTCCCGGTTCCGCTTCCAGAACGGTTGCATTCTCAATCGGATATTGTTCGGTAGTCTCAACGTTCTTTCCACTCCCCATCATACCATCGGTACGTCCGAGCTGCTTGTGAGACCCCGGATAAACGCGAACACATCCCATTTCATCAGTAGCCTCCGAAACGTAGATAATAGCAGCTATCATCGTATCTTTGACGGAGGGGAAGTACTGCCAATCTTGGTGCATCGGAAAGGGCGCGCCTTTTTCCGGTGGTTTACAGAAAAGTTTGGAATGATGCAGCATAATATCCGGTCCGAG
>JAGFCB010000121.1 GCA_022394775.1 Candidatus Poribacteria bacterium
GCGGCTCCAAGAGAAGCCCCTTAACTCTTCCACCGTTCAGACTGCCGGCGTAACAATGCACCCATCCTTTTTCAGGCACATTGCCACCCCCAGGTAACACGATTACTGGCTCCATCATCTGGCACTGCACTATCCATTTTTCTTGAACCCGTGCTGCAATCGAGATACGTGGGGAACCGTGTCTTTTAAGGAGTCTGACATCAAATTCGACTGTGTAGTCCTTCCATGTATCATTCCCGGTTGTGAATAGCCGCAGCGATATATCCTGACCTGCCCCGTGAAGTCCGTCATCAACAATTTCCCAAGACCCGGGTACCCTATCCCACGGAACAACTTCCCGCCATCCGTCCAAATTTCCGTCCTCAAAGGTATCCAGAAATGTGCCTGCTAAAACAGATAGAGAAAATAAAGACAGGACTGTTACAATAATTAGAAATTTCATCAGCGTTCGTCCTCTCCGCTCTACACGAACATTTGTATGAAACATCAAACCTAAAACGCATTTGCGACAATCACCAAATCCTGATCCCTATGAGGCCACTCATCAGAGAAACAGTTCCCTGTGTGTTTAGGTGTGTTACGACATACTTTCGTAGCACGCTATTTTTCTGGTTCTATTGTTTTGTTTTTCGTTTGAAAACCATGTTAGCATCATCTTGACAAGACATTCATCTTCAATTCAAAGCGTTTGCAACGATCACAAGGTCCAAAATGTTCACAACACCATCAAAGTTCAAATCAAATTTCAAATCGGAGTCTGTTGACTTACCAAAAGCGTTTGCAACGATCACAAGGTCCAAAACGTTCACAACACCATCAAAGTTCAAATCTTCACGAGGGCTATTCACCATCTGTTCTAATTCTTCCCAAAATTCGACATTTGAAGAGGTGCGATGCAGTATAGAAATCGCTTGTTGTATTTCCAGATGATGCTCAAAATAGTACCGGATTGTCGGAATCACCTGCCCCTGTTTATACGTCTTAATATGTGCGTTCAATATTTCCAGTTCTTGTGCTTTATATCTGTCCCCCAGATATGCAAAGGTACCGCTATAAGCAAGGGACCACTGCGAAAATAAGAAATCCGTGATCGGGTGCGGATCTCCGTAATCCAAATTGTCCGCGGTCCCATAAAAAGCGACATACGGAGCTGTCACCGCGTGAATAAATTCGCCAGAAAAAACAATATCTGGCATCGCTGCAATAAGTTCTTCATGTAAAAGCATGTTCCCTTGAATAGGCGTCAATCCATCAATTTTAGCGTGATTTCTGATAAGCCCGTTAGCGTCAAGATGGATGGCATCAATGTTATATGTCTCTTGCACGTTTTTCAATAATTGCACGTAATATTCTCTATAACTTGAAGCTGCAGAATTTATATAGGCGGGGCCTCCGAGTTCCAATTCCCATCCCAGTATGTTTCCATCGCCATCTCGATAGAAATAGGGTTCCCACTCAGCATAACGCGGGTGGTCTTGATCAACAAACGGAAAACCTGCATAGACCATCACCCGAAACCCGCGAGCCTTTGCCTTAGATACAAACGACCCGAAGTGCTCCTGTCTCCAACCGCCGCGACAGTAAATTAACACATTTTTCGGATCGATCTGTCGTGGTAAAAAATCTAACATTCTCATGTAGTTGCGATTCAGTGAACAGTACATAACAACGAGTTGAATATCTCTAACCCACGCTGGCGGACGAGCGACACGCGATTCATTTCGCGCCATCATCCCTTGACGATACGTTTCCGCAGGCACCTCCCAATTGCCCCTATATGTATTAAATCTCCAAATCGCTGAAGTAATATGTTGACGATTTTCAAAAGGAAGGAAATTGTGCGTGTTAAAAGCAATAGCGAAGAGATTTGGCTTTTTTCTCTCTGGCCAGTGACCGAGTGCTTTAAATTGATCTGTTTCATCCTCACTCATCACAAAACATCCCCCCAATGTTCCTTGCACGACAGCAAGAGGGGCTTCCCATAGACCCGGATACATCCAATACAAATCCACTGTGTGTTCTTCATTCATTATTTTTCCGCTGCGCCCTGGCACAATCGGAGATACCTGATCATAGTCTAAATTTCCGATGCCCCATCCGATAGTGGAAATCCCTTTTTGATCAGAAAAACCCTCCTGTCTAATTATTAAATCTCCAGTGAGTACGTCAATAGCGACCCACATAATAAGTCTACTCTGATGCCACCCAGCCGTCAGTTTCACTGCTAACGGTGAAATCTTTTCAACTTCTAAGGACTCAGCACCGCCTATTTCCCACTCAGGTTCCAAGTAATCTTCACGGTCTATTTCTGACTCATGGAACTGGGGCCCACGCATCCCTGAAAGTCTTGCATTTGGCCTTCCTGAAATTGTATAAGTTTCTTGAGTGAGTTTGTTATGCACGTGTATGAGGTTACCATTTTTAAACCGCACCTGATAGCGATCCGTCTCAGCGAGAACTTCACCATCTTCACCGAGCGTCAAAGTGTTTGACAACGCAGCGGGTACTAAAACAGACTGCAATATTAGCATATAAACACATTTAGCACAAAAGTTGCTCATAAATTTATTTCTTTTATCTACGAGATAAGTTGTCTCCCTCTTCCGCAAGTGGAATCTGAAACATCCCGTTGTGTTTGGTGACAATATAAAGTTTATCGCTCTTAACGGCGAGAGAGAGGACTTTATCTGGCACACTTGAAAAAATTTGTTCCGATTGTCCACGGTCGTCTAAGCGATAGACACCGGCATCACCAGCCCCATAAACGCTGGTGCCATCCACGGCAAATCTGTCTATAACGATACGCTCGCCTGCGGTATCAGTCAGGACACGCCAGTATGCACCGGTTTGTGAAGTTAAAACACCTCTATCCGTTGCGACATAAGCCGTTGAATCGACGAAGACAATCTCGTTGAACTGGGTAAAACGTAGCGGCAGACTCGGTGTAATGTCCCGCCAACTCTCACCAGCATCAAGCGATTGGAATAGTCTACCATCTCGCTTACCGACGTAGACAGTTTCTGCTGAGATCGCCAATTTGAACCCATTTTTCGAGCCGTCCTTCGCATGCGGCCCGGTATCTATTAATCCAGTATTTTTCCATTCAGGATCGCCCAGTTGCCATTTAAAGAGTTTCCGCTTGTATTCTACATAAAATGTCCCGTCGCTGACAGCAAATGCGCCGACGCTCGCATGTTCTTCAATCATGCGCAATTCAGTTAGCAATTGACGGTCTTTTTTACGATCACCAGAAAAATGCAGGCCTTGTGCTGCCGCGATCTCTCCCCATACAGCAGTAGAGAGGTTTTTCTCACCAAAAATGGGTACCCCTTGAACCGGAACAAATGTATTGTTACCGGCAGATAGATAGGAGATACGTAGGTTGTCTGGCTCAGGGACAATCGTATAAATCAGGTTATCGACAACCACAAATTTTGAATGATCATCCAGATCCCCCTTGTTCATGAGATTTATGCTTTCCGAGTGAGATACGCGTTTAGGTGCCTCCACCTGAACCCTTGTCCAAGATTTGCCGTTATCATCTGATTCAACGATATCGTTGCCGGTCTGTACGTAGAATCTATCATTGAACACGACGAGATCTTGTACGCCGGTGCCGACGATCCCTTCCATAAAATGATGCCACGATTCACCGGCGTCGGTTGTGCGGTAGAGCCCGTAGATTCCGGTTTTGTAGAAGGTATTTTCATCGGCTGCTAAATAGGCATAGGTATTTGGAGCAGCTCCAAGATCTGTCCAAGTTATCCCGGCATCCGTTGAACGAAGTAGCCTGAACCTGTCCCCGCGGACTAAGATTGTTTCGCCCTTAACAGCGATCGGCATAACAGATGTTACCATAAAGAGACCGTTTTCGTCTTTAGGCGTTATCTCAGTCCACGATATTCCGAGATTGTTTGATTTGAAGACCCTGCCTGCCCGTGAGGGATCAAATCGCATGTGAGCCGTAACTTTGTGACCTGTCCCGACATAGAGGTTATCTTCAAAGGCCACTAAGTCGTATATGGCTCTGGTTGCATCCACTTGCAACTGTTCCCACCCATCGGCGTTGAGGCGGAGACGGTAGAGACCTTTGTCTGTGCCGGCGAATACCGTGTTTCCGATTGCAGCAAGTTTGTAAATCTTTCTGCTTGTCAACCCACTGTTCGCGGGTGTCCAGTGCTTTCCAGCATCGGTGGATCGGAAAACGCCTCTATTCAAAAGGGCGAGATACATTGTAACCCTCGCGGGTGCACTGTGTCTATCTGCTGCACCTATCACGATGAGTTCAGCAGGATCCCCTTCCGGTCGGGTGCCTAATGCGTTCCACGTTTCGCCGTCATCGGTTGAAGCCAATAGTTCATCCGTAGAGACCATATAGAGGGTGTCCGCATGCTCTGCTATAGGTACTCGGAACACGTCGTTCGGAATATTGATATCTACGGGTGTCCAGACAGTTGTCCCTGCTGTTAACCTGTGGACACCTACTGCCGAATTAAGGTAGAGTGTTCTTTTAGATGTCTCAAAGATGTCAAACACGACTCCGCCTGCCGGTCCGCCCATTTGTGTCCACTGCGAAGTCGAAAATGTCGCTGGGAACTCCGCCGTTGTTGTGGTTGTGACAGCGGTCTCAGAAGTCTGTAAGCCGATTCCGTTGTTTTTAGTGAGGGTAGCCGTACGTCCGACCTGATTTTGGACTGCCGGTTTGGAAAGCAGAGGGAGCGTGATAGGCGCGTCAATGATTTCAACCGTCGGTTCAGATTGTGCTTCAAAACTATAGGGCTGCTGGAATCGCGCGAGATACTGATGATGCGTACCGAGCATCAAAGTTATCAAAAGCACAGCTGCGCCAAAAGCCGCCCACGGTAGCAACGGTTTTCCGACCTGCGGCGGTGTGAGTTTCAGATCGGCAACTTGCCGCATGATGTTCTCTGTTAGGTTAGGGGGTAATTGAACGCTACCGAATGTTTCTCGCACCGAAAGTTCTTCGTTGTGCATCTCTAAACGCTTTCGTGCCCGTTGGAGCCGACTCTTAATCGTGTTTACGGAGACCCCTAAGAAATTGCCTATCTCTTTCGCCGTCATCTCGCCGAGATAGTAGAGGATTACGACTGTGCGTTCACTCTCTGGTAGTTTTTCCAGAAGTCTTTTGACGGTTTCGGTGCGGTGTTGGGAGACTTCGTTCTCGCGTTGCTCTAACTCGTAACATTTATAAGAGAATTCGTCTATTTCTTTTTTACTTATGGTTTCCAACGATTGTATTGCCGCAGATTTGCTTTTTCGATGCCAGTTCTTGCAAAGTCGATTTGTAATCACATAAAGCCACCCAGCGAAGTGATTGGGGTTCCGGAGCGTTGAAAGTTTTTTGTAGACCTGAAGGAAGGCATCTTGCGTGATTTCTTCAGCGAAATGGAAGTCCCCGACCTTCCGCCACGCAAGCGCGTGAACACTTCTGCGGTATTTTTCGACTAAAACGCTGAACGCTTCATCGTCACCCGATAAAACTCTGTGAATCAGTTGAACATCGTTCTCTTTCATCGTCGTTCTCCCAAGAAAAAGTAACCCCATTACATCACAAGAAAAAATTTAAAATATTTACCCTGTTATTAAAGACACAATTTTCGAGCCGAAAAGGTGCATAATCTTAGAAAAAATCACAAGGTATCATTAAATCGAAAGATTGTTATTTAATATTGCGGGACTTATTTTACTTTCAGTAATGGTATTATATCACTTTTCTATAAAGTTGGCGTTTTTTTTCCATGTTGAAAATGCTCCTGTTTGCGGAATATCGGGCGTTTATCAGTTATTGGTGAGCGATGCTTTGAAAGATTTTGTTCATTTCCTTGAAAATGGGTTTGTGTTTGTGTTATTCTATTTTTAGATTTTAGGGTTAAATAATATGTTAAGAAAGTTTGAATATTAAATATGCACATTGTGCGTCGATGACGGGCGCGGAACCCTGAAGAAACCCGCTACGGGTTTATGTCTGTCTGAAAATCGAAAGATTGTTATTTAATATTGCTTAGGGGATACAAATTAGTAAAGATTGATATGGTAAAATGGGTGCAGTTTATTCAAAGGCACCTACTTAACGCGAAACTCACGTCCAATAGTGGTAAGTTAGGAGGGTTTTTCCTAACTTATAACTTATAACCCTAAAAAAGTGAGTTTCATTTCTTTAGGAGATTGAACGACATGAAAAGTATGTTGGTATTCGCAGGATTTGTGCTAATGATAGCTTTTGTTATCAGCACCAACGACATGGTACAGGCGGAGGAAGTCTTGGGAACAGGAACGGAGTCACTGTTAGGCGGCGACCTCACCGACCCAGAAGACAATGGCGAGCCTGACGCAGATAAGGGGTACGATGCCAAATTCTCATCCAACGAGGAACCCGGGTTCGGGGGCGGCGAATTTTCGTTTAATGTCTTCGATAACCGACTGGGGCCCATCAATGACAAATGGTGCTGCGGAAAGGGAGGCGGCATCCCAGATGAGGGGCTATGGATAATGGCTGAGTTTGAGGAGCAATACGCATTGACACACTTCACTGTATCTTCAGCGAACGATGTGCCTGCGAGGGACCCGACAGTGTGGGAGGTTCAGGGGTCGAACGACGGTAAGAAATTTGACACCATCTTTGAGCACGACGGGAAAAGTTTTTGGGATCAGCGACTGCAAGTCGTCCTTTTTGAAGCGGGTGAAGATTACGACAAACAAAAAACTGGGTATCGGTTTTTTCGGCATGTTACTTTTGACACCGCATCAAATCCAAATGGGGCGTACTTCCAAATCGGCGAAATTGAATTCTTCGGCGATGATAGTTATCCCGTGGACCCCAGAGCCAAGCTCGCAACTACATGGGGCAGTATCAAAGGGCAATAGTTACCAGCTATCAGTTAAGAGGTTTTGTGTCGCAGCTACAGTCAACTGGACTTCCACAAGAAGTTTCTTTAACTGAAAACTGAAAGGATTTTTTGAAAAAAATCCCTACTGACAACTGAAAACTAATTATATCGGAAACCTGAACCGAGTCATAACTTGGTTTGGGTTTCCGTTTTTTATTTGCTTCGACGTGGAGATTGTCGTGTGTGTCTTTTGCTTCCCAGTACGCATGTGGTAAACCGAACACATCGACGACTTCGCCATCGGGTTGGAAAGGCAAGCGAAATTTTGTAGAGGCTAAGGCTATTTAATTTTTTAAATGAGGAAAAAGGAGCCGGAAGCCACATTCCTGAGAGGGGTAAGGCTCAGGGATTTTAACCTAACGTATGCAATAAAGGTTTGCAAACTACGCCCTATAGGAATTATGGTTCCGGCTTACCCAAGGAGGTTACTAAAAGTTCATGCAATTTCCGTGCCAATCGGAAATTGTCTCTTTTTGGCAACATTTGCGCGCGTATTGCCTGTTTTTTTGACATATCATGATAAAAAATAAACACTGCTTACGGTAACGATAGGAATTCGAGCAACGTTGCAAAATATTAATAATTTTGATTTGACAATAGACAAAGCGCTACTTTACCCCTTCACGACACCGATAGGACGGAGGCGTGCGACACGTCGCGAAAGCCCGGCTTTGTCAACGACACGGACAACTTCATCGACATCCTTGTAAGCCTCAGGGACCTCTTCTTGCAGTGTACGCCTGCCTTCCGCACGGACATAGATGCCTTGTGCTTCCAAATCTTTTTGGATGGAACGTCCTTTCGTTAAGGCGATCGCTTTCCGCCGTGAGAGGATTCTACCCGCACCGTGACAGGTTGTGCCCCACGTCTCTGCCATTGCTCCCGGATTACCGACAAGTACGTAAGAGGCGGTCCCCATATCACCCGGAATTAGCACGGGTTGCCCGACTTTCTGGTATTTTTCTGGGATTTCTGGGTGTCCTGCTGGAAACGCGCGCGTCGCGCCTTTTCGGTGGATAAACAGTTCACGTTCTTTGCCGTCAACGGTGTGTTTCTCAAATTTCCCGATGTTATGTGCGACATCGTAGACGAGTTCTAAGCCGAGTTCGTCTTCTGTGGTGTCAAAAAACTGCATGAACGTCTGACGGACGAGGTGCATGATACACTGTCGATTGTTCCATGCGTAGTTCGCGCTACACGCCATCGCTGTGATGTAGTCTTGTCCTTCAGGTGAGTTAATCGGTGCCGAGGCAAGTTGTCGGTCAGGGAGTTTGATATTATATCTTTCGGCGACTTTGATCCAACTTTTGACGTGCTCATCGCAGATCTGGTATCCGAAGCCGCGGGAGCCGGTATGAATCATGACGCATACATTGCCTTCGCTTAACCCCATCGCATTGGCGGCTTCTCGGTAAAAGATGCGGTCAACGGCTTGGACTTCAAGGAAATGGTTGCCGGAACCGAGTGTGCCGAGTTGGTTTTTGCCGCGTTCTAAAGCCCGTTGGCTCGCGGCGTCGGCGTTTGCGTTTTGGAGGAAACCGGTCGCCTCAGTAAAGTCAAGGTCGTTCGGGTGTCCGTACTCGCGATCGATTGACCACTGCGCGCCTTTTTCCAGCATCTGCCGTTCTTCTTGAACAGTGAGCCGAATTGTGCCGCTTGACCCGACACCACACGGAACATTCTCGAACAACTTGCCGACGAGTGCTTTCCGCTTTCCGTCCAGCTGGGAGACATCAAGGTTCGTCCGGATGAGTCGGACCCCGCAATTAATGTCGTATCCGATGCCGCCCGGAGAAACCACGCCATCTGCCTTCGGATCCGTCGCGGCGACACCGCCGATGACGAAGCCGTAGCCCCAGTGCAAATCTGGCATTGCGAGAGAATGTTTGACGATGCCGGGGAGATGCGCGACGTTTGCCACCTGTTGCAACGCTTCATCGCTTTTGGCGTGTTCGAGGAGTTTCTCGTTGGCGTAGACAATACCGTCAACACGCATTCCTTTCATGTAACTTTTCGGGATACGCCAACGGTATTCATCGAGTTTTTGGAGTGTTACGTTTTGCTGTGCCATCTATCTATTATATAGTATTTTTTCGGGGAACGCAACATTTTAGCGATCGGCAGTCAGCCATTGGCTATCAGCCGTCAGAAAGAATAGCAATCGGCCATCAGCCATCAGCAAAGAGGTGTTCTTTCCCAGGATTATCAAAAACCTTTTTTATACGACACCTGACGACTGAGGGTTGATCGCTATTCCAGTATGTCGAAGATTCGCTCTACAAAGGTAGCCTTGGGCATCGCGCCTGTGAATTCTCCGACAACTTCACCATCTCGGAATATAATGTAGGTAGGGGTGGCGCGTAGACTATATTCTGAAACGGTTTGAGGATTTTTATCAATATCTAATGTTCCAATAATAAGCGTGTCACGATGTTCTGATGCAACTGCATCAACGGTCGGTTCCATCGACCGGCAGGCACCTCACCACACCGCCCAAAATTCAAGCACGACGGGTAATTCAGCTTCTAACACAACGGTGTTAAACGTTTCATCGGTTACTGTGACAGGTTTTCCATCGGTAACGACTGATGCTTTATCTTCATCGATGGTAATTACTTCAGGACCTTCGGGTTCCTGTTCTGTGTCAACGTCGCCACAGCCAATGATGTGGACTGCGACCAAGACAGCTACTATGCCTAACAGATATGTTCTAAACAACATTTTCATGAAGTGGCTCCTTAATATTTAGCTGAGCATTCTGTTCCACTGTAAGTGCTATTGTATCATGGTTTGAAGTAGGATGCAAGGATGGAGGCGGCGGAATGAAATTCTTGTTTTCCTGAATTGAGCGTTATGGTGTGCTGGCAGCGGTTTCCCCGAGTGCGGCAGCGACTTCGACGAGGTCTTGAATGTTAACGATCCGATCGCCGTTAACATCGGCGGGCGTGTCTCCTGTTTCCCCGAGTGCGGCAGCGACTTCGACGAGGTCTTGAATGTTAACTACCCCATCACCGTTGACATCTTCCGGGAGTTTTACTGGTTCGCAAGGGGCCATGTCCCACAGCAGCACTCTGCCGTAATTATCCACACTTGCAAGCGTCCCACCATCCGGGCTGAATGCTATGGTTACGATGTTAGTCCGGGGAGTTACGTGACTCGTGGGTCCCTCAAGCGTACGAAGGAGCTCGCCTGTCGACACATCCCAGAGGCGCATAATTGTGTGAGGACGTGAATATGCTACATAATGCTGTACATTTGCGATCATCCCGCCACAGGGACTGAATGCTGCGTTCGTGATATGAACGTTTTCGCCATAAATCTGGCCGACGCGCTCACCCGTTGATACATCCCAGAGGCGGATGCTACCTGCCATACTTGCGAGCGTGCCGCCATCCGGGCTGAATGCTAAGTTACCCGCCACCGACAGTCCGTCAATCTCACGGATGATCTCACCGGTCGATACATCCCAAAGGCGGATGATGCTCCCGGTAGCCATACTGGCAAGCATTCCACCATCTGGACTAAATTTTACGCCGCTGACTGAAAAATCCGGATGCTCCAACATGCGGAGGGTCGCACCTGTGGACGCATTCCAGAGGCGGACAAACGCGCTCGACTCTCCATTCCGCTGACACCCATTTGCGACCGTGCGTCCATCCGGACTGAATGCCATGCTATTGATCTGATGTGAACTCTTCCCAATCTCCTCGTAGAGGGTTTCACCCTTCGATGCATTCCACACGACGATGCTGTCCTCATGGTGCCCAACTACCAACGTGCGTCCATCCGGACTGAATGCCATGGGAGGGCTCACAGCATGCCGAAGACTGCGGATGACCTCACCGGTTGACACATCCCAGAAGATAACTGTATGGGTGTTCACACCTGCGATCGTTTGTAAATCAGGACTGAATACTGCTGTCCGGGGATTGAGCTCTCTCTCAGCAGGGTAGTGTTCAGGCTTTTTAAGTTGTATGGATGCTGCAGATTGCGCAAAACAGGGCAGAATGTTGAGGCTCGAAACTATTATTAGTGTTAAGATTAAAAAGAGTCTTGTTTTCATAAACAGGTATTTCCTGTATTGATTGTCGGTTAACAGTTGCTTCTATGGAGAGCGTCGCTACCGCTGATATATGTAACTCGTAGAAGTCGCTGGATAAAAGATGACAAGCAGCTTACCGTCCCAAGTATAGGTACTGATAGTAGGTGTCGGGTCGCCAACGGCGAACCAATGGATAGTTCCCTGCCTTTCATCAAAGGGTTCAATCAATGAATAGGAACCCGTGTCGAACTGTATCGGTTCCTGAATCACTCCCTCAAGTACATTCTGGATTTCTCGTGTAAATGTTGTCGTCGTGAGTCGCAGTACCGCCGCCTCTTCAACCCGGGTGCCTTGCACCTGTTTGGAAACGAGTTTATAGGTGCCGCTCAAGGCTTCTGCGATTCTGTGTGCCTTTGAAAAGACAATAATTGTTGCCATCTTGTGGACATCTTCTTCGCCGCCGTCTCGGACGTAGATATAAACCGTCACGGCTTTCGGGGGGACGATTGGATCGAGCGGTGGTTCTGGGGCTGTCCACTGAACTTGGGGTCCCGCTTCTCCGACCAAGGTTCCGTCGGATACATCCCACGTATACGTCAACGGATCATCTTCCGGATCGAAGACTCTGACTTTAAAATCAACAGTTTCACCGTATTCAACTTCATTCGGGACAGTGAAAGTCGTTATTCGAGGTGGGTCATTGGTAATCTCTTTATATTGTGCGCAGCCGATTAACATACCGATCTGAAGCAGAAACAAAATGACCACACCGATTTGGGTGAGTTTGAAGAAATTCACGATATATCTCCTTAAATAATGGTTTCCAGTTTTCGGTTCTCAGTTATCAGTTAAGAGGTTATTGATCTAACGAAACTGTTTCTTACCCTATAACCCCTACAATGACCTTTAAGAGGTTTTTGGGCAAGAAAACGCTGCAAATACGACATGTTTGACTGAAAACTGAAAACTGAGTACTGACAACTCATCTTACTTGCGTATTAACATTTTTCGTGTTGCAGTAAAATCACCTGCGGTTAATGTGTAGAAATAGATGCCGCTTGCGACGGGTTCACCGAACTCGTTTTTGCCATCCCAATAGGCAGCACGGCTACGGCTCTGATACATACCGATATCTTTATGTCCTAATGATAGCATACGTACCAAACTTCCGTCTACTGCATGGATGTGGAGTGTGACATCTGCGGGTGATGCTAATTGGTAAGGCATCCATGTTTCTGGGTTGAAGGGATTTGGGTAGTTGGCAAGAAGCAAAGTTTCTTTCGGGGTTATCGATGCCAGAAGCGGCTCCACGTTTGCAATCGCGTGTTTGAAAGCAACCGATCCATCATTCTGCGTCCATAAGAGTTCCAACATTTGCTGAAGTGTTTCAGGGGTGAAATGCTTCGGCAGTTCAACAATGACGGGAGCTGCAGCCTCGGTTGTCTCACCGAGGTGTGTCGCAACGAGGATGAGGTCTTGGATATTGACAGTGTCATCTCCATTAACATCAAGGCGCGGGTTTTCGGGATCACTGGTGCCGAGTGCCGCTGCCACTGCGACCAGATCAGTGATGTCTGTTTTACCATCTTCATTGACATCCCACGCTGGATACACCTCGGATACGATAGGAAAAAGGGGACCGCTTACGACTATGACGGGTTCGTCAGGCGTGGGATCGCTTACAACTGTATCGGGTTCGTCAGGCGTGGGATCACTTACGACTGTATCGGGTTCGTCAGGGCCAGTAGGATCTTCCGTTCCGACGACAGGCGTGCCGCCGTATTCGTAAGGACCGATATCCACGGTGGTACCGACGGGTCGGATAACGCCATCAAAATCGTCCGCGGGTGCGAAGGCATTCGTGCCAGCGTCAATCGCAGGACTTGTGGATTGCAGGTGGAAGTCGCGAGTTGTCACGGGGTCGACGAGTTGCGGGTCGCCTTCAAGGTTATCCGTGGCATTGACGGCGACGAGTTCCCAGAACAGCAGATCGTTGCCGAGGTTATTTCCTGCTTGATCAACGAAATCCACTCTAATATTGTGAAAGAGGTTATGTGTAATCGGGAGATCGAAGGTGCCGTTAGTGTAGATGGCAGTTTTTACGCCAGAGAAGATGTTGTTGTGGAACTGGCAATTAGGTGAACTCACCCAAATCGTGTGTGCCGCCGACACACCCTCGGAGAGTTCATCGGAAATCATGAAGAGATTGTTTATGAAATGGGTGGCGTGTCCTGTAAAAACAGAGTTACCGGCCCCACGTGAGGTGTTATTGAAGAAAATGTTATTGAAGACCTCAACTGTATTTGTAGATCCTCCTAAATAAAAACCACCGCCATTTTGATTTGCCCAATTACTATCAAATATATTGTGAGTAACTTTACCGGCTATGCTACCAATTGAGAATCCTCCATATCTCTCATTCCTTGTAAATCTATTGTGGATAACATCACCCGTCAAGGAACGTTCTATTTCAAATCCACCTGCTATATTATCGGTAAATTCATTGTGGGTAATATTGCCGGTGAAGAATAGTACTTGGAATCCTTTAAATCCTCTCGTACCATTTCCCGTAAAAGTATTATGGGTAAGATTACCATTAAAGGAATTACTTCGGAATCCAGAACTCAGATTCTCAGCAAATGTATTGTAGATAACATCGCCAATAAAAGAACCAACACCGACTCCCGTATAATTTTCAGTGAAGACATTACGGGTGACTACTCCCTCTAATCTACCACTGACAAATAAGCCTGTAGCAATATTATCCTGAAAGGTGTTCTCAGAAAATTCTCCGGTAACATCCCCCTGGATATGAATACCATCCTTGTTAGCAGCGAAAGTATTTTTCGTTGCGTCAGTACTCTTAGTTGTTGATACACCGTGTCCATCGTTGTTACTAAAAGTATTTCCGTTGAAAATGAGGGGCATGTTAGACCACACACCGCCGCCTTTGTTGTTATGGACAACGCACTTCTCTAAGGTACTCGGTGTCTCCCGCGTACCGGTCGGGTCATTCAGGACGATTCCGCCGACACCATCGGTGCGGAGCGAGTTCTGGATCGTCAAATTGCGGATCGTCACACCCTCGGTGTCTTCGCCATGGAGTATCGGCACAGTCGCCGCTCCTGTGTGCCGTCCGTCGATGATACATTCCTCGGCGGTGGTGGTGCCCTCAAAGATCATCTCTTGTCGGAGTTTCAGCGGGAAGATTTCGCGGGCGTTGCCTTTTGCAGCATCTCCGTTATAGTTGCCCGGATGGATATGCACATGCCACGGATCGGGGAGATTATTTCTTTCGCTGATCAACAGCGCGAAGGTAATCGACTTATACGGATTCGTCGCGGAGCCTCTGCCCGTGGGCGCGTTGATACCGTTCACCGCGTCTACGTAGATATGGGAATAGGTTAGGGCATCGCTCACACCGTGGAAGGTGAGTGCGAATATAAGGGCAGCAAGTGCCACGATGAGGGTTCGATAGGTTAATAACGTTTTCATTACAAGTTCTCCGTTTTGTCGATTTTGATGCTGTTGCGGCATCAGTCCATTGATACAAGACAGATGAGTGAGACGAAAGTTTCATTCGTCGATTATTAGTTGCGGTTTGAAACCGCGCCTGTCGGACAATCAGGGGTGAAAAAAACTCCTACGCTTACTTGCGTATGAGCATTTTTCGTGTTGCGTTGAAATCGTCTGCCGTGAGTGTGTAGAAATAGACCCCGCTTGCCACCGGTTCACCGAACTCATTCTTGCCATCCCAATACGCCGCACGGGTGCGGGATTGATAGATGCCGATAGCCTTATGTCCTAATGACAACGTTCGGACTAAACTGCCATCCACTGCATGGATACATAGCGTTACATCCGTAGGAGATGCTAACTGGTACGGTATCCATGTTTCTGGGTTGAATGGGTTTGGGTAGTTCGCTAAGAGTGCGGTCTCTTTAGGAGTCAACGTTAACAGCAGCTGCTCAAGGAAACGGATGCCGCGTTGGGAGGTTGTATCTGTGAAATTTAATTGTCGTGCTTGCGACAGCCATTGTTGCACTGTCTCTGGAGAGAGGTTAGTGGTAGACGGGGCGTTAGCGGCTGTTTCGCCGAGTGCTGCTGCGATGGCGACGAGGTCTTGGATGTTGACGCTCCCGTCACCATTGACATCGGCGAGAGTTTCTCCTGTTTCGCCGAGTGCTGCTGCGACGGCGACGAGGTCTTGGATGTTGACTTGTCCATCGGCGTTGACATCGGCTGCGAGGCGTGATGGTTCGGGTGCGATGTCCCACAGCAGGATTGTGCTATCTCCATCCCCGCTGGCACTGGCAAGCGTTCTTCCATCTGGGCTGAATAACACGCTATTGACACGTCCTGTATGCCCTATAAGCGTGGATTCGAGGGTGCCGTTCGCGACATCCCATAAACGCACCGTACTCCCACTGGTACTGGCAAGGGTGTTGCCATCTGGACTGAAAGAGACACTATAAACATTGTCCGTATGCCCGGTGAATTCAAATTTGACGGTGCTGGTCCCAACATCCCACAGCAGCACTGTTCCGTCCAATCTCGGCCCCCCGCTGGCAAGGGTTGTGCCATCCGAACTGAATGATACACTATGGGCATAGTTTACATGCCCGGCGAGTTCGGTTTTCAGCGTGCCGGACGTAACGTCCCACAAACGCACGCCTCCATCTCCAGCACTGGCAAGGGTTGCGCCATCCGGACTGAACGATACACTATGGGCACGGTGTGAATGCCCGGCGAGTTCGGTTTTCAGCGTGCCGGACGTAACGTCCCACAAAAAAATTCCTCCGGAATCATCGGCATTGGCAAGGGTTGTGCCATCTGGACTGAACGATAGACTCTCAACATTGTTCAAATGCCCGGTGAGTTCGGTTTGCGGTGTGCCGGTCACAACGTCCCATAGCACTACTTTAGCGGGCTGGAGCGGCGCACTTCCACTCCCACTGGCAAGTGTTTTGCTATCTGGACTGAATGACACACTATTGACCCCAATCGCATGTCTAAGCGTGGTTTTGAGGGTTGCAGTTCCAATATCCCACAAATGTGCCTTTGTGTTTACACTCCCACTGGCAAGTGTCTGACTATCCGGACTAAACGATATACTTGAGAGACCGCCTATATATCCTGTGAGTTCGGATTTCAGTGTGTCCGTTGATAGATCCCACAAACGCACCGTGCCATCAAAACTCCCACTGGCAAGCGTCGTGCCGTCTGGGCTGAACAACACACTATCAACAGAGGCTACATGTCCTATGACACTGGATTTCAAGGTCCCCGTCGATACGTCCCATAAGTGCACGCTCTGGTCCCCACCGCCACTGGCAAGGGTTGTGCCATCCGGACTGAACGACACACTTGAGACATTATCCGAATGCCCTTTGAGCTCGAATTTTAACGTACCAGAGACAACGTCCCACAAACGCACCGTGCCATCAAAATTTCCACTGGCAAGTGTTGTGCTGTCTGGACTGAAGGCACCTGTATGCCCAACAAACTCGGATTTCAGGGTACCTGTTGATACGTCCCACAAACGCACCGTGTTGTCCCGACCCCCACTGCCACTGGCAAGTGTTGCGCCATCTGGACTGAACGACACACTTGAGATATTACCCGAATGCCCTTTGAGCTCGAATTTCAAGGTACCTGTCTCTACGTTCCATAGGAGTACCACATTGTCCCAACTCCTACTGATAGCAAGGGTGTTGCCATCCGGACTGAACGATATGCTTGAGACACCACCAAAATACCTTGTGGGCTCGGATTTCAGCGTGCTTGTCTCTATGTCCCATAAACGCACCGTGCCGTCAAAACTCACACTTGCAAGTGTCGTGCCATCTGGACTCAACGATACACTCGAAACACCACCCGTATGTCCAGTGAGTTCCAATTTCAACGTGCCCGTCGATATCTCCCACAAACGAACCGTGCTGTCTCCACGCCCACCGGCACTTGCAAGTATCGTGCCATTTGGACCCAACGATACACTCGAAACATCACCCGTATGTCCGGTGAGCAGCGCAAGTTCTTCGGACGTATCAGCATCATACAGCCATATACCAATACTACTGACTACCGCAAGTATTGAACCATCTGGTGAATACATTAGCTCATTTATACGACCTTTACCGAGACGTGCTTTAGCACCTTCGGGTAAACTGAGTTGCGTATGTGCCGCGTATTGCGCGAAACACGGTAGAACACTGAGGCTTGAAATTATGAGCAGTGTTAAAGTAAAAAAAAGTTTTGTTTGTATTTTCATCGACGCATGTCTCCTTGATTCGTTGTCGGTTATCAGTCACGCTCCGTCAACCCCCCTAACCCCCTTATCAGGGGGAATCCGGGGCCTGGCTGGCGATGATGCTATTGGTATCTGCTCAAAAGTAACTGAGGGTGGTTCATAAATCATTTTATTGAAAAACAGTTTTAATGTGCGTGACATTTCGAGTGGGAAGCTCCCACATGACATTCATCAACATTGCGAGTTGTAAACTCAAGACACCGAG
>JAGFCB010000211.1 GCA_022394775.1 Candidatus Poribacteria bacterium
ATATCACCTAAATTGTCCGAACTATAGCAAAACGGACTAAACGATGAATTCATTGAAAGATATTATTCAACGCTGCCATCAACGACATAAGAACCCGCTTCAACAGAAAAAAACGGTCATAACTCCTTCGGTCTACAAGGGACTCTTTTACCATTTCACCGTCTATTGTGCCCAGCGGTATCGCGTAAGGCTCTACGACTTAGAGACGGCGGGAATCTCCTTTATGCCGCTCGGAGGTAGTCTTGGAAACGAGCGTATTCCACAGTCTTTTGGCGGTGAACGCTTCTTAAGCCGTCAAAGGATGGAGGACTGGAGCATGAGACTGTGGCATACATCGTGGGGAATCCATGTGTATACCGGTGTCCCCTCCGAACGCGATGGCGCGCGATGGCACGACCTTGAGTTCAAATACGAGGCACTATGCGCAGCACCGGATGCTGTTTCCACCTGTATTGAGACGCTCGTCAATATTGTTGCCAACCCACTATTGACGATCACGGAAACAGGAGGGTTGCGCCTCTCCTGCAGAATCCCGGATTATCTCCATCCAAATACCGAAGCATCGAGACTGTATATTTACAAGGACACGCTGATGCCGGAAAATCTATATCGGCGGGACGTGTATCTTGAAATCCTTGGAGAAGCGGGTCACAGCCCCTGGGATGCGCGCTGTGAGATTTTATTCGGCGACCTGTTAAACCCACCAGTGATTGCGAAAGAGATTCTCTTTGCTTCTATTGATGCGCTCCGAACGGAACTGCACGCACCTAATCCACTTGGCCCCGAAAGATTGAAACCTACCTCCCCAACTGTTATCACCTCCCTACCGTCCTTGGGTTCGGTCAAGTTGGATTTGGCAAAAGAAGCGTTTCTGAAGCGCGGGTTTTCTTATATTGGCAGAGAAAACAATCTTCATTATTGGAGGCAGCGTGATCGTGAGAACAGTGCCCCAGACGTATTGTTATGGGAACGCGATGGGAAGGCGTGGATGCGTGCAGCTACCCTGGATCTTGGACTCCCGACGGAAGATACCTTAATCACAGATGTTTGGGACGATACGGGCATTCTGCCACCGATTGCAGCGGAACTCCCTGTCTCTGACACAATGCTTGCTGTGAGAGAAGGGACACTCAGTCCGTTAGCGATAAAACGTCCATCGCCGGTGCTACAGAAGCTGGAGGGCGCTGAGAAAGTTCATAAGCCACTCGAAAAAAGTATCGGTCCGATAAAGCGGATCTTTGAGACCGATAAACGCGTTATTGGACTTCTTACTGAGACGGACGCAAGAAGCAACTATGAAGTGGAATCACAACTCCTGAAAAGTGGCAGAGTTGCTTTTAGCGCAGCGTACCCAATCGTGCAAGAAGCGGTAAAACACTTCCAAAAACAAAACCTACCCTCCCTCGCACGCTGGCGACATGTGCGTTTCCTATCGGATCAAGTCAAAGAGATACCGCTTGAAGAACGCATGGCAAATCCTTTTCAACTCGGGAATGTCTGTGAGGATCCAGATCGGTTCTTGGCATTAGTGGACAAGGGCGTGAATGCACGTGAAACCCTCTGTCCAGAGTGTCCTGTTTATACAAAATGCCAAGAGCGGGGTTACCTCTCACAACCTGCTACGTTCCAACGCGCCAAGACACAAATATTTGGGTTCGAGCGAACGTTTGTGGATCCTCAAGAGTTGGCAGTGTCAGAAAAAACCCTCGAACCCCTTAATGACACGGAACGTCTTTGTATTGTCAGTGCAGTTAAAATGGATGGGTTGTTTTTGGATTGTAGTATATCAAGGAAAAAATTAGAAGAATGGCGTGTAAACTGGCAAGGATATGCGTTAGGGAACTTCGCACGTGCCTTACTGAACACATTGGAAATCAAAAGTGAACTCGGCGATTTTATTCTTAGACGGATTCGTACAATCGTGCAGGCATTTCAACAGCATGAAGCAGAGATAGTTAGACAGATGTGCCAAATCAATGTGAGGGGCAGAGTCGTCGAGCAAGGGATTGTGGGTGATGAGACTGGAAAAGAATTGGCGCGTTTTGGAATTGCGTTTGAAGGGGGTACCTCCGCTTACGTTCCGGTTGATAGTGCCGCCGCAGGTAAACTCACAGTAAAGGGATTACCCGTTTTCCAACTCGATTCCTTTGTGCTTGACGAAGACACAGGTATACCGATGTCAATTCAACAAGCCATCGGATTGGGTATCTTGGATATGGGAACAGTCGAGCAGATACAGGAATTTCCAAGCGTCTACCCGAATCCGGACTGGACTTTCTGGCATCAACTCAAGCAGTTTTTCGCACATTACCCTCGCGATGCCGATGCGCCGATGATGTGGTATGACGAAGTCCTACAATTCTGGGTGCCGCCGGTAATTCATCCGAGTATAAAACGACTTGTGTTTATGTCAGCAATGCTGTCTGAGCAACAACTCCGTAAAGCGTTTCCGAGTGAAGAGATCGAATTTCTTCATATCAACTCGGCACCTTGGGTCGCGGGCAATCAGGTCTTTCAGATTCGGTCAGGGGTCCATACGCTAAGAACATTGTTGGACTACGATAATGCGTGGGACGTGATAGGACTCACTAAAATGGCGGAACGCTTTTTTCTCAGCATCTGCGCGGAAATTCAGCGGGATCCAAGTGTTAAACATGCTATCATTACCCAAGAACCAATTATCACACAACTGAAAGAGGTCGGAGAAAAAGAGAATGTCTGTTTGGTGACAGAATTTCGTAAGTTGGACAATTCGGAGACGGCTTTTGAAGCGGCAGAGGTGGTTTGGATCGTCGGGGCACCACACTGGGAACCCGGTGTTATATGGAATCGGGCACAAATGTTATATGGAAGCGACGAGGAGCCACTCAGCTATGAAGGAGACACAGCGTTCCAACACTATAAAGACGAACGGGTCCAGAAAGTATATCTACAGACCGTTTCGGAATTAATCACATACATTGTCGGACGTGCAGGATTAAACCGCTTGAGCAACAAAAAGGTTGTATTAGTGAGTAGCCTCGAAATCCCCGACATCACTGACAGACCTGAGACGCTTCTTTTTGATTGGGAAGATTTTGAGGTCGCCGGTGGACTCGACAAACTCGCTGAAACGATCGCTATCCGTGAACGTTTTGAAACCGAGCGCGAGCAGCTGACCGTAGAATCCCCCAGAGCGGAAGTCGAACGGGTCCTCGGTTGTTCTCAACGGCAGGCGAACCGTGTGTTGCAAAAACTCAGGGGCGGTGTACCCCGTGTAACCTTCCGAGAGCAAATTCTCTCTCTCTTGGCTGATGGTGAGAAAAAAGCAGCTGAAATTACGACAGCAATTGACGGACACCCACAGGCAATACATAAGGAACTCCAGCGACTTACTAAGGTCGGTGAGATCGTAAAGGTCCGCTGGGGGGTCTATGCCCTCCCCAAAACCATCTCCACCTCAGCAGTAGAACCCCGTATCTAACTACCCGCCCTTAATGCGGAAATCCAAGGGTAAAACCAAATCCTAACAACCCGATAATTTCTGATCATATTCCAATCCTGTCTAATCTCGTAAATCCTGATTATCCGCACCGAATAACTGACTACCGACCTCTGATGGAAACCGACTGTCAAATACCATTGGACATATTTTTTTCAATATGATAATATATACATCAATATTCATCGTACATTTTCACAGTGCACAAGTTACACCAAATGAGGAGGCATAAACATGTCTATTGTCCCAGGTCCATTGGAATTAGTAATTCTATTGGTTATTGTGTTACTCATATTCGGTGGAAAGCGTCTCCCTGAGTTGGCACGCGGTCTCGGAAAAAGTATTACGAACTTTAAATCCGGGCTCAATGAAGAACAAACGGATGAAACCGAGACGACGGCACAACAAGAAGCAGAATCGCCGCCAAAAGAGAAAACCGGATAGAGTGGTGCCAGTTCCGAGTTTAAGGAAAAATTTTGATGAAGGATAAATTACCCGATTTTCTTCAGGATGTGATTGACGAATACCCTGAAGTCTGGAAAGCATATCAGGCATTGGGTGAGGCGTGCGGTACCGCTGGCCCTCTCGAACCCAAAACTGTGAGACTCACCAAGCTCGCATTGGCGATCGGTGCAAAGTCTGAAGGGGCAGTCCATTCGCATACGCGGCGGGCACTCCGAGAAGGGATTACGCCAGAAGAATTGCAACAAGTGGCACTCCTCGCGGTGACCTCTATCGGTTGGTCGTCGAGTATGGCGGCATTGTCCTGGATTCAGGATGTGGTGGACAAACAATCGCAGTCTGATTGAGGAAATCAGCATGGACGCAGGTTATCAACGCCACCAGATGTTTGCGAAACGCGTCTGTGGGGTTTTAATCCTCACGACCTTCTTACTACTTATCCCGTCTGTGAACAGCGCTGAAAACACTCCAGCATTCCAAGAAGGCGTAGAATACGTCAAATTGCGGCGCTATCCACAGGCAGTAGATACCTTTAAGTCAATTTTATCCGAACACCCGACACATGTAGACGCACTTTTCCAACTCGCGAACGTCTATAAATTGCAAGACGAATTGGAATTAGCGATTCAGACTTTTAACAAAATTCTTAGCATCGCTGGTTCAGAAAATGCCGCGACACCGGAACGGCTTTACGGGTTAACACATCTCGCGTTATCCGAAATTTATTGTAAACAGAGCAAATTGGACACCGCAGAACAGCACGCCAAAGCAGCCGTTCAGAGCCGTCCGTCAGATGCGGATACGCATTACCGGCTCGGTTATATCTACACACATCAGGCAAAATTCGACGCAGCACTCGCCGCATTCAAGCGGACCCTCGCACGCAACCCCGATTTCCCAGAAGTTTATGAATGGCTCGGTTTGATTGCCCTCATGCGAAATAACCCTCAGCAAGCAGTCACCCACTATCAGACTGCGATCCAGAAAAAGCCTTACGTCCAAAGTGCTTACTACAATCTTGCCAAGGCGTACCGACTTCTCGGCAATACACAGGCAGCAACGGAACAACTTAAACGATTCCACCAGATGAAAACCTATTATGACCGAACCTACGCCATTGAAGGTGCTTTGGCAGAAGAGCCGATGAACACAACCCTCCGGTTAAAATTGGCAGAAATCCATCTCGAACACAAACATATTTCTGCAGCCGTCGCAACTTACCAAATCCTAATTCAGTTGCAGCCAAACCTGACAATCGGATACGATAAGTTGGGGCGGCTTTACATGAACCTTAATATGCCTCAGCACGCGATCCCATTCTTCCAGAAAGTGGTCGAATTAAACCCAGACGCTGTAGAATCACACGTCCGATTGGGGTGGCTTTATACCAAATCAAAAATGTTTGACAAGGCAGAATCGCACCTGCAAACGGCTATACAGAAAATGCCACAACTCAGCTTGGCATATCACGGGTTAGCTGAAATTTATACGCAGCAAGGGCACATTCAAAAGGCGATTGATGTCTATCAACATATCACAAAAATCGAACCTGACGATGCTGACGCTCGGAAGGCTTTACACGATCTCGAACGTCTGAAGAGGTCGCAAACACAGCGATAAATCTATATGCCCAAAAACGTCCGCAATCATATTTTCTATCATATTCTCGGATTCGCACTTATAGCGACATTTATAAGTCTCTTATACCACCCAGCCACATCAGCAGATCAAATTTTCGTTGATGTTACAGAATCCGCAGGATTAACCTTTGAACATACCGATGGTAGAAGCGGTTCAAGACTTTTCAATGAATTCCTCGGATCCGGTGGCGGGTTTTTCGATTACGATGGCGACGGCGATCTCGACATCTATCTCGTCAACGGTGCGATTCAGACAGGCAACAAAGAAAATAAAAAACCCCACAACGCTCTCTATCGAAATAACGGAAACAATACCTTTACCGATGTTACCAAAGAAGCAGGGGTCGGCAGCACGATTTACGGCACCGGTGCCACCGTCGGCGATTATGATAATGACGGCGATTTGGATCTCTATGTCACTAACTTTGGGACAGACCAACTCTATCAAAACAACGGCGACGGGACCTTCACAGACATAACAGCACACGCCCAAGTCGGCAATCCAAATTGGGGCACGAGTTGTGCTTTTGCTGATGTCGATAACGACGGACACTTAGACCTATACATAGCGAACTACGCCGAATATACAACGGAGAATGACAAACGTTGTGAAGAACGAGGCGTTCATGTCTATTGCGGTCCGCACGCATATCCCGCGGTTCATGACACTTTTTACAAGAATAACGGGGATGGCACATTCACCGATGTATCAACTGTATACCGTCCTGCAGATCTGATCCCTCAGCACGGGTTAGGCGTAACCTTTGGCGATTATGATGCTGACGGCAATATCGACCTCTACGTCGCTAACGACCAAGACCCGAATTTCCTATTCCAAAACACTGGTGCCGGTAATTTTTTAGAGGTTGCATTAATCTCAGGTGTATGCTATAATGATATGGGGAAAGAAGAAGCCGGTATGGGGACTGATTTCGGTGACTATGACAACGATGGCAAACTTGACCTCACCGTCAGCAATTACCAAACAGAAACCAATACCGTTTATCACAATCACGATAACGCCTTCTTCACCGACAATACTATTACTTCAGGCATCGCCGAGGTAACACACGGTTATTTAGGATGGGGCATTCGATTCTTTGATTACGACAACGATGGCTATCAAGACATCTTTGTCGCGAACGGACATCTGATGGATAACATCAATATCCTTGAGAAACACGTAACTTATCCGCAAAAAAACCTGTTATTTAAAAACTTAGGCGATGGAACATTCACCAATGTTACGTCGGAGACCGACGGCTTAGCACTGAAAAAAGTGAGTCGTGGTGCTGCTATCGGCGATTATGACAACGATGGTGACCTGGATATCCTTGTCACCAATTGCAACCAACGTCCAGACCTGCTCCAAAACGCAGTCGGGAACCAAAACAATTGGATACAAATCCAAGTTGTGGGACAAAAAAGTAACCGCTCTGGAATCGGTGCAAGAATTAAAGTCGTAACCGAAACACACGTCCAATATAGAGAGGTGCATAGTGGCGGGAGTTATCTCTCGTTCCACGATCTACGCGCCCATTTTGGTGTTGGTAAAGTGGAACAAATTGAACGCCTCGAAATTCGGTGGCCCAACGGACATATTGATCAAGGGACACGCCTCCCTATCAACCAAAGGTTCATCGCAGTTGAAGGGGAAGGAATTGTTCCGATAGATTAATAATGCACAGGCTAACAACCTATGCTACATGGAGGAAAAAATGAGGAACCTATTTATAATATTAACCCTTATCACGTTTGCAGCATCTTTCGCTTATGCAGCAAACGAACCAGAGGATTCACTCATCCTCTATTTCTCTTTTGATGAACTCGACGGTAAAAACACCATCGACCATTCAAAATATGGAAACGACGGCGAAATGGTCGGTGCCCCGAAACACGTTGAGGGTAAATTCGGCAAGGCACTCGAACTTAACGGCGAAAGCGATTGGGTCGTCGTACCACACGATGATACCCTTACTGTTGATGAAAGTGTCACCGTCATGGCTTGGATTAATACCGAACGCCATCAGGGACCGAACGGTCAACGCTGGCAAGGCATCGTCGCGAAAAGCAATAACCCCCGTTCCTATAGCTTCTACACCGAATTTCCGAGTGAATGCCTGCACCTCAGTGTCGCCGGCTCAGGAAGTGTTTGTAATGGAAAAGTGGCACTTGACGAGTGGCAACACGTCGTCGCACAGATAGATGACGGCACAACACATCGGTATTGGATAAACGGCGAAATGGCTGGCGAATTCGGCGGTAAAAACGCGCCTCCGGGTAAAGCAGACACAGCTGAGCTCTTCGTCGGGAAAACCCATGAAGGCAACCGTGAATTCCTCGGACTTATCGATGAAGTCCGCATCTGGAACCGTGCCCTTGACGAGGATGAGATCATCGAACAGATGGAGAGCGGGCATTTTGAACTTTTTCCTGTGGACCCAAAACAAAAACTCGCTACGACTTGGGGACACCTGAAGAAAACCTCACACCGATAATATTTTCTGTCTGCGCGCTTTGACGCTTGTAGACGTTCAAGTCTCATGAAATCCAAGCGCGCAGATTCCGTTTATAGATAAAAGGAGAAAAAATGAAAAATCTTTTTCCTGTGTTGGCAATTATAGTACTCATGACCTCTTTTGCTTACGCTGCGGATCCAACCGATGATTCACTTATCCTCTACTTCTCTTTCGATGAACTCAATGGCGATACAGTTACCGATCACTCGCAATACGGAAACGACGGCACCCTTGCAGGCGCGCCGGAATTAGCCGCGGGAAAATTCGGCAACGCGCTTAAACTCAACGGTGAGAGCGACTGGGTTGAAGTGCCACACGCCGATATTCTCACTGTTGAAACGAATGTCACAGTGATGGCCTGGATTAATGCGGAGAGACACATGGGACCGAACGAGCAGCGATGGCAAGGGATTCTCTCAAAAGGCAACAGTCCACGTTCTTACAGCTTCTACACGGAATCCCCGAGTGAGTGTTTGCACCTGAGTGCTGGTGGTAGCGGTAGCGTTTGCACCGGGAAAATTGCACTCAACGAGTGGCAGCATGTCGCAGCACACGTAGAGGATGGTACACATCGATATTGGCTGAACGGCGAAAATGTGGGCGAATTCGACGGTAAAAATGCGTTACCGGGTGCCGCCGATACGTCTTCTGTTTTTGTGGGTAAAACACCTGAAAGCAACCGTGAATTCCTTGGACTCCTTGATGAAGTCCGCATCTGGAACCGTGCCCTCAATGAAGAAGAAATTCAAGCAGAAATGAATTCAGCAACAACACCTGTCGAGCCGCTTGGAAAGTTGTCCACAACGTGGGCGGCACTCAAATCCAAAAGGTAGCAGGATCGAATAACTTTTGTAGGCGCGCTTTCCAAGCGCGCCTATACCGCGAATGAATAGGAGGACCCATAACATCGTGAATGGAAAATTTATTGCGTCCGCGGACGTAGAACGAGACGAACTCGACTGGGGAACGATCGGTTGGCTTAGCCGACCAGAAAGCACAGGTGGGAAAGACATCGTCGCTATGGAAGTGAGCCTCTCCCCCGGTTATGGGCACGACTTCCATAAACATCCCGACCAAGAAGAGGTTATCTACGTTATAGAAGGCTGTGTTGAACAGTGGCTCGAGGATAAGAAACAGACGCTAAACGCTGGCGACTCTGTTTTCATCCCCGCAGATATGGTTCACGCCTCTTTTAATGTCTCTGAGCAGCCGGCGAAGTTGTTTGTCACCCTGAGCCCTGCCAAAGGCGCAGAGGGATACCAACTTATTGATGTTTATGACGAGGCACCTTGGAATACGCTCCGCTCTTAGGTGAAATCCGTTTGCTTTGCAGACGGAAGGCAGATTCTGAATCCTTAGGACATCTTTCACGACCCAGACACAGATGACTTCATCAGAAACCACCGTGAAACGAAGTGGAACGGTGACCAGATTTAATAGTTTAAAAATCCGCCAACGGATGCGCGAATTCTATGAAACATCGGAGACCTATAAAGACCTCTTGGCTGCACACGACGAAGCCTACCTCCGACACTACGTAGAATTGGTAATCCGTAACGCGCCGCCGCGTGCCAAGATACTCGACCTCGGATGCGGCAACGGTATCTCCGCGAAACTACTCAATCAAGCGGATTTCGATGTTGTCGGTACCGATATTTCGCCGCTCTTTCTTGAAGATGCTCGCGCATGGGAAAATCCGAGCCTTCAATATCAAGTCTGTGACGTGATGGAACTCCCGTTTGAAAACGAGTCCTTCGATGTTATCTGTTCAAACGAACTCGTCGAACACCTACCTGACGTGCAAACGGCGTTGACTGAAATGATGCGGGTTGTATGTAAAGGCGGGCGCATTGTCATCTCTGGACCGAACCTCTGTTCGCCCCTAATCCCACTACTCGATTGGCTCAGTCTAATGTCAGGCAAATCCGGTAGACCCGTCTGGGGTGAGACGAAACAGCAAGCCTTGCAGCAGTTGGCACGAAACTGCAGGCTCTACGTCCAGAAACGGTTCTCTACCAAATCGCCGGATTTCATTTACCGAGAACCCGATCTACAAGTAGATGCTATCGGTGGTGATTCAGACAGCGCATACTACGCCAGTCCGATTGATCTCGCCCGATTTTTCCGATCACATGGATTCACGATCATCAAAAAGGCGGTCGGATTTGGCATAAAAGGCAGAATTATCGCAGGCGCGTTCCCGTATCTGAGTCCTTATATCACCATGGTTGTGGAGAAATGAATATTCGTCCGAACGACTTTGTCTTAGAGATAGGGAGCGGCCACAATCCAAAAGCACGCGCGGATGTCTTGTGCGATAAATTCATAGGCGATGACGAACAGCGTGGCGGTGCAATCGTTACCGACCGTCCGATGGTGGAAGCGGATGGACAATTTCTGCCGTTCGCTGACCAGGCGTTTGACTACGTTATCTGTTCACATGTCTTGGAACACGTCAAAGACCCTGCACAATTCATCGCCGAATTAGAGCGCGTCGCATGCCGTGGCTACATTGAAACCCCCTCTGAAATAGGTGAGCGTATCTACGGATGGCACTATCATAATTGGGTCGTCAACTTGGTCAACGGCTGTTTAATGCTACGAAAAAATGAGAAAAATTCCCAATTTGGGCAACTTTTCCACAGATTGGCGGTAACAGATAAGCATTGGAAGCGGTTCCATATTACACATCATCATCTCTTTTTGGTCCAATACGAATGGGAAGATGAAATAGCGTATAAAATACTGCTTGACCATGAGTCAGCACTGGATTTAGGATGCCCCGATACGCTTGACAGGCTTGTTGCATCAGATAGTAATGTTCAAAACGAGTGGTTACTGCTTTTGAAAAGCGCGGTGCCGCGCGGTATTGTTTCCCGTGCAAAATCACTTTTGGCGCAGCTGGCAAGCCAAAACTTGCTGTCAACGGTGACAAAAGGCAAAAATCGGCAGACGAAAACACTGCAAGAAATTCTCGTTTGCCCGCAGTGTAAAGGTGAGATTACGTGGGAAGAACACAGTCTTCACTGCAAAACGTGCGAACAAACCTATCGGATCGTAGATGGTATTCCACGTTTTACTTTAAACCGTAGCTCGTAACGAAGTGGAGAGCGGATTTATGGAAAGCACAACAACGAGCCAAATCCACCTCGTTCCTCCGCAAGGTAATATAAAAAATGGAAACTTAGAATCTTGAAAAATAGCATCAAAACCGTAGCCTGTAATGAAATGGAAGGCGGTATGGACGGAATAGCACGCCAAAGCATAAAAACCGCCTAATCGATCCGCAAGGAAATACAAAAAAATGAATTTAGTACCGAAAGAATTTATCCGCGTGATGCCAGATGTAATGCGAGGCTTCGTCAGCGAAGCCTTCCAGAAGGCAGGTGCCTCAGAAGCAGACGCTGCACATATAGCGCATCTATTAGTGCTCACGGATCTGCGCGGCGTATTCAGTCACGGCACCCAACAAACGCCCGGATACGTAGGCATGATGCTCGACGGCAAAGTAAACCCACGTCCAAACGT
>JAGFCB010000189.1 GCA_022394775.1 Candidatus Poribacteria bacterium
TTAAAGGTCTCGTCTGTCGGTTCACTATCGTAAATCGCTTTATAGTTTTGGTATTCAGCACGCTTAGCTTTAATGACTTCCCGGTTCTTCCGAATATTCGCTGTACCACCTTTTGCTTCACTTGCGTAATATCCGGTAGGATCGAGGGCAACGATGGCTTGGTAATGCTCTGTCGCCTTATCCCAATCGTAGCGGCGTTTATAGATTTTGGCGATCTGGTAATGCGCACGCTGCGCATACTTCCCTTTTGTATCGCGTTCGATCACCTCTGTATAGAGTCCTATCGCTTTATCGTAAAGTCCCTGCTGCTTCTGGCGGTTTTTCTCCATCTTTTCTGGATCCGCGTCGCGCACTTCCGTAGTCTCTGCCTCATCAAACGCAGTATCCGCGTTCTGAAGCTTGGCACCAAGCGGAATGATACTAATGCCGCCGGTTGTGCATCCGAGAATTGTCATTGCGAAAAAAGCCAATGCAAGGACGAGAAAATAGGTTCGATCTATTCGGAGACCGAAGCCGAGTGTGAAACGGTTCATGGTGAATCCTCCTTAGGAAAAAGAAATATGCCGGTATATTTCCAGATAGAGAAATCTAACTGGTCGGCATTCCGTTCATCATTGCCAACATTATACTAAATTTAGAAAAAAAGTCAACGTTTTATTATTTTTTTATAGAAACACTCAGTTTTCAAGGCCACCGGGTATCTCCTTTATGATGCCCCTATCCTTTATGATGTTCCTATAGCGTTTGAATCCCTCAGCAGCGGCTTCAAATTCACCGATAGCACGATAGCAGACCGCCTGCTGGTAAATGGCTTCGTTTCGCCATATAGACTCTCGGAAGGTTTCAAGTAAGTTATCATACGCCTCAATCGCACGTTCGTACGCACCCTGCTGTTGATAGACGGCACCGATACGATAGAGTGCGGCTGCTGCAGCGAATCTCTTATGTGACAGGTCTCTTGCTAACGTTTTGTAAGCGTTAATCGCGCGCGGGTAGTTCCGTAATTTCTCCCAGCTCCCGGCAATATGTTGGAAATTTTGAACAACCTGATCACTATACTCCATCACCCACATGTCAGTGGGCGGAACTTTTCGACCAACTTTTTGGTATTTGATTGCTTTCTCACTCCGAAACTTATCAATTTCATCCATTAGAAATTTAATTTCCGTTAAAATTTCATTTGTCTGCTTTAGTTGCGTTTCGGCTTGTCGGGCTTCGTAGGAATCAGGAAATTTCTTAGAGACAGACCTATACGCGGACCATCCGCCGAGATAGTCAAAAAGCGTGTAAAAATAGATGTTACCCACCCGGAATTGCGCTTGCGGTCCTTTGGAATGTTCAGGGAACTCCTCGACCAATCGTTCGTAGTTACGGATAGCTTCGGTGTAATTCTCTAAACTTTCATAAGAACGCGCGATCTCGTAGAGTGCCTCTGCAGCGATATTAAAGGTCTCGTCTGTCGGTTCACTATCGTAAATCGCTTTATAGTTTTGGTATTCAGCACGCTTAGCTTTAATGACTTCCCGGTTCTTCCGAATATTCGC
>JAGFCB010000195.1 GCA_022394775.1 Candidatus Poribacteria bacterium
AGAGGTTAAGCGGATATGCACGACCGCGTTGACCGGCACATGCAATTCGTTTTCCAATTCCAGGTCATCATCTGTCCCGAACTCGTTATCGGGACCGGGATACGTCATATCCCAGTTAAACTGTTTTCCACTGACCTGGACGACAACATCTGGGTTCTCAGGAAATTGTGTTGGAGACTTAATATTGTTCCACTGTGGGTAACTGAACATAGCGAGTACAAAGACAATCACTGTTGTAGCAGCTGTCCAGACAATTTCCAGTGTTGTGCTGCCTTCGATGTAATCCGCCCGTTTGCCTTCCTGATGTCGGTATTTAACCAGGAAAACGATAAGGGTCCCCATCACAAGAATGAACACAATGAGGGTAAGATAATAGATAGCGTAAAAGAGGTTATCAACACCTTGCCCGTACGTTGATACGTTCTCTGGGAGCCATTGAAGCATCCAGTCCTCCTTAGGAGTGCCCCTTGCTTGCTAAAAAGCGGAAGGCACCAAAAATTTTGTTTCTAACAAATCTAATTCGCTTGTGTAGACGCTGTAAACGTTGCGCCTACGTACGTCAAGACACAAAACAGCCCGGTAATCAGCATAGAGAGTGTCCAAGGCGGTATTTCTCCAAATGCCTTTGCGGTGGTATCAAAGTAGAGGCTGTGCCGAAAAGCTGCAAGCCCATACGTTAAGGGATTGAGTTTCATTGTCCATGCCAACCAACCGGGTACGCCCGTACTCGGGAAAAACGCGCCGGAAAGGAGCCAAATCGGAATCAGCAGGAGATTCATAATTGCATGAAATCCTTGCGTTGAATCCATCCGCCACGCGATAAGTAAACCCAAGTTTGTCAAGCCAAACGCTAAAAGTGCCATCACACCGATAGAGAGCAGTAGCGATGTCGCGCCGAACCGAATGCCTGTCGTTGGTGCAAGTAGCAGTAGCAGAACGCCCTGTAAAAGTGCTAAGGTCGTCCCACCCAATGCCTGTGCCATAACAACACGCCACCTTGGGACAGGAGCAACGAGTATCCCTTGTAAAAAGCCTTCGCGCCGATCATTCACAACAGAAATTGTAGCGAAAATAGACGTAAAAAGCAAGACTAAAACAACGATACCGGGATAAAAATACGCAATATAATCCGGTCCGTCTGCTGCGCCTGTGGGTCGAAAAGAAGCACTCAAACCGCTTCCAATGAGGATCCAAAAAACCAAGGGCTGCGCGATAGCACTGAAGAGCCGACTCCGCTGTCGATAAAATCTGACGATTTCGCGCCACCATATCGTTATAATCGGTAGTAGATTTTTAATTTTCCTTGCGGTTCGGTGAGGTGGGTTAAGCAAACACCTTCCTCAACGTACATCTGAAGAAAGCCCCAAGCAAAAACCCCTCCACTACGTTACGGGCTTGCAGTTTTGGATTCCTTTAATTCTCCCTATCCTTCTTCTACATGAACGGATTGCCCGTTAACTTTACGAACACGTCCTCCAATGTCGGTTTCCCGAACCGAACCGATTGAATTTCATCTGGAAACGCGGCGACCACATCTCGAACGAATTCATGTCCACGCTCACACTCAACGCGCAGTTGATTATCAGTTAGCACCGGTGAAAAGCCGAACCGCTCAGAAATAACCTCCCTAAGGGTTTCACGATTTTCACTCTCTATGAGAATAACATCACCGCCCACTTTAGCTTTGAGTTCATCCGGCTCGCCGAGGGCGACTAATTTACCTTCATCCAAAATGCCCACCCTATTGCATGCCTCGGCATCATCTAACAAGTGTGTTGTCATCAGCACAAGAATATTTTCTGTCCGTGCAAGCATCCCGAGGTGGTCGTTGAGTTGTCGGCGTGCGGTTACATCCAACCCACTGGTCGGTTCGTCAAGGAGCAGAACGCGTGGAGAATGGAGTAAGGCTTTTGCGATTTCAACGCGCCTTTGTAAACCACCGGATAAGACTTCAACCCGTTCCGCTGACCTATCCGAGACCCCAAAACGCTCAAGGAGTTCCGAAATTTGGTGACGTAAGGCTTTACCAGCAAGTCCATAGAGATGTCCGTGGTGCCGTAGATTCTCGACAACAGTCAGTTTAGTGTCCAGTCCAGGATGTTGAAAAACGACCCCTAAAAGTTTCCGAATCGCTTTCACCTCGGTTGCTAAGTCATGTCCGAAGATGCGAACAGTGCCAGCGGTTACAGGCATCAGTGTAGACAGGATCCTAAAAAGGGTCGTTTTCCCACTTCCGTTGGGTCCGAGGAATCCGAAAATCTCGCCGCAGGAGACATCAAAACTTATATTGTCAAGAGCCTGCCGTTGCTGATAAGCATGCGAGAGATTTTCTACCTGAATTTGGCTGTCAGCTATCGGCTGTCGGCTGTCGGTAGTTATGGAATGCAGAACTTCTGTGTCTACCACAAGGAAACCCTCTTGCCGACCGTTCTCACTGCGAAGCATGCCGATTGCTGATCGCTATTTCAGTTTCAGCGTAAAATCTTGCGTGACAGTGCCGCCAGCCGCTACAGTAACAGCAACAGGAGCCTTACTGTTCGTACCACACGCTTCATGCCAATAGCCGAGTTTATAGTCGCCAGCGGGGACATCTTCAAGCGTGAATTCACCCTTTTCGTTGGTAACAGCAAAATAGGGGTGCGGTACGTAGGAAATCCAAGCCGACATCCATCCGTGAACGTCGCATTTGACTTCGACGGGTCCCTCCGCTTTCTTGACTGCCTGGAGGGGCATTTTCCGACGGGCTTTTGGCTGCGCTTTGTTAACTGGTTTGTTGATCTTACTGAAAATATGCACATTGTGCATAATCTTGTCGGAATTCAGCATTGTTAGGCGCGCGCCAACAGGAACGAGCTGGATATGTGGCGTGAATTTGCAACCCATCTGGTCAATCTCTATTTTCGCTTTTTTGTCAAAATCTTTACCTGCCGAAATGTCAATTAGGTAGACGATTGTATTTTTTAGAGCGTTGCCTTCACCGACGACCAGTGATTCATCGAATTTTTCGTCAGCACCACAAACCTTCTCATCTTTAGTAATTTCGAGTGCTTTCTTTTCCGGCACGTCCCCTTCAAACTTCACGACACCGCTAATTGTGCCGCCATTGTTCACCTTCATAGCTTTATACGCTTCAGGGAACACTAACATTTCCTTTTCGCCTGAACCGGAGTCAGCCGCGAAGGCAGTACCGACGCAGCAGCACGCGAGAAGAATAGCGAGATTCGCCAACAAATAGGATTTCATTTTTTTTCTCCTTTTTAATAGTTATCAGTTATCGGTTGTCAGTTTTCAGTTAAAGAGCCTTTCGCTTCGGCTCAGGTATCTTTTGAACTGAGTACTCATAACTGAAGATAGTAGATTTTACAATTGAGGATACACCGCACCGGCACGCTTCCAAAGCGCGCCCACCGGCAGGTATTTCCATATTTTTAGGTTTCTTCCGAATTTCTGCGTTGTACGAACGCCCGTAAACCGAAGAGAAAGCCAACAGAAAGCAGCGCGATTAAGGGCGGATAAATGAACCGCTTTGATGATGGAACAGGTTCAAGGACAAAAGTGTACCAACTGGTCATCACGCGTTTTGTGTCAACATCACCGTTCGCGCCATCCCATGCCGAGAAAGCGATAGGGACAAAGACACCCGGCTCCAGTTGCAAGTCCTTTTTGTCCTCAGTTTTCAAGGCGCGTTTCACCCATAATTTGTATTGCCCATTTGTGTAGGTGCTCTGTACTTGTAATTCACCTTGTGCTGCCTGAGCTTCTGCGTTGTTGATACCTTTAGCGGTCAACTCGGTTACCTGTTCAGGTGCAGAGGCTTTCCAATGCCATAGATAGACTGGCAGTCTTCCGCCCCATAAGAAATAAGGTTTCGGTGCGGTCGGTCCTTGGGGGACCTTCACCGGAAACTGGACTGCCAAAGCGTCCTCAAGGGTTTTTCCAGTCTCCTCATCGGTCTCGTCAGTTGTATGCGTTCGGTCATCCCATGTAAAGAGGAAAGCGACCTCTGTATCGTTGTAAAACGATTTTACGTTCACAGCATCAATCGTTGGATTAAACTGCCGTGGCTCAATAACGATTTGCCCGACGAGTGGGAAGTACCTCGCTTCGAGGGTCCCCCATGCGGCATCGTCCATTGGTGGCAATTCGCTTTGGACGTATTGTGAACGGAGTACGTTGTTGCCGATAGCGGGTTCAGGACGTTTTTCAGGCATGAGCGATTTAACGTAGTTTGCCAAATGCCAACTCTTTTCATAGACGACTCTCATTGCATCATCATAAATCTGTCTCTCCTCAGCAGAGAGTTCTGTACCTTCTGCAAGGTTGAGAGCGATGTCAACAGCGGCATCGTATTTCTCGTAAAGCTGGGCGGATTCTTCTTCCTCTGCCTCCGTCATTTCATCTTTGTTATCTAATTCAGTCATGCGACTGGATTCTTCAGCTGTCAGCCCAAAGCCAGGAAAACTATCGCCTTCAAAAGCAGGCATGGCTGAACCGGCAAGTCCTCCAATAAATCGTTTGAAGATGTCCTCGGTATCCGAACCGCCCCGGAAATTCCAACCCTGCGTCAGATTCGCGGGCCAGCTTTGGAATCCCCACTCATCGGTCAGGTCCGGTGCTGAAGTGCCATCACCTCTCCCGATATTTCCGTGGCATTCCACACAACCGAGTTCGGTATAAAGTGCTTTCCCAGTTTCTATACTCTGTTCAGAGTAAGCGACTTTCCCAGAGAGGTTAATCTGCTTTGGTGACGTTTCAGCTTCCTTAAAGCCGTCGTAGAAGGTTTTGATGTATGCCACCACTTCCCAACGATCATTGGCACTTAAGGCAGTATCCCACGGCGGCATAGACGAACCGGGCATCCCTTCGGTGATGATGTCAAATAGATCTTGATCTGTTGGGAGTTCTCCAGTTTCTGTAGACCGGATTTTATACAAACCGCGTGTGAAATCCCTCGGTTTTGGGAGGAGGTTCTCAGCGGCGGATCCGTCGCCTCTGCCTTCAGTGCCGTGGCAGTGTGCGCAGCTATTTTCATAAACCTCTTTTCCTTTTTCGGAAGCCTGCGGTGCATTTTGTGCGTATGCCGCCGTAAGCATAGAGAACACTCCTAAGATCAGGAACAACATAACCGCAGCAAATCGACAACGGAGATTTGCGGACCTGAAGTAAAGACTGTTGTCTAACCAACCGTGTGATTTAACGCTTTGCGCCAGACAAAAGATCATTTTTAGTGTGCCTCCCCAAAGGTTCGGAACTGATAGCCGGTGTAGTCAGAAAGAAAGAGGATTACGTCCCAAATTTCGTCTTGCGTCAAGGTGTTTTCCCAGATAGGCATTGGTGAATCCCAAGGTGTCCCCGCTGCTGGCAATCCTGGTCCGCCCTTTGCTATTCGCCAGAAAAAGAAAGATTCTTGGAAGTTAGGAATAATTCCTGGGTCCTGGAAATTAGCGGGTAGCGGCTGGAGATATGGTGCGAAATGCCCCTGTCCATCTAAGTGGTCTCCGTGGCAGTAAAAGCAATTTTGATGATAGACCCGTTTCCCGTTTTCAACATGCGCTCTGAACGCCTCGGGATCGTCTTTTTCATAATGCCGGAACGGGTTGACGACATCTTGCATCGTGCCGATGACTTCATCTTTGTAAGTCAATTCAAGCGGCGGTGATGGGTGGGCGTCGCGCGGACTTCCGGGAGGATTCGCGCGTTGCGCGATAATCGAGTAGGTATAACCGAGCAGAAGGAGCGGGATTAACACCACAAGCACGCGGCGGTGGTTACGGCGTTTGTCTTCCACCAGTGTTTCGAGGATCGGGCGGCGAAACTCCTGAAAGAGTGAGTCCTCAACGGAGATATGCACCAAGATAGCGATTATAATCAATCCCATATACATCGCAATCACGCTACCCGGTATCGGTACTGAGATGATGCCTCCAACGACGAAGCGTAGGAAGACCCAAGAACCGACCAGAATTATGAGACATATTGTGAAAAGCGACAATTTTTTCATGTTTTTAACTTTCCTTGCGGTTCGGTCAGGTCAGTTCAGGGTTTGACGTTCCCTGACGTACATCCGCCTTCCATTACATTACAGGCTAAGTTTTCTGTTTTTTTAAGAACTATCCCTTGTCTGTTATTCCGTAGGAATCTCACCCGTTTCTTCAGTTACGACTTCTGCGGTTTGGTCAGGTCAGTTCAAGGTTTGACGTTCCCTGACGTACATCCGCCTTCCATTACATTACAGGCTAAGTTTTCTGTTTTTTATTTTTTTTGTTATTCTGCGGGAGCATCTCCTGTGTTTTCTGGCACTGCTTCCGCTGTTGCCCCGGTGAGTGTGCTTAAGAAAGAGAGTAGATTGGTCAGATCCGCCACAGATAAGATGATCGGGAAGTTCTCCGGCATCGGCGACGTAACAAGTAACCGCTTGCCAGATGCACGGGTCATGGTAGCCTCCTCAAGATCGAACGTATCAAACATCTCTTCGCTGCCGTCAACGATCAAGACGATTTCGTCGTCGTCCATCGTCCCTGAAACATATTCGCCAACAATTTCGTCGCCATCAAAAGTGACAACGGTCATCAGGCTCTTCACATCAGTTTTAGAAAGCGTCCGCGCCTCGTCGCCAACCTTAAGTGTCACGACTTCATCCGTTTCCGAAACCAATTGACCCGTTACAGGCGTATCCGCATCCGCAGGCGTTATCGTTAATGTAAGATAACCTTTCGCTTCCAGGTCCGTGAGTTCTTCAATGGGTTCATCATCAAACTCACTCAATAAGATAGTATGCTCTTCTTCTACACCATCTGCCGTTTTGGTACGGACGACGATTTTTTCTTCGTCTTGCGAGACGAGTGTCCCTTGGAAAGTCGTACCTTTCGCACGGACAGTAACGGCACCGTATCCACTGACAATCTGCGCGCCGGGTACCAGGATTGACTCCTCAAGATAACGCATGTCGTTAAAGGCTGCGATTTCAGAGAGGTCCGGTGCGGTAACGACTTCAAAGTCTTCTTCATTCACCTCACCGGTTGCGGGACTTTCTATCCCCTTAACAGCATGGCACGAGATACACGCGGCATCTACAAAAACCTTTTTGCCGAGTTCCGGGTCCCCTGTCAGCAATGGCGGCAGTGCAGCAGCAGCTGTCGCAACGTCTGCCCTGTCTATCGGTTCATCAAAGGGTGTCGGATCAATTTCGCCGCCTTGACTCTGGAGGTAAGCAATAACCGCCTCAATCTCCAATTTGGAGAGCGCGATAGGTGCCTTCCATACCTCTGGCATGATTTTTCCGTACCCGGGCACAAGATAATTCGCGGGTTGATACATGGACTCAATCAAATAGGCTTTGGCATCCATGCCGGGTACGCGGGTAGCAGCGTTAATGCCGATGTCTGTCAAGTCGGGACATCTCCCAGGGGGTGCGGAGGTATCTACAGTATGGCACGCTGCACACTGTCCTTTCCCATTGAAGACCAATGCGCCCTGTTCAGCAACAGCGTCTGGGTCGCTCCAATCGAGTTCAGTTAAATTTACCGCTGTCGAACTTTCGGGTACAAGCCCCGCAACAAAGGCGTAAAACCATATCACGGCAAGTGAGAACGTCAATAACCTCATGACGCTGGTCCATAAAACGATGTTTACAATTACCGAGATCAGAAACCAGACGGACCAGGGCAATAAATTCTCCGAGGCGATCGGGAACGCAGATGCACCAGCGATATAGGCGATGAAACTCACCACCATTAAGATTAGACTTGCGATTTTTATAAGCGTATTCCTTGACATTATTTTAACTTTCCTTGCGGTGAAATGACATGGGTTTGGATTTTAACGTGCCATTCTTAAATCCGCTCTCCATTTCATTACGAGCTACGCACCTTGTTCTACTGCTTTCTAATTATTCCTTGCGGCTAAATGACATAGGTTTGGACTATAACATGCCATTCTTAAATCCGCTCTCCATTTCATTACGAGCTACGCACCTTGTTCTACCACTTCCTAATTATTCCTTGCGGTGAAATGACATGGGTTTGGACTATAACGTGCCATTCTTAAATCCGCTCTCCATTTCATTACGAGCGGGTTATCGTTTACCAACTTTTTATGACTGCCACGCGACTGATGCCTGAAAGAACGACATTCAGGCCGTGTCCATACTTGTCAGTTGATTCCTGGAATGCCGTTGACCACGGGGAAACGCCAGCAAAACCCAGACATCCGGCAGTAGCTGCTCCCAAAGCACAGCCGACTATTGCGGCACTTGATGCAACCGATCTCCTCTGCTCTTTATAGGTATCTATATAAACACTAATATATTCAGGCGACTTCCCTACAAGCCGACTGAGCGGCGGAGAAGGCCGATACGAATAAGAACTTATTAAACTCAGCGAACCTAAAAGGCATCCACCACCAAGTGCCAAAGAAAAACCGCTACAAAACCAGAGACATCCGTCCTCGTCAGCATCAGCATCATGTTTAGCGACAGCTGTAATTTGCTTCAAAACCTCTAATTCTGCTTGAGAGCCATTAGCTGTCGCTATAAGTGGAAAACCAGAAATCAACCCTACGAGAAAAAGAAGTATACCAATCCTTCTCATCTAATCATCACCCTCAGCGGCGATAGCTGCTTCGGCGGTCGCTGCTGATGCTTGCTTCTTCTTTTCACCCCATAAACCGAGCCAGAAAATAAATCCAACAAGTGCGAAGAAGACCACCATAATAATCGCGACAATATTGACTGCGTTACTGAGAAGTGGTGTATAGGCATCAACGGACGTATCCTGCATGACCCCGAAAATGTGCCACGCCTCTCTAAGTCCTGAACGCGCATACCCCATCAATCCCATGAGAGATGTAAATGTGATAGCGATAAGGATTAACACATATTGTGAGCGGTCCGTCATTTCGCCCCATTTGATGGTCCCAGATGTTGTAGCTTTGCGGTACATGAAGATGTCAACCACAGTGACGATTGCCATGACAGCGAGCGCAATCAGTACCTGATAGGGTGTCAGTGTGTTAACCCGTAGATCCGTGGGGACAGTAAACCCAACAATACCGATAACCACAATTGAGACGGTCGCGAAAAAGAAGATAGAGGAAATAGCGATATTTCCGACCTTTCCCCAACTCGCCGTCGGCGTTTTCCCTGAACGCCGATAGAATAGGAAACTTAAGAAAGTCGTAAGGATAATAATGTTCACAGCCGTATTCTTGGCAGTCATCAACCCGAACAATCCGAGATGCGGATGGTTTGCCCCGCCCATTGCGCTAAGCTCACTGGCAGTTGAGATTTTAGAGAGTGTCCGCGGCGTCATCCAGATTGCGACACAGATAACAATAACCGTAATCATGTACGGACGGTAGCGTGCGTAGATCTCCGCGCCGTCAATGCGTCCCATGCCTGACCAGAGGTAATAATTTGCGCCAATGAACAGGACCCCAATCATCACCGCCTGAATAATAAAGAGCCAAGAGAAGAGACTGCCCATCATATTGATGCCCATCGTGTTATTGAACATGTAGATTTCCCTACCGAGCCAATAACCGAGAAAAGGCAGTGGGATCAGCCCACAGAGCGCGATGAAGTTTCCGGTATACCCCATCCAATCGTAGTGTGCCTTGTCCTCCTTCGTCTTAGCGACGAGGAATCGGAATGCGGCATAAGCTGCGACGATTGAACCCCCAAAAGCGATGTTTCCAACGAGTCGATGGATATTAATAGGCATCCACGTAAAGTTGTTGACAGCGTCCCAGAGGGTCCCCATGAATTCGCCTGTGGTCTCGTTGTGGAGCGGTATCATCGTATGATCTGTAACACCCTCCATAACGGTTTCAGGGGTCAGCGATGGATCTGCAGCCAATCGTTCCTCCATCCAAGATTTTTTTCGCATCTCGGATAGGATACCGTGTTGGGTTGCCGGACTTGTCTGGTAACTCAACCAAGCGTTAGAGACGAACATAATCGCAGTGCCGAACACATTCAGCAGTACACCGAGAAAGAGATGCCATCCTTTATGGCGACCCTGCATCTTATCCCATCCGTAAGAATAGAGATAGAGCGTAAAGGTTTCGCCGAAGAATAGAAAGACATAAAAAATCATCGTCGGTCCGAATATGCCGCTGAGCTTGCTCATCACATTCGGGTAGCACCAGATAAGAATGAAGACGAGAACACCACCGAGTAAGGCTGTTGTCGAAAACGCGCCCATACAGAGTTTAATGAACTCTTGTGCCATCCGGTCGTATCGTTCATCCTTGGTCTTCCAACCGATAAATTCGATGATAACGGCAAACATCGGAACACCGAGAATAAAGGATCCAAATAACAGGTGGAGCTGCGAGGCGATCCATGCTGCGTTTCGGCTGCCGATCAACGGGAAAGTGCGATATTCAGCATCGGTCACGTCCTGTGCAAACGCTGGTGCGACAGCCAGCACGGCATAAAAGACAAGGACACAGCCAAGTATGAGATAGAGTCTCTTTTTAGTTATTTTCATGGCTTTCGGCTGTCAGCTCATCGGCTGTCAGCGGGATCCCTTTCAGTTTTCTGAGCCTATCAAATCAAACAGACTATCGGGCATCAACTTTCGGTTTTCGTCAGCAAAGAGGGTTTCTTGCTGACGACCAAAGGAAACCGGTTGCTGCCTGTTATTTTTTTGCTTTTTTCTTAAAATCAGCACTTGTGAAGTTTACGGCAATATCACCACTGGCTGGCACTTCGACTTTTTTGTTTGCTGAACCGAGTTCTTCATGCCATGCGACGACGCGCACTGTACCGGCAGGAACATTCTCAAGCGTATAAGTACCGGTATCCGCTGATTTTTCATAGGCATCCGAACTGATCCATGCGTTTTCAGCGTCTTTTGCACCAGTGACAGCATAGAAGTTGCTCGGAACAGCGACGATGTATCCGGTCATCCATGCATGAATATCGCATGTGAATTTAATTTCTTCAGCCTTAGCAATTTTATGCGGGTAAACTATCCCTGGCTTCGGAATCTGAATGTTTATTTGTTCGTTCTTCTGTGCGTGAGAGTGGACGTTGTGCGCCACCGGATCCTTGGAGGTCAGATCCACTGTAGCACCGACAGGAACGGCGAGTACGTGCGGATAGTAAGCACATCCTTTCTGATCCATAACAGGATTCTTTTCAGGCAGGGTTACTTTCGCGCCGCGAACGCGGGCATAAAGAACAACGTTCTTGATGCCTTTGCCTTTTGAGACAACGAGTGCTTCGGATTTTGTGCCTTTTACAGCTGCAATGCAATGATCATCTTTGTTAGCTGTTAGTGCTGGACGCGCGGGTGCGTCGCCCTCATACGTTACGGTGCCGGTGATATTGCCCGCGAACGCAACGCTCGCCAGCATTCCAAAGACAAGAAGGGCAATTAGGGTTTTCACGATTATATTCTCCTCTTATAGTTTGAATTTGTCCTGTAATATATTAACACTACAGAAATTAAGATCGCAAATAAAAAGGCATCCAATTTTCAGCCATTAGTTGTCAGCAATCAGCGAGCATCGCGGCTACAACGAAGAAACCTTGCGCGCGAAATCGAAACTACAAGAAAACTGAATGACGCTGCCTAAGATATGGATTATTTTTTTAAGACCGCTTTGTATCACGGACGAAACATCTCTTTAATATAAGTCAAAATCTCACGTTGTTCTTCATCACTGAGGTAATAGTGAAACGCTGGCATATCGTCCTTTCCGGCGTTAATGCTGTCCAGCAGTTGTTCATCGTCGTGCATCTCCCAGAGACTGCTGTCCGTTAGATCTGCTGGATCCAACTTTTTGAAACGCCCAATGCGTCCGCTGCCTTCACCATTGTTTCCGTGGCATCCCGCGCAGTATCGTGCGTACTTGTATTCTACCTCCGTTGGATACTTCGTGCTTGGATCGATCTGCTGACCTAACCAGATTAAACCGTTGAGCCACACAATAATCATAACGATGACGACTACAAGGTGTCTCATATTTTTAAGTTTCCTTGCGGTTCGGTCAGGGCAAATCTATCATTTAAAGTACCTTTCCGTAAATCCGCCTTCCATTTCATTACAGGCTACATTTGTTGCTGCTAAAACTTGTAGTCCCAAGCAACGCGCCGGGTTTATTTGATTGGGTGTTTCTTTTAGGTATACGCAGTGAATCGTATCCCTAAAAGCATCCGAACCGAACTGCAAGGCAAAATAAACATTTTAGCGTCCTAATGAGATGAGATAATCTCGGACGAGTCGAATCTGTTCTTCAGCATCATTGCCAGCGTAACCGTCAACTGCCATGTGCTGTCCACCAACGAGTGGCCACGCCTGTGGCATTGCAGTTCCGCGTTGGAACGTCTGCGGATCTTTCATCCAGTCAATGAGCCAATCTGGCTTGAGACGTTCTTTCGCCAATGCGAGATCAGGTCGCCCTGCTTTGTCACTCCCTTCAGGAATAACTTCACCCTGTGAAGGATGACAAGAGATACACTGGAGCTCGTCAAAAATCTGTTTACCGACCCGCAATTCAGCACGCGTCGAGGTTGGCGTTTCGATCGTTTCATAAGGAAACGGTTCGTCGTCAAGTGCAGAGAAGTATTTGACAAGCGTCGTCGCCTCATCATCAGATAACTCGAATGTCGGCATTCGTACTTTGAGTCCGTAGCGAATATCAGAAGGCTCTTTAAGGAATGCGAACAACCAGTCTGGATAGACCCTCGCACCTTCAGCCTTCAATGGCGGTGGTGCAACCTGCTTCGCGACCGTCTCACCGAGTCCTTCATGTGCGATAATAACGTCGCGATAATCGCCACCGGCACCCTCAATCTCGTGGCATCCGGTACAGTTATATTTTTTAACCAGTCGTCTGCCGGCATCAATGCGATTCAATTTCTCGGATCGGTTATGGATATAACTGAGCGGATACTTTTCCGGTTGGAAACTCTTCAAAAGCACAGCGAGAGCCCTGGCATCTTCTTCGTTAACTTGGAAGACAGGCATCCGCGAGACAATACGGCGGGTTTGATAACGCCGCGGATCAGTAACTTTACCGACCGTCCATCCGGTCCAACTGTGTTCAACGTCTACTGTATCGCCAAAGTCAAGTTCATCAGCGAGTTTCGCGCCGAATTCGCCGAGGTCCGCCCCGACCTTCGATTCGTTTTCAAAGCCCGGAATTTCGTGGCAACCAAAACATCCGTAGGTTCTGACAAGTGCCTCCCCTTCAGCTACATCTACTTCACCGATGGATTCAGTGGCGACATTGGATGTCGGCTGTTGCAAACTCATCAGATAAGCAACAACGTTATCAATTTCGCGGGTGCTTAGTCGCAAGCTTGGCATACTCGTATCTGGATCATAGGATTTCGGGTCGTTAATCCATTGACGGAGATAACTCGGTGTAACCTTTGTGCCGACACTATCGAGTGCTGGGGCAAAATCGCTGCCTAAGCCATCAACGGCATGACATGAGAGACAACCAACGGTTTTAACAGTCTCCTCACCTGCTTTAATAACGCTTTCAGATGTGGAATAGTTTACTGAAGATTCATCAAGGCTGGTATCGTTCATCGCCGCGAGATATGCTGCAATAGATTTCACTTCATCAACGATACGGAGGACATAATCGTCGGGGTACGGATATACAGTCCCATCATCCGTTTTAATCTCAATACCGTTGGTAGTTTTCGTAACAACACCTGTACGCTTTCCACCGTTCTTGAGGTAGACAACCTGACTCATGCCGTCAGCGGGGAAGAAGTTCGGCATCGTCGTATTCGGCAAATAGGCTTCGGGTTCTTTAATCCAACTTTCGAGCCAAGCCGTATCTTTGACCTTACTACCAACTTTTGCGAGCGAGGGACCGACGTTGTTAATATTTTCGATTGCGCTATACCCTTCTACGGCATGACAACCGTGGCAGCCGAGATCTTCAAAGAGTGCCAATCCTTTTGTGAGGTTCGGCGCGTAGTCCACAGGTGCATCGGTTTCAGGATCTACGCCGTAATCTAACTTCATGACCCCATCATGACAACGGCGGCAGTTAGATTCCATATACCCCTTCGTCTCTTCGGAGGTTCTGCCGGTGTGTTCATCTAAGCCGAGTACAGGGCTGAGCCAGTATTCAGCGTGCGTTAAGGCGTGTGCGGCTTTTGCTGTGAGTGCTTGCCCTTGACCGCCGTGACAGGGTGTACATCCAAATCTATCAACTGGATGCTTCGCGAGGAGGACATCACGGTGCGGGTGTGTCTGGAGCACAGAACGGTAGCCGGTCTCATAAGAGACCTCGATTTCGCCAAAAACATCTACGTCACTGAAGGTGAGGGTCCCGTTTTCTTCCAGTGTATATTCTTCTGGTTCCGCATCAAATCCATCAATTACGATGCTCTCACTTCCTACTTCGACACTGGCATGCTTGAGACGGTGGACAACCGGATTCTCGCCGTCCCCTTCCACCTCAAACACCTCTTGTGCGCCTTGTTCGTAGCCGCTTCTATCTGTGGAAAAATGGCATGTCGCACATCTGTCTGCAGTATGGTTGAAGTCTTCAAGATAATATTGCGTGATAGTTCGCGTTTCACGGAAAGGGTTTTCTAATAGGCTGCCGAGAAAGGTTCGCTTGATACCACCGACCGAATGTAATTTTTCCTCCAGGCGGGCAACTTCGTCATACTGTGCTTTGTCGGTTTGTAGTGCCTGAAGGGACGCTTGTGCAGCGGTGATACCTTCAGTAATTTCGGTGTCCGTAGCGTTATATTTCTGGGCAGTGAGGTAGGTACTGAGTGCCTGCTGCGGGTCGCCATTGGTTTGATAGAACTGCGCCAACGTTTTGTTGGCATCAGCGAAGGTAGCTTCTGCTGCCAAAACTGCTTCGGTTAGCTTGTCTTCAATTTCGGATTCAAGATCAGCTAATTTCTTTTGCCACTTGTCAACAGTTGCATTATGCTTCCCTTTCGCGACGTGGAGGCTATGCTGATATTTATAGTTAATCGCGTCCGATTCGCTCTGCCGGAACTTGCGTTCCTGTAACGCTTCGTCCAGTGCGACTTGAGCAGTTTCGACCGCTTTAGTTAACCTACCCAACTCTTTTACGTCAGGCTCTTGAGGTGTAGAAAGTTCAGGCAAAGATAGTTTTGCATTTGCCAATTCTGCGTCTGTCTTCTCATACTCATACTGATAAAATTGTTGCTGGATCTGCTTCCACGGGCGGCGGGTGATCATCTCACTCCAGAACCCCCAAATAGTTACAAGTCCTAACAGTCCAGAGAGAATAAAGAACAAAGCAGAATACGATTTATTTTCAGCAGGAATTTCTTTTTTGTTCCTCACGAACTTTTCAACCTCCATTAATACAATAGGATACCGTCACATACAATATGTCCGCGTGCGTGCGAACCGTCCTAATTAGATATTGAACCACGGGGATACCCAAATGTATTTTACCTTAAATGCTATGCGCAAGATCATTTTGATTGGCAGTGCGAGCATGGTTAAAAACAAGAATGAGACAATGATATATCGAACGAGACCGAGTTCCTGTAAGAACCGGCTGCTCTTCTGTTTCCATAAATAGAGAATCGGCCCGATCGCGAAATACCCCGCGACAACGGCGAAACCGAAAAAGTTTGCAGTAACCTCACTCCGAATCCCGAAAAGATATGACAAATTCACGTTCGTCAGGGGGACAACGAGGTGTGGATCCCACGCTTCCCATGGCGCGAAGAAGTTCCATCCGGGACCTCTCAGGAATGTCCCAACGACCATCAAGACAATCCACAAAACGATAAATCCGAAGCTGAATACAGCGAGCGCGAATGGACGCTCTTTGATGGTATAATAGCCTTTACCTTTCGGATTGGTGTCAATATAGGGGATAGCAATCAAACCAGCGATAATCAATCCAGGCAGTACCACACCTGCGATCCAGGGATCGAAATAAACCAGCATCTCTTGCAGCGCGAGGAAATACCAAGGGGCTTTAGAGGGATTCGGGGTTTTCGTGGGATCACTCGGTTCTTCAAGTGGGGCATCAATCATAATTGACCAGACCCCGAGCACGAGCATCACGATAATCGCACAGATAAATTCGTTCCGACACAGGTATGGCCATACATAGACTTTATCGTTGAGCGCAGCATCCGATGGTACACCTGCCTTATCAGTCTGGCGCGCTTGCCGGTACGAAAGCCAGATGAAATAGGGTATCAGAAAGAGAATAGCAACAATAGGGACATTATCCGGCTTTGTCACCAATGCTATAAAATGCTCCATAATTTTTAAATTACCTTGCGGTTCGGTTAGGGAATTTGATGTTTTCCAGTCCCTTTCCGTATATCCAGCGCGCCCGTTGGTTGCGCTTACGTTTTTTGACTATGCCGATTAGGACGCTTATAGCGGTCCGGAGATGCCCCCATCTTTACGTACACGCCAGAAATGCAAAGCCATCAAAACGCTCGCCAAAAGCGGTACAGCGACACAGTGTAGAATATAGAACCTTAACAGTGTTGAGGGTCCCACAATAGTACCTGCCAACAGCGCGAAGCGGACATCATTCGATTGGGTGATGTCTTGTGGGGCAAAGGGACCTTCATGCCCCAAAACCGGTGTCGCGCGTGCCATGTTCGTTCCAACAGTTACAGCCCAGAAAGCCAGCTGATCCCAAGGGAGCAGATAGCCGGTGAAACTTAAGAAAAATGTCACGAGCAGCAAGATAACGCCAACTGCCCAATTGAATTCACGCGGCTTCTTGTAGGAACCGGTCAAAAAGACTCGGAACATGTGCAACATTACCGAGATAACCATTCCGTGTGCTGCCCAGCGGTGCATGTTCCGCAAGAGCATACCGAAAGGAATATCAAATTCGAGGTATTGTACATCGTGGAAAGCGTATTCAGCAGTTGGACGGTAATAGAACATCAGGAGCACGCCAGTAACGGCTGTCACGAGGAACATAAGGAAAGTAATGCCACCCATGCACCACGTAAAACGGAAGTTGAGCGCGTGACGGGAAACCCGAGGGGGATGGAGATGTAACCAGACGTTTTGGAGAACCTGTAAGGTGTATCGGCGCCCTGTGTCTTCGTATCCGTGGCGGAATATAGAACGCCAAATGTCGGAATTCGTAATCTTTTCTTTGAGCCCTTTTCGTTCTTCGTTCATATTTTTTGTAGCAAGTTTCGACGTGTACGTTTCACCGTGAACATTTAGAATCTATTCTACAAAGTCGAAACGCCTTTTCTACCTGACGGGAGCCAGGCACAAATGCTCTCCTTTCTTCAGACCTTCAAAAAGGAGCTTGGGTCGGTCCACTGCCCCTTCTCACCTAAAAACTTCACAGACTTATCAATTTCAATCTGACCGTCTTCTGCCAAAGTAATTTTAACACGTTCAAGGGGACGTGGTGCGGGACCTTCGTAGTTAACACCTTCTCGGTCAAAGCCGCTACCGTGGCAGGGGCATTTGAATTTGTTTTCTGAGCCAAGCCAGCGTGGTGTGCATCCGAGATGTGTACAGATGGTCAAGAGGGCATAGAATTCGCCATCCTGCTTCCGGACAATCCAAACGCCATAAGGTTCCTTTTTATATTTTTCGCTAACGCTGCCCGGCGGATACTCTGCCGGGAATCCTGCTTTGAAAATAGAGGAGGGTTCAAACAGCACCCGTGGATACAGATATCGAACCAGCCCTGGTCCCAAGGTCAGTCCGAGTGCTGCAGTGAAATTCCCCCAACCGAGAAATTTGAAAAATTTACGTCGAGATACCACTTCCACCCCCGATTTTATAAACGGACGTTACCCGTCAGTTCTACGAAATTAAAGGCAAACTGCCTACATTATAGCCTGATTTTTAATTAATTTCATCAAAATTTTTGATTTGAAAGTCAGCCGTACGCGCGTTAAATACACCTGTCAATTCCAGATTGGTTCGATTATACAAAGCGCAAAATTTACCCAGCATCATTTTGCACCGTGAGCGTTAAATATTATAACATCTTCTTAAAGTTTTGTCAACCATTTTTTTCAATTTTCTCATAGAATTTGTAAAATTTCAAGGAAAGGTTTCCTGTTCTTGATTGCCATATCAGTAAAGTCATATTACCCATAAACACAGATGTCAAACAAAACCAACAATATTTTCTTTAGTTTCCTGATAATCTGTGATACAATTTATCTTAGGTATTTCCTTAGTTTCCAGAAGTAAACAACCGATAGACAGAGGAGAACGAAAATGATACGTCTTACAATCAGTTTAATCATCGCAGTTTGCATGTTTGCCCAATTCAGCAACGCTGAAATCGATTCGGAATCTATTGTCGGTGCGTGGTTGTTTGATGAAACGGATGGAAAAGTGGCTAAAGATTCATCTGGCAACGGTAACGACGGTAAACTCGTCGGTGGTGCGAAATGGGTGAAAGGCAAATTTGGCAATGCTATTGAACTCAACGGAAAGGACGCTTGGGTCACGGTTCCAGAGATTGGACCGCTCGAAGATTTTACACTCATCAAATGGTTCAATGCAACAGGAAGGGTTGGCGCGTGGAGATGCTTCTTTAATCGCGATGGTTGGGCAGCTGGGTATGTGCATTACCAGTTTCGACCCGATAATAAGATGGAGATGGCGATCCACTCCAACAACCCCGTGCGGCATCCAGGTTGGCCCGATTCGGATTTCACAGCCGATAAAAGTATCCTAAATAAATGGTTCCATCTCGCGGTTGCTTATAGTAGCAACGACGAATCGGTTCGCGTCTACTTTGACGGCGAACTTGATGCGGAGGGTAAATGGGGCCCCTTGCCGGGTGAATTTGGACCTGGGCGCATCGGTTCATGGAGTGGCGGCGGCAGAGAGTGGGAAGGGATGTTTGATGAAATGATCCTCTTTGATGTCGCACTTGAGGAAGCTGACATCCAATCCCTCATGGATAACGGTTTAGATGCTACACTATCAGTTGATCCGGTGGATAAGGCTGCGGCTCTTTGGGGGGACATTAAGGTAGGTCTTATGCAAAACAGGTAAGGCGTTTTTAAAAAAGGGTGAGTCTGGGAATTTCGGGGGCTTCCTGCAGTTTTCGTACGGCTTCAGCGACATCGTTAATGAGGATCTGTCGCATCGCTGTGAAATCCTCACCCTCTTGCCGTAGGATGTAAGCCGGGTTAAACGTTGCCATAGCAAAGGGTGCGTACTGGGTATCTGTAAACCAGATGCCGCGTTCTTCCGTAATGCGGAAGCT
>JAGFCB010000314.1 GCA_022394775.1 Candidatus Poribacteria bacterium
ACATACAAAGCCTGTCTCGTCGGATGCGGACGGATGGGCGCGACCATCGATGACGAAGTCGCAGGACGACCCGATAGCTTTATCTGGCAACCCTTCTCACACGCCGCAGCAGCAGTCGCCTGTGAGCGAACCGACCTCGTTGCTGTCTCCGATGTCTTCGAGGAAAAAGCCGAAACCATCAGAAAACGCTACGGAGCCGAACGCGCCTATACAGATTACCAAGAGATGATCGAAAAAGAGAAACCCGACATCATCTGTCTCGCCACGCGTCCCGGTCCACACGCCGACATCACCGTCTTCGCCGCCGAGAACGGCGTTAAGGGCATCTACTGCGAAAAACCGCTCTGCTGCTCCATGGAAGAAGCAGACATCATGGTAGACATCGTCGAAAAGCATGGGGTCAAATTCAACTACGGCACACAACGCCGCTATATGCCGATCTATCGCAAGGTGCGTGAACTCGTCGATGCCGGCGAAATCGGGAATGTCCAGTGTACCATCGCCCAGTACGGTGCCAGCTCCGCGCTTTGGGGATTAACCCACGCCGCAGATATGCTCCTCTTCCTCGCAGGCGACCCAGAAGTAGATTTCGTGCAAGGCACGGTTATTTGTAACGATTCAGATTGGGACGGGAACCGTCTCAATACTGATCCCGCCATCACCAGCGGTTACATCCGTTACGCCAACGGTGTCCACGGCTATAATACGGCGGGGACTGGACCCGAATATGAGGTTTGCGGCACGGGTGGCAAAATCCGTGTACAAAACAACAGCAGAGAAATCCAATTCCGAAAAAAGGACGGCACTTTCTTTGAAGAAGTTCCATTCCCAGAGACATCCCGTGCCACAGGCACCGTGATGGGTATCACAGATGTTGCTGAGGCAATTGACGAAGACCGTGAAACAAAGGGACCCATCCATCTCGCACGCCGGAGCCAAGAGACACTCATGGGTATCATCGAATCGCACCGACTCGATGGCAAACGCGTCTCACTCCCAATGGAAAATCGAGGGCTCTACGTCGGCGGAAAAAGTTGGTAAAATTTCGCACATCCGTCATCCGCTACTGCAAGCGAGGTTTGGTCCCTATTACAGGCGAGGTTTGTAACCTCGCCCCAAGGTTTGGCCCCTACTGCAGGCGAGGTTTGTAACCTCGCCAACAAAATATGAACTTAGAAACCCAAATCCAGCAATTCCGCGAGACCTTTTACAACGTCAAAGCCGAAGTCCAAAAGCGTATCGTCGGCCAAGACGCGATTATCGAAGGCGTGCTTTTTTGCCTACTCGCCAACGGACACGCACTCCTCGAAGGTATCCCCGGCTTAGGCAAAACCCAACTCATCTACACACTCAGCGAAGCACTTGACCTCGCCTACAAACGCATCCAGTTCACACCCGACATGATGCCTTCAGATGTCACAGGCACAACGCTCCTCGTAGAAGACGAACACGGCAGAAGACAACTGGAATTCCAACAGGGACCCATTTTTGCACAACTCATCCTCGCAGATGAGATTAACCGTGCCACACCCCGCACCCAATCCGCGCTCCTCGAAGCGATGCAAGAACGCACCGTCACCGTCGGACGTACCAGCCATAAGTTAGAAGAACCGTTTTGCGTCTTAGCAACACAAAACCCGCTGGAGATGGAAGGCACGTACCCGCTCCCAGAGGCACAACTCGATCGGTTCCTCTTCAAACTCCTCATCGACTTCCCAAACGAAGACGAGATCGTCGAAATCTTGCGCCGCACCACATCCGGTGCCGACATCACCATCAACAAGGTTACAGATACCGAAACGCTCAACGAGATGCGCCGACTCGTGCCGCAAGTCCTCATCGCCGAGCATGTCGAACGCCACATCATCCGACTCGTCCGAGCGACACACCCAGACGCCGAAGACGCACCTGAGATTGTCAAACAATACGTCCACCTCGGCGCAGGCATACGGAGCGTCCAAGCCATCGCCCTCACCGCCAAAATCAACGCCCTCCTCGACGAACGCTACAACGTCGCCTTCTCGGACATCAACGCTGTCCTGCTCCCTGCACTCCGTCACCGCATCCTCCTCAACTTCGAGGGACAAGGCGAAGGCATAGCCCCCGACACCATCGTCAACGAAGTCCGCAACACCATAACCCAAACATCATAACTTCGGACCATTCCTCATTATCAAAAACACCAGAAAATGACAACCTATAAAAGAGATATGTTTGTCAAAACAGTTTGGTTCGTAGTAGCGCAATTCTGCGGCGTACCCGCCTACCCCGTTGATAAGGGGGGATAAAGGGGGGTTGCAACGTGCATTATTGAGCGTTATGTAAGTCCTGAGCAGAATAAATTAATCTCTTGACAGCTCCCTGAAATTACACTATAATATAGGATTATCAAAAATTAAGAAAAATGACAACACAAATTTGCCATTTTCAAAAAGAGGCGAAAACGGTAATATGCAAGATTTTACAGCGGGCGTGTACCGGCAGCAGCGAGAATACAAGAGTTTTAGTCCATCTTTCATCAACCGTCCCTTCGCTTGGGAGAACCGTCAAATAGATCAGTTAGTTGAACAAGCTGCAAATCTTTTGGGAAAACTCAACGCTTATGCGGAAATCATCCCAGATGTCGATTTTTCGATGCCAATGAGTATCGCAAAAGAAGCAATAGACTCTAATCTGATTGAAGGCACAAAAACTGAGATTGATGAGGTTGTTCTGCCACAAACAGAGATCCCAGCAATCCGACAGGCTGATTGGGAAGAAGTCCAAAATTACATTGAAGCCATGAATTTCGCGATAGCCGAACTCCCAAAAATCCCACTTTCAACGAGACTTCTCAAAGATATCCATAAAATATTGATGTCCAGTGTTCGTGGAAGATATAAGGCACCCGGCGAAATTCGTAGAAGTCAAAACTGGATCGGTGGTTCATCGCTCGCCGATGCACTTTTCGTCCCTCCCTCACCGGAAGAACTCCCAGACCTCCTCAGCGATTTAGAAAAATTTTGGCACAATCAATCACTCCAACTGCCTTATCTAATCAAAATCGCCATCATGCATTATCAGTTTGAAACCATCCACCCTTTCCTTGATGGAAACGGCAGATGCGGAAGACTCTTAATCGTTTTGCAACTCATTGACGCACAATTGCTTAGCAAACCTGCCCTTTACGCATCCACCTTTTTTGAGAAAAACAAGGTCTCATACTACAATTCCCTCACCCGCGTCCGCACCGCAAATGACTTGGAACAGTGGATTGTATTCTTCTTAATCGGAATCGTCGAGACTGCCCAGCACGGACTCAAAACATTCAAAGCGATCATTGCACTCCGCCAAGAATATGATGTCAAAATCCTAACACTCGGTTCCCGAGCAAAAAACGCACAGAAGCTGCTTCAACGCATGTCCGCAACACCTATCGTTAACGTTAGATCCGTTGAACAGGTGTTAGACATAAGTTTCTCAAGCGCGAACAGACTCCTACAATCCTTGACAGAACTCGGTGTCTTGAAAGAGACCACTGGACACTCCCGTAACCGCCTCTTCGTATTGGAAAAATACCTGAACCTCTTTAGAAGTTAGCGAACCCCACACAAAAATGAGGTCCTTTCTCCCTCAACGGAGGCTTATGACAGAAGCGATAAATTCGCACACTACCGCCAACTCCAATCCTTGCAAGAATACATCCTCGTCTCCGAAGACAAGGTACGCGTCGATCACTACGTCCGACAGGCAACACAATGGATCCTCACCGATTTTCAAGAGCTTGAGCAACACCTCCCACTCATCTCAATCCAATGCGAACTCCCCTTACAAGAGATATACGAAAACGTCCCCTTCCCTGAATAGCACGAGTTCTGCGCGAATTACCGCACCTCGAACCTCATGACCTCTGCAAACATCGCCCAAGAATTAGAAACCCTCTACGGATACCCAAAACAACACGTCTTCCAAGCAGAAGACTCCGAAGAGGCCATGAAACACGTAACCTTAGCACACCAAATCCTAAAAACCCTCGTCGCCTGCAACGCCATCAACGCAGAGCAAGACGTAGTAAACATCACACCGCAAGACACAAAACCATTGAAGGGGACATAGGAGGAAATGACAGCCATTTTCCGTTTGCTTTCACCCACAAATTATGCTAAAATACACACAGCATGAACCAACACGACCTAAAACACCCCCATAAAGAATTCCATGACCTCCTCGGAACACGCTTCAGCACAGACGATGCTATCCGAGACGCACACGCACGCGATGCCTCATATCACCGCGGCGCGCTCCCAGATGCCGTCGCCTTCCCGAAAACCAACGCCGAAGTCGCAGAAATCGTCAAAATCTGTGCGAAATACAACATACCGATCGTCCCTTACGGCACCGGCACCGGCGTTGAAGGTGCAGTCGTCGCAACCGAAGGCACACTCTGTATCGCACTCAACGAAATGAACCAGATCCGCCGTATCAGTCAAGAGGACAGAGATGCCACCGTCGAAGCAGGCGTAACGCGTCTCCAATTGAATACGCATCTCGCAGAGATCGGCACACAACTCCATTTCTCCGTCGATCCAGGTGCAGATGCCTCGTTAGGCGGGATGGTCGCAACACGCGCATCCGGCACGAGTGCCGTCCGATACGGCACAATGCTCGATAACGTCCTCGGCTTAACTGTCGTCACTGCGGACAGCACTATTATTCATACTGGTAGCAGAGCCAGAAAATCCGCCGCAGGCTATGACCTCACCCGTCTCTTCATCGGTTCAGAAGGCACACTCGGGATTATCACCGAAATCACACTCAAATTGACAAGGTTACCAGAAGCCATCGCCTCAGCAGCTTGTGCTTTCCCAACGATAGCCGCAGCAGTAGACACCGTTATCAAACTGATGGATACAGGCACCAGCATCGCACGTATCGAACTACTGGACGAACTACAGATGGATGCTGTCAACAAATACGCTGGATTAGACTACGAAGTCGCACCGACACTCTTCTTCGAGTTCCACGGCTCTGAATACACGGTTGCCGAGAGTTCCGAGATTGCCGGTAAGATCGCAGCAGCGCACGGTAGCAGCGATTTCCGATGGGCAATAGATGAAAACGAGCGCAAACGCCTCTGGCAAGCCCGATACGATAGCTACTACGCCGCACTCAACCGCCGACCGGGTGCCGTCGGCTATGTAACCGATGTATGCGTCCCGATTTCCGAACTCGCCGAGTGTATCGCGAAGACGAAAGCACTGCTCGCGACCTCATATCTCGTGCCATCAATTCTCGGACATGTCGGCGACGGAAACTTCCACGTCGTCTTCCCCCTCGAACCCAACAACAAGGACGAATTAGCAGAAGCACAGCAACTCAGTGATCAAATCGTAGACATCGCCTTAGAGATGGAAGGCACCTGCACAGGAGAACACGGGGTCGGCGTTGGTAAACGGAACGCCTTAGAGAAGGAACACGGAAAAAGCGTAGACTTGATGCGCGCTATCAAACACGCCTTAGATCCACAAAACTTAATGAATCCGGGTAAAGTTTTTTTCTAAAAGTGAAGGACATCTATAACAGACATGGTAAACCACTGGAAAATCCTCATCACCGATTACGCCTGGGCCTCTATCGAACCCGAACAACAGGTCCTTGCCGAAATCGGCGCAGAACTCATCGCAGCAGAAACTGGCGACGCAGCAGAACTGCAAACGCTCGCACCCACGATGGACGGTATCCTCACCTGTTGGAACCCAGTCCGAGAACCGGTTATTGCAGCCGCGAAGAAGTGTCAGGTTATCGCGCGCTACGGCATCGGACTTGACAACATCGATGTAGAAGCCGCTACCGAACAAGGCATCGTTGTCACTAATGTCCCCGCCTACTGTATGGACGAAGTGTCTGACCACGCGATGGGACTGCTCCTCGCGTGTGCAAGAAAAATTTCACGCTTCGATTGGGCAGTTAGAAACGGTATATGGAACCAGAACATCGGACCAGAGATGCACAGGATCCGAGGTAAAACGCTCGGCATCGTCGGATTCGGACGGATCGGACAGGCGATTATCCCAAAAGCGAAAGCGTTCGGACTTATAATCAACGTCTGCTCCCCACGCACAGATCCGAAGCGAATTCAAGCCGCAGGGGCAGAGAAGGTCACATTTTCAGAACTCCTTACAACGTCCGACTTTATCACAATCCACGCGCCGCTGACACAAGAGACAGAACATCTGTTCAGCGATGCAGAATTCCGTGCAATGAAACCGACGGCACTTTTAATTAACACCGCGCGCGGCGGCATCGTAGATACCGCTGCACTTATCAGGGCACTTTGTAACGGTGAAATTGCCGGTGCTGGGCTGGATGTCTTGGAAACAGAGCCACCCAACCCAAAGGAAGAACTACTAACACTTAATAATGTTGTCGTTACACCGCACGCAGCATTCGTCTCAGAAGACGCAATCCTTGAACTGGAGGTCACCGCTGCCAGATGTGTAGCACAAGTACTCACAGGACAGCTGCCCGAATCCGTTGTGAACCCATCGGTATTAGCGCAACCAAACCTCCGCGCAAATTTCTGATGATGGACTCCTGCGTGAATTTGATAATTAACAGGACTTACGCAATTTAGGTTGTAGGCGGTTTTGTTAGATGAAATTTTTCTGGCAACACAGCGTTTCTGGTAGCACAAACTGGAAGTTTGTGGTACAAAAGAGCATCATGCGTAAGTCCTAATTAAAAAACTGTTGAACCCAAAACATAGCCTGCAACAATGGTGCAGGGTTTTTGCTTGGGCGTTTCTTCAGATATACGGAGATAGATATGAAATCCCAGATCCACCCAAACGAACCGCAAGGTATAATTAAAAAACTTCCTGACGCAACAGGGCATTTCGGACAATTCGGAGGCAGATATGTTCCCGAAACCCTGATGCCCGCGCTATTAGAACTCGAAGACGCATACAACGAACTCAAAGATAACACCGACTTCCAAGAAGAATTCCGGTACTACCTCCGCGAATATGTCGGACGACCCAACCCGCTCTATTACGCCGAGCGTTTAACAGAAACCCTCGGCGGCGCGAAGATATATCTCAAACGGGAAGACCTCAACCATACAGGCGCCCATAAAATCAATAGCGCAATTGGTCAAATCCTCCTCGCACGCTGGATGGGCAAAAAACGCATTATTGCCGAAACGGGTGCAGGACAACACGGTGTCGCAACCGCCACCGTCGCCGCAAAATTCGACATGGAATGCGAAGTCTATATGGGTGAAGAAGACATAGAACGGCAGGCACTCAATGTTTTCCGTATGCAGTTGATGGGAACGAAAGTCGTGCCGGTGAACTCTGGGTCGCGGACCCTCAAAGACGCAATCAACGCCTGTTTCCGCGACTGGGTCACGAATGTCCGCACGACCTACCTACTGCTCGGTTCGGTTGTCGGTGCACACCCTTATCCGATGATCGTCCGAGACTTCCAAGCCGTCATCGGTGAAGAAGCGAGAACACAGATTTTAGAACAAGAAGGCGCGTTACCGGAGTGTGTCGTCGCCTGTGTCGGTGGCGGTAGCAACTCGCTCGGTATGTTCTATCCGTTCTATGCCGACGAATCCGTTCGGATGATCGGCGTAGAAGCCGCCGGTGAAAGCATCCGTAGCGGACGGCACGCCGCACCGCTCACGGCAGGCAGCGTCGGTGTCTTTCACGGTGCCAAGTGCTACCTATTGCAAGAAGACGACGGACAGATAACCCCTGCACACTCAATCTCTGCGGGGTTAGATTATCCGGGTGTCGGACCTGAACACAGTTATTACCGTGAAACCGGTAGAGCGGAATACGTCCCTGTTACCGATGCAGAAGCGGTGGAAGGGTTCCAGTTGTTATCAGAAACAGAGGGTATCATCCCGGCATTAGAATCCGCACACGCCATCGCCCATCTACGCGAACTCGCACCGAAACTCGGGAAAGAGAAAGTCATTGTCGTCTGCCTCTCAGGCAGAGGCGATAAAGACGTCTACACCATCGCAAAGGAATTAGGGATCAGCCTTTAGCAAGATGAAGCTGTAAAAATAATTTGCGATTCAATGCCGATACATGCTATAATGTTTGTCGCTTAGTGTAAAAAATAGCGAGCGAGGTGGCACTATGCCCCGCGAAACCGCAGACACTGGTTCAAGCCTATCCCTACACCAAAAAGCCCGCAAGTTCATCAAGTGGCTCTCACACCGAGACGGTCCCGTTCGGAATTGGCGATACATCCCGACACACGTGTTGCTGCGAAAGCTGCGGTCGGAGTCCGCCGAAATGCGCGCCTATGCCGCTGAAGGGTTAGGCGGTGTCGGCAATGCCCACGCGGTCGCGCCGCTCATTGATGCCTTAACCGATAACAACTCAACCGTCCGCCGATTCGCTATCTCCTCACTCGGACGGATCCGCGACCCCCGCGCCATTGATGTCCTCATCCCATTCCTACAAGACGAGGAACCCGATATGCGATGCGCCGCCGCCACTGCTCTCGGAGAACTCGGACTCACCGAGGATCGGTTTTCAGCACCACCAGTACAAGTAATAGAGGCACTGATAGACACGATAACAGACAGTGATAGAGGTGTCTGCGCTGCCGCCGTTGTCGCCTTAGGCAGAATCGGCAGCCCACAAGCCGTCTCTGCGCTCAACGCCCTCACGGAAACCACCGAAAGCGAATGGATCCGCCGCTACATCAGTGAAGCACTGCATCAAATTGAGGAACAAAACGCATAACAATATAGGTTAGAGGAAATGCACTATGAAGAAAGAACAAATTATTTCCCAGGACCCACGCGTCGTGAACGGCAGATTGGTTTTTGCTGGCACACGCGTCCCCGTTGAAATCCTGATTCAGCACCTCGTTGCTGGAGACTCGCTCAATAAATTCCTCGACCATTTCCCCACAGTATCGCGTGAACAAGCAGTTGCTTATTTAGAAATGAGCTTGAAATTCGCAGATGCGCGTGTTGAATGAATTCTCCATTTTTCTTGCTTTTTACAACCAAATCTGGTATAATAATTGTCAACTTTCACAGCATCTGAAATGGTTCCACTCACACAAATTGAGAGTCCACATTAGCACGCGCTCCTACAAGCATACCACCTACAATAACTATGGACGAAATTCAAAACTTCAAATCCGGTTACGTTAGTATTATCGGTGCACCCAACGTCGGGAAATCGACGCTGCTTAATGCGCTTTTGGGGCAGAAATTAGCGATCGTCACCCCGAAACCACAGACAACGCGGAACCAAATTCGTGGCATCCTCACCACGGATACCCATCAAATTATCTTTGTCGATACTCCCGGACTGATGACCCCTAAATATCGCTTACAGAGCGAAATGGTCAAAACAGCGTATGGTGCCTTAGGCGATGCCGATGTCGTTCTTTTCGTGATTGATGCCAAACGCCAAAACCGAGATATTGAAGACACAATCCTAAAACGCCTTAAACGTGTTAAATCGACAACAATCCTCGTCGTCAATAAAGTAGACCTCGTCGAAAAACAGAGCCTACTCCCGCTCCTTGAGGACTACAGCCAAAAATTTGAATTTGCGCATATAATCCCGATCTCTGCCTTAACGACCGACGGTGTGCCGGTGCTTCTCGAGCAAATCGAAAACTATCTGCCCATCGGCCCTCACTACTTTCCAGAGGATCAACTCAGCGATCTCCCGGAACGGTTCTTCATTGCCGAAACTGTCCGAGAAAAAATTATGCTCCTGACCCAACGCGAGATACCTTACGCATCCGCTGTGGTCGTTGAAGAATTTGAAAAACGCCAGACGAACAAATCAGGCGATATTATTTTTATCCGTGCCATCGTCTATGCAGAACGACAAACACAGAAGCAGATTATCATCGGCAAAGGCGGCAAATTAATCAAACGGGTCGGTGAACTCGCACGCATTGATATCGAAAAATTCTTAGATGAACGCGTCTTCTTAGAACTCTATGTAACAGTCAAAGCCGACTGGCGCAAAGACGCACGCAAACTCAAAGAATTAGGCGGCTTTATAGATATTTAACCGCGTTCTTCTGAATCAAAAACTTAATCTCCGCCAACACAGTCAAGAATTAATCAAAAACCTGCCTGAAACGAAATCGAAGGGTTTTTGCAAACGCTAAAATCCAATGCGAAGAAAGTGTTTCTTTACATCAGGAGCCAAATAGGTAAAAAATGACAGAAGCGTCAATTCACGTACAAGGTGCGCGAGAACACAACCTACGCAATATTGACATCCAACTGCCAAAAGACAAACTCATCGTCTTTACGGGCGTTAGCGGTTCCGGTAAATCCTCACTTGCAATTGACACCGTATACGCCGAAGGACAACGACGATACATCGAGTCTTTATCCGCTTACGCACGGCAATTTCTCGGACAACTCGGAAAACCCGATGTAGATGAAATCGTTGGGCTCTCCCCGTCTATCGCTATCAGTCAAGGATCAACCGGACATAACCCGCGCTCCACGGTCGCCACTGTAACCGAAATCTACGACTACCTCCGTGTGCTCTATGCCCGTGTAGGGCAATTCCACTGTCCCGAATGCAGTCGTGCAGTCGGTTCACAAACGCCAGCGGACATCGTCAATACTTTACTTGACTATCCCGAACGCACAAGGCTCATCATTTTAGCACCTATTGCCAGAGGTTCTCGCGGCGCACATGAAAAAGAAATCGAAGACCTACGAAACGCCGGGTTCGCTCGATTACGCATTGATGGCGAAATACACGAAATCCGCCCAGGCTTCGCACTCAGCCGCAACCAACGCCACGACATTGATCTCGTCATTGACAGGATTATCATCAAAGACGGCATCGAACCACGGATCACGCAGGCAGTAGACGCAGCACTCTTGCGCGGAGAGGGTAGCATGCTTGTCCAAGTTGTTCCGATTGAAGGCGAGGCATCCCCATTTCTGTCAGAAGAAGACGACCTGCTCTTTAGTAGAGATTACACCTGTTCGCATTGTCGGATTAGTTTCGTGAAACCAGAACCCCGCCACTTCTCCTTCAACAACCCCGACGGCATGTGCGAAAACTGCCGGGGTCTCGGCGTACAAATGGGAATCTTACCGCAGTTGATTATCCTTGATGATACGCTCTCCATCATGGAAGGTGCTGTCAGTCTATGGGGACCCCTGAATAAACAAAAACGCGCCACAGAAAAAGCCATCGCCGAAGCAGTCGCAAGACACCTCGGATTCGATATCAAGACACCTTGGAAAGAACTCACACCAGAACAACAGAACGCTATTCTTTACGGCACCGGCGATGAAATCCTTACAATCGCTACGCCGGGTAAAAGCACAAATCAAAAACGAAAACAACGACGGCGCTATCGCGTCCATTTTCACGGTATCATCGCCGCTGAAGAACAGAAGTTCCACTTTGAAGACGACGACGAAGTTGATGAAGACGAATACCCCGATTATTTCGTCAAAATGCCGTGCAAAACCTGTGACGGAACCCGACTTAACTCGTGGATAAAAGCGATAACGATAAACGAGACACCTATCACCGACATCCTTGAAAAATCTATTCAGGACGCGACCCGCTTCTTCAATGAAGTCGAACTTCCTGAACGCGAGGCATTCATCGCCAAGGAACTCCTGAAGGAAATTCGGGGACGACTCGGGTTCCTTATGGATGTCGGACTCGGATACTTGACGCTCTCACGTCCCGCACCAACCCTTTCCGGCGGTGAAGCGCAACGCATCCGTCTCGCGAGTCAGGTAGGGGCAGGATTACGCGATGTTACTTACGTCCTCGATGAACCGAGTATCGGGTTACACCCGCGCGACCACGCAGGGCTGCTCACCACGCTCCTAAACCTACGGAATCAAGGCAATACCGTTATTGTTGTTGAACACGACGAGGCAACAATGTTGGTAGCTGACTGGATCATCGACTTCGGTCCTGGTGCTGGCATTAAAGGCGGAAAGATAACCGATATAGGGACACCCACACAATTCATCAAAGAGAGCAATACACTGACTGCCCAATATCTTCGTGGCGACAAGGTGATTATCCAACCCGAATCGCGCCGCCCAACAGGGGACAAATGGATACAGATACAGAACGCACGTCAAAATAACCTTAAAGCGATCAGTCCTAAAATACCGATCGGTATTCTCTGTTGTGTGACGGGTGTCAGCGGTTCCGGAAAGAGCTCTTTAATCCACGATATCCTCTACAACACACTCGCGCGGGATCTCATGAAAGCAAAGACAGTACCGGGCATCTACGACAACATTCGGGGTATCATTAAAGAAAAAGACGTTCCTGTCTCCGATGTTATTGATAAAATTATCAATATCAACATGGCACCTATCGGACGAACACCCCGTTCCAACGCCGCAACCTATACAAAAGTGTTTGATGCAATTCGATCGCTCTACGCTAACTTACCCGATGCGAAATTACGAGGCTATAAACCCGGGCGATTCAGCTTCAATGTTACCGGCGGCAGATGTGAAGCATGTAGCGGCAACGGGGCAAAAAAAGTCGATATGGGATTGCTCTCTGATGTCTGGGTGGAATGCGAGGTGTGCAATGGGAAACGCTTCAACACCGAAACCCTCACCATTAAATACAAAGGGAAAGACATCTCTGAAGTCCTTGAAATGGATATTAGCACCGCACTTATACACTTCGCTGATATTCCAAGGGTCGCGAGAGGATTACAACTCCTCCACGATGTCGGACTGGACTACATTAAACTCGGACAACCCGCACCGACACTTTCAGGCGGCGAGGCACAACGCATCAAACTTTCAAAGGAACTTTCTAAACGGGGTACCGGTAAAACGCTCTATATCCTCGATGAACCCACAACAGGGCTACATTTCGACGATGTAAACAAACTGCTGACGATTCTTCATCGACTCGTTGATGACGGGAATACTGTTGTGGTCGTAGAGCATAACCTTGAGGTTATCAATTCTGCGGACTACCTCATCGATTTAGGACCCGAGGGCGGCGTTGGCGGCGGCACCATCGTTGCCGAAGGCACACCTGAACAGATTGCTGAGATGCCTGAATCTTATACAGGACAAGCACTTCGCGGGGACTTCGATATCTGCTCTTCTTCCGACCCGAACGAACCACAAGGTATAATTGCAGATTCAGACGAAATCGTAGCTCCTAACGAAGTGGAGGGCGGATATACGGAACAGAACCTGAAACAACCAAGTCACTTGAACGAACCGCAAGGAAAAATTAAAAACATCGCCGTGCAAGGTGCTACCGAAAATAATCTCAAAAACGTAGACATCGATATCCCACACCGAAAAATGACAGCGTTGACGGGTGTCAGCGGTTCTGGAAAGACCTCTCTCGCACTTGATACCATCTACGCCGAAGGACAGCGCCGTTACATCGAGACACTTAGCACCTATGCCCGTCAGTTTATAGGGCAGATGGAGAAACCGAAAGTTTCAAAAATTGAGGGACTTTCACCCGCTATCGCCATTTCGCATGCAAACGCAGGTCAAAACCCACGCTCAACAGTCGCAACAATCACTGAAATCCACGACGGACTCCGCACGCTTTACGCCAGATGGGGGAACCCCTACTGCCCCGACTGCCTCGAAGAGGTTCAACCGCAGAGTGCCGAACAAATCGCACAACAGGTTTTTGAAATCCTTCCGCAAGAGAGGGTAGATGTGCTCGCCCCGCTCACGAACTTTTTACTCATTTCAGATGCCGAAGAAAGCGTGTCAAGAGGTAAAATCATTGACATAAACGCCAGTGAATCCGCTTATGGTCTGAAAGGAAATGAGGATTACGCCGATGTATTCAACCGGTTGCAACGCGCCGGCTTTGCGCGCGTCCAAATCGATGGCGAAATTCACAGACTTGATGAAGTTCCGAAACTCAGCAAAGGCATTCACCATGAAATCTTTATCGTCATAGATCGCGTCGAACTCGTTGACGAAGAAAAGGCCCGATTTACGGAAGCCGTCGAATTAGCACTCCTTCAAAGCGGGGGATTCGTACTTATTCAAAAAACGCGTTCCACCACTCGGGCATCCACGAGAAGCAACCGATCGAAACAAAAAACCACGGAAAAACCAGAGGCGGAGCCAACTGATAAGAAATTCTTTAGCGAGCACGCCATGTGTGCCTCCTGCGGCAATAATTTCGCACAATTGACCCCGCGCCACTTCTCCTTTAACAACAAAATCGGGGCATGCGACTTCTGCGACGGACGCGGGCGGAACTTACACCCACCATACAATGCATGCAACCAATGTCAAGGCACCCGCCTGAAACCCTTTCCGAGCTGTGTCATGTTTGAAGAGACAACCATCGCCGAACTGATGGAAATGTCAATTACCGAAACCATTGCCTTCTTCAACGTCCGGTTAAAAGAAATTGAAACGCA
>JAGFCB010000306.1 GCA_022394775.1 Candidatus Poribacteria bacterium
TTAGTCCAAAAGTATCAAAAAAGTGTTCACACCCTTGTGTGGCGAAAGATTGGCGATTTTCACTATGCTGAAGAGATTACGCAAGATACTTTTCTCCAAGCTTATGAAAAACTTTCGACCCTCAAGGACCCCAGTCAATTTGCGGGGTGGCTCTATGTGATTGCGAATCGGCTTTGCATTACTTGGATGCGAAAGCAAAGACCCGCGATGCAACCGCTGGATGACACGTCTGTAAAAGCAATAGATAACTTAACGTATGAGCGTTATGTATTGGCACAGCGCGAGGCAGAAGCAATCGAGCGTCGTTATGAAATTGTCGAAGAACTCCTATCAAAACTGCCAGAGCGTGAACGCGCGGTAATGACACTCTACTATCTGGGTGAAATGACAACAAAGGAGATAGGAAATTTCTTGAGTGTGCCGGTGAATACGATTGTGAGTCGGCTCCACCGGGCACGAAAACGTTTACAAGAGAAAGGAGAATTTCTTCAAATGTCAAGTAATAATCAGCAACAGAATTTGGCAACGCAGATTAGAAACCACCATAGATCGGGCGAATTTGATAAGGCTTTAGAGATTAGCGCACGGACACTGAAATCGAATCCACCGAACTTAGAAGCTTATGATTCTCGATGGAGACTGATAAGCGAAATGTTTCCAGAAGAAGAGGCGAAAAAAAGGATTTGCTCTGAAGTCGAAGCACTGCTACGGACACAATCAGAAACCTTAAAAGTCTTAAATACCGCCTACTGGGGATATATGTGCCTACCCAACCGCACAAAACATGTTCCAAACAGTTTGTTTGATCAGATGTTGCTATATCCCAAAACCCAAGTTTATCTGACAGCACTCTTAGGATTAGCCGAACGAAGTGAGAATGTGCATCAAAAGTGGCACTATCACCAACGCGTCATTGATGAATTTACCGCCTCGGATGCCCCAATATTATCTTGGTATTGGATGGCATATGAACAAATGCTGAGGTTAGCTGAAGAGGACCGCTCTTTGGCAAATGATGACTACCTTGATGAACTCATTGACAGATGCCTGGAAGCCCATCTTGCCTATTGCCAAGAAACACAGCAGTGGTTCGGATGGGCTTATAAGGAAGCAGTTAAATATCGACTGAAGCTTAACAACCGATTAGATAAAGCATTGGAAACTTTAGAATGCGCTGAAATCAGATTAGGTGAGGAAGAAGAACAAAAATGGCTTGTTGAAAACAACAACGGAACAGTAAAAGAAGCGAACAAGGAATTCGCTCGCTTGCGCTGTGAAATCTACCTCCAACAAGAACGGTGGCAAGAAGCTTATGATGGCCTTATCGAAAATTCTCCCGATTTTCTGGAAGCCTTCTGGGCAAAGTTTAATGAGCGTTCCCTAAATTATTTTTATTCGTTGGGACGGGCAGCAGAAGGCATAGGAGATTGGGAAACAGCAAGACGTTACTATGCCGATGCACACTTTGCTCCCAAGCCTCACGTTGAAGCCCAAACAGGATTGAAGCGCGCCTATCATCAAATAGCACGACGGAAGATCACTGATACATTCGAGACATTCCTCGAAGATACCGAAGCCGAATACCGGATCCGAGAAGCGGCGGATCTCGAAAAATTCCGTCAGAAATTTATCACAAACAGACGTAATAAGAAAGCAACGGATTTTCGGTTAGAAACTCTGGAAGGCGAGACATACTCGCTATCAGCGATGGCTGGGAAGGTTGTTTTACTTCATGTTTCGACTTCGCAATTTGGGGTATACAACGCGGAAATATCGGATGTCAAAACTGTCTACGAGAAATTCAGCAAAAACGATGATGTCGTTGTCTGGGGCATCAGTGATGGTAGCACACCTCACCAAGTCCGGGCGTTTTTGGCTGAACATGAACCCCCTTGGCCCGTTCTGTTTGACCCACTTCAAGAGGTGAGGAAAGCTTATCAGATTGAAGCAACGTCATCATTTTTTCTCTTCATTGATAAAACTGGGAATTGGCAATACAGTTTGGTACGTCCGAATCTTATAGACGGACAACCCTTGATTTGGATGATTGAAGCCCTTCTCTCAGATTAGTAGGACTTACGCACTTCCCTGGTAGGTGCGGTTTG
>JAGFCB010000225.1 GCA_022394775.1 Candidatus Poribacteria bacterium
TATACACTCTTAATGCCAAGTCAACCCCCTAAATCCCCCTTATCAGGGGGACTTTGAGCAAGACAGCGTTATTGATAACTCTCACTGCGAGGCAAACTTGTTTCTATAATTCACCATAATTGGATTTACGCGATTTTGACTGCAGCCTGTTCTGTTAGATGAGATTTCTCGGAAAAGATAGCATTCTGTTGGAGGACACAAACTATGAAGTTTGTGGTACAAAAGAGCAGCATGCGTAAGTCCTATTGCAGGGCCATTCAATTTTCGATTTGGGTCTTAGTTTTGCTTTACATGGCTGAACGTTCTTAGATTTTCCGTAGGTTGGGTTGAACGGAACTCAGAAGGCAGATGTGTTTCCGAAATACCTCTCAAATCCAGCGAGTTGTCGTCCGTAATTAAGAACGCAGTGAAACCCAACTTCACACCGTCAGGGGCACTGAACCGCCAAAGGCGTTGGGTTTCTCTCGGTTTTTGTTTCTTATTCGATCTATGGAGAAAGTTTGTGCTTGTGTTGCTTTTCAGTGTTTTGAGTGTATCCGTTCAACCCAACCTACGATACTGAAGGTTTTCGTGGCGTATCCGATGCGGTTGCATGAAGATTAATTTATTATAGTAAATCCCATAATTACCTATACACCAACGGGAAGGCGAGGTTACAAACCTCGCCAGCGAAGGAGAGGTGTTTTGTGCTTCTGAGCGTGTAAACTTACTTTTCAATTTTACTATAATTCGGTAATTTCTTGGGCTGTCCGGTTCGGTTAGGAATGCAGATCGCATGAATCAACGGTATGAATGCCTTATGGGCATTCACCGGGGTGTGTACACCGCAAAACACGCACCATAGGTGTCAATTTACGGATTTCCCACGACATTTTTGACAGGTCTCTGTAGATGCCACCCCTACGGGGCTTAGGTCTGTGAGGTTGCGTTTTTCTACAAAGATACCATCCCTATGGGATTCAAGAGAGGTTTGAAGGATCCAAAGTTTCCGATCAAAGTCCGGTTCGGTTAGGAAATCGAACCTACCGGCCCCGGGGTTGAGACGGTTATTATTTCTAAAATTGACACTTATGGTTCTGAGGTACTTTCAATAAAAACTTGCTTTTTAGTTCGGCGCGTTCTATAATGTCTATCTATTGTCCAATTGTCCGATTTTTATAGAAACGCGGTATCCATTTTACCAGATGAAAAACGATCAAGATTCCTCAAAAGCTTCCACTCGGAAACAGTTCTATTTTCTGACGTTATCACATACCGTTCTCGATTCCTACGCGACGCTTCTCTCACACCTGCAACCGCTCCTGCTGACGAAGTTAGCCACAGCTGCGACACGGAACAGCTTAGCGGGGAACTTCGTCGCAATTTATAGTGTATTTAGCTCATTCGGACAGATACTCTTTGGCTGGCTGTCAGATCGGCTCCGGACAGTGCATTTTCTGACGATCGGTGTGGCGTTTAGTGCAATCGGTTTAAGTCTATTATGGCTTGCGCCATCTACTTACATTGTATATCTGTTGTTGGCTATTGGTGGTATTGGGATCGCAGCGTTCCACCCGCAAGCGACGACTTATGCCGGCGCGCTTGCTTCTGAGCAGCGAGGGATGGGGATCTCTATTTTTCTGACAGGCGGCAACGTCGGACGTGCGCTTGGTCCGGTGGTACTCTTGTTCATTCCCTACCGTTTCGGCATGGAATACCTCGTTTGGGAGATGCTACCGGGTTTAGTTGTGGCGTTGCTAGTGCCAAAAGTCCTAAGATTTGAGAAGGATCTTGATTTAACTGCCAGCACGAGAGGAACGCCGAGCGATGCGCAGCTCCCGAAAGAACCATTTTGGCGTGTTGCTTCCCCGCGTATGCTGCCACTCGTCGTACTTTTCATTATTGCAGCGATGCGAACTGTTACACTCACGGGTATAGAAACCTTTCTCTCTGTCCATTTAGCCGATCAAGGCTACTCAGACCAAGGACGTTCTCTGGTCCTCGCGCTCTTTATCTTCGCGGGGTCTATGGGTATTTTGTCAAGTGGATGGCTTATGAGTCGCGTCAACACTTATATTTTGTTATTGGTGTCGCTTCTCGGTGCTCCGCCACTCCTTTACTGGTCGTTACACACTGACGGGTTCAGTTTCCTCGCACTCCTCTTTTTCGGCAACGTTATTCTCACGAGTTCCATAACCGTTAACATTGTGCTGGCGCAGATAATGTTGCGAGGACACGAAAGCATCGCCTCCGGGTTCATGATGGGTGCTGCATGGGGTGTCGGTGGGTTTTTGAATAAAATTGTAGGGGTTCTGGGAGACCAATACGGTTTGCCGGTTGTGTTAGACGGTTTGGTGATGCTTCCGTTGGTATTGGCACCGCTCCTGATATTGTTACGCGATCAACCGGATTTGTCGAGACCTTCGGTTTGAAGAAACCCCCTAAATCCCCTTATCAGGGGGACTTTAAGAAGCCATATTTTAAACCCCCTAAATCCCCTTATCAGAGGGACTTTAAGAGGAAAGAAACCCCCTAAATCCCCCTTATCAGGGGGACTTTAAGAGGAATACGTAAGTCCTAAAGGACTTAATCGTTAAAAAGTTAGAAATTCCATAAGAGACTCAAAAAGTGTGTGCTAATCAAGTCGCCGAAGAGGAGGGCGTAATCGAGCCGAAATTGGCGGAGTTGGATGCCGATACCGCTTGTAAGGCGACTGTCGCGGTAGCCGAGGCGTACGGCTAACGGTTTGCTAATATGATACTCTATGCCGAGATGCGACTGCCCACTATAGCGTTGCTGCCACTGGAAAGAAAAAATCAGTTCCCGATTGAACAGATCGTTAGCATACGCCACCCCGATGTTCCAATTCGCAGGAATAGATTCTTTCGGGGCAGACTCGGTATTCCACGTCAAGGTGGTCTTTGAAATGTCTTGAAGGTTCATCCCAAAGGAGAGGCTCCCGAAGTTTTCCAATCCGAAAAGTGCGTTAAAGTCTGGCAGCCGGACAAGCACACCTGCATCGAAACCGTATCCCCAACTCCCGTAATTGTAGAGGTTAAGATCATCACCGCTCAGACGCTGTGAAATGAATTTTGTGTTCACGCCGACCATAAACTCCGGTGGCACTGAATCCCTACCAAAATTATCCCACCACGATTGGCTGACGACCCAACGTGTGGCGAGTGTCAAGATATAGGCGTTTTCGCTGTCATTTAGGTACCCTGTTGGCGTAAAGTCGGACTCTCTCGGACGGTTTTTGGCAAGATTTCGGCGTTCGTCGGCACTTATGTTCGGGTCGAAGGCTGGAACAAGCGGGTAGATCGGAATATCATCCACACCTGCTCGAATCCAAGACAGTCCGAGGTTGAGTTTCGGGAGGATTTTCGTGGTGCCGCTGACATAGTTGAACGCGCCTAACCCGGAACGCCGTGCAGCGTGCATGAGACATAATTGATACTTATCGGTAACACTCGCAATCCCCGCAGGATTCCAATAGGCAGCGGTTGTATCATCAGCGATGCTTACATAGGCACCGCCTAACCCGAGTGCGCGTCCACCAACACCGTTTGTTAAGAAATCGCCGGCATAGTTTTCGGCGACAGCGGGTAAAATAGCGATCCAAACACATCCGATGAATATTCCAACAAAACGGATGAAGTCTATTGTGTTAGGTTTTTGTTTTTTGTATTTGATCAATTGGTTTCTCTTTTCGCTGGAACGACTATGGCAGCACAAGCGGTGTACTACTTTTTGATGAGTTGAATGTAACGGCACACGGAGCGTGCCTACTACTTTGCATCGCGCGCGCAACGAAACCCGACATCGCTACTTAAAAGCGAGGGTTTCTCAGCGAGTCGATTTGCGACGCGGACGCTTTTTGCGTTGAAACTCCATGACCCACCACGTACAACACGCTTTGCTTTGCCTACATTTACATTCGTAATAACCTGTTGGATGTTTTCAGCACCGGCAATCGGGTTGTCTCGGGGTGCATCCGCGTAAAACTTTCGCTGATATGTATCAAGACACCACTCCGCTACGTTCCCAGATATATCGTGCAAGCCGTAGCCATTAGCAAGATATGCTCCGACAGGTGTTGTCCGTTCATCATGCGTACCAGATTTTGTGTTTTTGTTGTAATTTGCCCTGTCGGCATCAATCGCATTGCCCCACGGATAGTCCTGGGCGATTAACCCGCCTCGTGCGGCTTTCTCCCATTCGGCTTCCGTGGGTAACCGCTTACCTGCCCATTTTGCATACGCCAGCGCATCGTGCCAGCTGACCTCAACCACTGGATGTTGGTCGGTTGGTGAAGTGCGAGAGACAGATTCTGGTAGTGGTCGGTGCCCTGTGGCTTCAACAAATTGCTTGTATTCCGCAACTCTCACCTCATGTTTGTCGATATAGAAGGCATCAAGATAGACGGTATGCACGGGTCTCTCATCGCGTTCACCGTTGTGGCTTCCCATTTGGAACTCACCTGCTGGAATCAGCACCATACCGGGTGCTTGTAAAGAGAGACTCGCGGAAACGCAGAAAATGCTACAGAGTAAAACCGATAAGACGTTTTTCATCATTAAACCCTATTCAAATCGAAGGTGTTCCAATAATATTGATACTGGGTTGACTTCCAATCGGTATAAATTTCGTCCCAAGCCATCCGATTGAAATGCGGTAAAAGCGATCCCTCTGTGACAGGCTTCGAGCATCCTTGATAGCGGTAATCCACCGAAAGCCGAATCCGATCTGGACTCTGGTTCGGGAGTGCTTTATGAACGGCATGACTGTGAAAGAAAAGCGCGTCGCCAATTTCAAAATCGCCTGCCACCCAATAGAGTCCATCTCTCTCTAAAGGTGCCGTATCAACACCCACTCCACCCGCGCCGAGTGCTGGTTTCACGGGATATATTCCACCTTGATGGGACCCAGAAAGGACTGTCAGCCCACCTAACGCTTTCGGGCATTCTCCAAGCGGTATCCACGCGGTATAGGTCTCTTCTGTGCCACGGATGTGGATAAAATCTTGATGTGCAGGCGTTGTGTACTTAGTGTTCTCCGGGAACATAATTCTTCCAATATTCCGCGGATGCACGAGTGTCTTCTCACCGAAAAGCTTGTCCAACATGTCCAAAATCGCTGGATGGTGTGCGAAAGCGTGGAAGGATTCCAAACTCTGGAATTCGTCTAATACGGGCCAATAGCCGTCATCGCCTTCCATAAACGGACCACCGATCCGTATGCCGTCCATCAGGACGTCTCCGCCTTGTGCCCAGCCGTGGCGATGACAGATTTCCAAGAAATCTCGACGCAAGTTGTTGATAGCATCCGCATCAATCAAGCCACGAAAGAAGAGATAGCCGTCTTGCCGTGCCTGCTCTTGCAGCTTATCGGGTTGATCTAAGTGTTCATTTGAGACATTAAAAGGTTCAATCCTTGCCATAAAGTTGCTCCTTACGCACGAAAACAATTATAGATGTAGGACTTACGCAGCCCTCTCGCAGGCAGGGTTTCAAACCCTGAAGAAAAACCCTGCAGTGCAAAGTTTTTCTTTCCGCACGAAAACAGTTGTAGAGGTTAAGGATATTATAGCAACAAAATGGGTGGTATGTCAACTGTTGTCGGTTGTTAGAATATTAGCCATCGGTTCCCATCAGCAGCCAGCAGAATAGTTTTCAACTATCAATATCACGGATGCTGGTTCTCAGGCTGTCCACTCCCATCCACGATTCTCTTAGTTGCAAACACGGATGTTTTTCTTTAAAAAAGCTGAGTGTGCAGAAATTCGGAGCGTCGCAATATTCTTAGCCGTAATTTTGGAAATGTGATACAATTCGGAAAGTGTCTCGTGAATATGAAAATGTCCAGACGCATAGCGAAAGCGTACCCTCAATTTTAGGAGAGAACTCATGCTTAGCATCAAACACCTCGAAACGATTCCATTGAACGTGCCTTTCTATCATGAACGGGTCAGTCGACACATGCACCGCGCATTGACGCACGGCGAGCGGGTCCACGTTTATCGGGTTGAACTCAGCAACGGCGTTGTCGGATACGGCGAAAATCTATCAGATGAATCAGCAAATATTGAACAACTGATCGGACAAAACGCGTTTGCATGTATGAACGATGATAGCGTTGGCTTCGGCATCCAGATGTCGCTTTTCGATGCGGTCGGCAAATCGGTGGATGTGCCTGTCTACAAACTCATCGGACCTAAGGTTCGCGATAGGTGTCCGATTTCGTGGTGGGATATCGATATGCCGCCGGAGGATTGGGTCGCGGAAGTCCAAGAATCGGTGAAACGCGGTTACACGTCTGCGAAACTGAAAGCGCGTCCGTGGCGCGACATTTTCGCGCAGGTGAACGCTGTCGGTGATGCTGTCCCTGCCGACTACAAACTCGACATCGACTTCAACGGATTCCTTCGGACCGCGGATAACGCCATCCCGGTCTTACAGGCGTTAGACAAACACCCAAATGTTGCTATCTATGAGAGTCCGTACTATCTCGGCACAGATGTGGAGGGTGCAGCGCGATTGCAAGCGGCTGTCGAGAAACGGATTGTGGAGCATTTCAACGAATCCTGTTTGCATGCCCGGTGTTGTGGCGGGTTCGTTGTCGGTGGTGGTGTGAATTCGCTGCGGCGGACGAACGCGCTCTGTGCTTCGTTCGATCAACCTTACTGGCTCCAGATGGTCGGCACGGGGATTACAACGGCGTACTCGGTGCATCTCGGTGCGGTGCTATCGCAAGCCGCTCTGCCAGCGATTACGTGTCACGAGTTGTGGGAATCGGATCTGCTCGAAACGCGGCTTCCGGTGGTTGAGGGGACAATTGCGGTTTCGGATGCGCCGGGGTTGGGCGTTACGATTGATGAGGCAGCGTTGGCAGCGTATCGCGTGGATTCATCTACGCCGACACCGCAGCAGTTGTTCAACCAGACGGATTATAAGTGTCGGATACATATCCCGAATGAAAGCGGTGGCGAGACGGTTCACGATTTTGAAAACGAAGGTGTTTATTATCCGGCGTTTAGCGAAGGGGAGTATCCGGGGTTCGTGCCTGGGGTTTGGATGGAAGTGGTTTAAGAGTTTATCGGAGAGATAGCAAACCGATCTAAACGGATGAAGGTTGTTCTTGGACAACAGGAATGACGTAACTCCGAATTGTCAAACCGTCTATCGTCTCTGTCTCAGCGCGCGGCGTAGGATTGTTGCGATGATCGAATACGACATAATATCCTTCCTGCGCGCCTTCCAACTTGAGATACGCAGCGAGTTGTTTCTTGCCTGCCTGATAATATCTATCGCCTTCCCATATCTTCGTCTCGACAATGTATTTGTGTTGGTTATGGACAATAAGGAGGTCTATCCTTCCGCGCCCGGTTTGGACTTCAAGGAACATATTGGCACCAACGATGTTGATAAAATGGTCGAGATACGCGTAAAGGAGATGTTGACCAACATATTCTTGTGGTGTATCTGGTACTTGTAAAATACGGAAACCGGCGCGTGCGATGAACGCCTGAAAATTATCAAGGAGTGCTTCCATCTCAATGACTCCCTCGGGGGTGAGATAATCAATAAAATCATCGCCGTTTTCTTCCGAGAAATATTCACTTTCCAATCCATTAAATAACGGTTTAAATGCTTGCAAAATGCGATGTTGATATATCGGGTTGACAATCTCACACATGCCGTCAGTCCCTTTCGCAATTACACCATACATGGTGAGTTCATCCATGATCTCGTCATCTGGGTTGAAACGCAAGCCTCTCTCATAAGAAGCAATTCTCATCAGGACTCTTTCAAATCGACGGTCTCTGCGGATATTGGTAAGTAGATGCCTAATGTTGGTGTTCCCTTCTTCAAGGAGTCGGGTGTGCGCTTTTGAAAAGTGTGCCATCGTAATCGTTTCGGTTTTTGGAATGTCCATTTCCTCGGTGAGTATCTGCGCGCACCGATTGACGAGGAAGGGCTGACCAGCAGTCTGTTTGTGGATAGCAATAATAACTTCAGTATCAAAGGCTTGACCTACTTCTTCGGTATACTGTTCAAGTAATTCTTGGACCTGGACGAACGTAAAATTAGGCAAGTGGAATTCATCTTGGATATTGAAAGGCGAGATCGAGCGATCATAATTGAGTTGTGTGATATTCTTGACCCCGACAATGCCAACACTATAAGGACATCGGATCTCTGATTGTCCAAGGTAAATGTAGCGGAGGGAATGAAGGAAACCGCGAACAGCGTCTGGCGGAATCGCATCAAACTCGTCAATGATGAGAACAACTTTTTGAGAATTACTATGATGGGGCAGAAGATGAGCAAGCTCCTTAAAAAACTCCATCATTGTAACCTGATTTGTTACCTCTGTGTTATTCAAAAATTGGCACAACGCCTCAGAAGGCGTGGCACCATATTTCTCAAAAACATTTTCAATCTCCTCGCAAAACCTTCTATAGAAAGAGATGTAAAAATCAGAGGCGGAGCAGTCCACATACAACTCAAAATTCAGTTGAATTGGGAAATACGCATTAGCTATGAGGGCATCTATAGCAGCGCGAAAGAGGGTCGTCTTGCCGGTCTGTCGCGGTGCGAAGAGGACGATGTATTTGCCTTTTTTGACGCGGTCGACGAAATCTGCTATCTCCTCGGTGCGCGAGACGACGTAGTTTTCTTTAGGATTTACGGGGCCTTGGGTGCCAAACGTTTTCATTTTTCCTCTCTGTTGCTAACGCCTTTAGGGATTTACGGTGTTTTCAGCAAAATAGTCGGAATCTACGCGTTTGATTTCGTAGATTTCCACGGTGGAAACCCCAACGTTGTGATCTATCATATACCGAGCGAGTTGGCTGCCATTGATAAGAATAACTCTCTTGGAACTTCTTTCCACAAAGTTTTCAGCCGCTGGGTTAAAATCCGAGGTGGTAATGAAAATTCCGTCCTGGACACCTTCACCGTCTAATGCTCCCACAAAGTCCCGAACGGGTGGTGCTCCAACATTTCCTTCCCATCGCTTTGCTTGAATATAAACAACATTAAGACCGAGCGGATCCGCTTTAATAATACCATCAATCCCACCATCACCACTGCCACCGACAGCCTTTCCAGCATCTTCGCGCGAACCGCCGTATCCCATTTTAACGAGTAAATCAATAACCAATTCTTCAAAAAAGGCAGGGGTGTTATCTTTAATCTTCTGTAGGAGTTCTGCTGCTAACTCTTCCCGGATTTTTTGATAATTTTCCTCAATAAGTTCCTCAGGAGATAGACCAAGGCCAGAATTTAAACTAGGCTCAACAAATGTTTGTCGGAAAGCATTTTCAACTGGCACGTATGCTTTTCCACTTCCCTCCGGTTGTTTTAATTTCCCTTGGCTTAACAGATTGCGAAGAGTAGGCAAAACTATTCCGTCCCGAAAAACAAAAGGAATAGTACCATCTTTCTGACGCTTTCCGCCAGCATTCTTCTGTTCATCAGACAATTGAAGTATCTTAGCAACCTCATCTGCCACTTCCCGATTCATAAGTCCAGCAAGTGGAAAATCTATTTCAAGAATAGCTTTCCCCACCTCTTCAGGTGCTGGCATTTCTACTTCGTATTTTTCCTCTGTAATTAGATCCCAAGCATTTTTTTTCACGGTCTGCATAAAAATTTCTCTTTCTTGCACTCAGAAATGTGCTAAAAGCATAACACATTCAGCCTATTTGTCAAGAGGTTTCATCTGATGATTCAGAGCCATTCAATTTTCAGAAATTATTGGATTTCGCGTCTTTTTTCTACGATCCGGTTCGGTTGGAATGCAGGTCGCATTTGGGTGAGTACACCGCAAAACCGAACCTACCGGGCTGAGGATGGAAAAGGTTGACGCCCCTTATGTAGTTCGGTTATAAACCGCATTCACGCGGATTGATACATCTTTCGGACCACTTCAAGGATGTCTGGAACATCGGTGAGGTAGCAGCTTTCTATTTCTTCTTTGAGTTCATTGGGAATGCCGTGCAGTGCTTCGGCGATGGGACCGGCGATGGCGGCGAGGGTGTCAGCATCGCCACCGAGAGAGACAGCATTACGGATTGCGTCTTCAAAACTAACGGATTCCAAAGCACATATTATCGCCTGTGGGACCGTGCCTTGACAGGTTATGTCAAAATCATAATCGGGACGGATTTCGTCTAAGGTCCGCGTTAGGTCGTAACTGTATTCAGATGTGATTACTTGGCGGATACGTTCCACGCTTTCACCCTGAAATGCAAGCCAAATAGCGTGTGTCGTTGCCCGCGCGCCTTTTATGCCTTCGGGGTGGTTGTGTGTAATCTCGGTTACCTTATCAGAGGCAGCGCGCGCGGCATCGAGATCGTTGCGGTTCAGGTACGCTGCGGGGGAGACACGCATCGCTGCGCCGTTGCCATAACTGTTATACGGTTCAGGCGAATCGGTATAAATCCACATACCAAAGTTCCCACCGTAACCTGCATCTGGGTAACGACGACACCACTTCTGCATCGTCTCCGCTGGCGGGAGATCGTGAAGCAGCGTGTCCGCAACAGTAATAGTGCAGACTGAATCGTCTGTGAGACGGCAGGAGTTTCCGAAGAAAGGGAAATCCTTGGTTTTGATTGAATACCCCTCGTAGATGGAACCAGCGATGTCGCCTATAATCGCACCCAGCATATCTGCTCCTTAAAATAGCAATTTTTCTATTTTACATACAGTCTGACCCCTCCACCAGAATATCCTGTCCACCAAAATCAGTCAAGCGAAAACAGTTGATTTTCCAGTGTAATGTGTTATACTATCTATAAGCTTGAGCAACTTATCAGTGAACAACGGACCCGTATATCGCTAAATATTAATTTGACGAACACCCAGAAAAAATAGAAGGACAAGCAAATGAAAATAACGCTAACCGTAGGAATCGCGTTGAGCCTGCTGGTTACTTCAGCCGCAGCACAGGTGCGGATTCCCGCCGAAAGACTGGAGAAAATCTTCGTTCCGACTCCGGAACAGCAGGAGAAAAATATTGAGATATGCACGCAAAATTTGATTAAACTTGGTAAATCTATCGAAGTCTACTTGGAAGTAAATGGGGATTATCCGGAATGGCTCTCAGATCTTTACCATCCGAAATATTTACCGGAACCAGACGTGCTGACGTGTCCTTCAGATAGAATGGGCGGTAGAGCAGGTTTCGCTCGGAATATAGACCCGAAAATGCCTGTGAGTTACGGTTATCAGTTCCGCTCACAGCATCGGGAACGCATCCAAGAAAACCGAACCCTGTATGGCGATGGTGTCCCCCTTGTCCGTTGTCGGCATCATCCAAATCAAGATTTTCACTGTTTGAACCTGAGTTACTCCTATAAGATCTCCCGGTCTTGGAGTATCTGGGAAGCTGTTCCAGAACAGTTGTATGACAGTCCTGAAGAAGCGATTGCCGCGATGGAAATAGGACTTCAGCAACAGCCGGACAATGAACGTTTGTGCTATTATGTATATCCTGCGCTTGCGCGGCTCTATATTGAAACGGGTCGAGCAGACAAGGTGGATGGTGTTGTTGCGCTTTTCAAATCAAGCATAAACACAGACTATCCTCGATACTACATGACCCTCGCAAGGTTGCTTGAGATGACAGATCAAGATGCAGAACTGCTTCAGGTTTTTAAGGAACTTGCGGAACAGGATCCAAACGACCGTTCTGTTCATCGAAAACTTGCTGAGATTTATCAGAAATTAGGTGATTCTGAGTCGGCAGAGGAACACCGCCTAAAAGCAGAATCTGTCTTGGCGTTACTTGGAAAACCGGTGCCTGGCTTCTCTGCGATAGACCTTGACGGCAAACCAATTTCGCTGGAGCAATACCGAGGAAAAGTTGTCTTACTCGATTTCCGGGCGACATGGTCGAGTCAATGTCTTGAGGACACACCGAATGTGAAAAAGGTCTACGATGCCTATCATGACAAAGGATTCGACATCATCGGTATCAGCCTTGATAATGACGAAAAAATGCTGCGAGAGCAACTTAAAAAACATGAGATCCCGTGGCGGCAAATTTATAGCGGAAAAAGGTGGCAGAGTCCTATCCCACAGCAATACGGCATTCGTAATATCCCCCAGGGCTGGCTCATTGATAGAGATGGCACCTTAATCTCTCAGCGAGCCAACGGATTGCTGTTAGAACATCTTGTATCAGAGGCAGTGGGGGTGGAGGTTAATCTCATCAAACTCCTACAGTCAATACTTGGAAATAATAAATAAAATGCGACTGTTTTCTCTGATACTGTGTGGTATCTTTATCCTATTCGGATGCGGTTCGGATGAAACCCCTCCGCCGATAGAACCGCAGATACCGAACTACTTTCCCGATACCGTTGGCAGCCAATGGGTCTATCGAAACGCAGATGGATCCGAGTGGACACGGGAGATTATTGATGGCACCAACGCTCACGAGGTAGGCTATAAGGTTTTTACTTATACGCCGCCCGCTTCCGAAACTGAACTTGCCTATCTGAAACCGGACGCTTTTAAGGTTACAGATAGCCAAGTCTTCTTCATTATCGGTGAAAAAATAGACCGTTATGTTGAAAATGAAGTTCCTGCTTCGGTAGCGGAGGAATTTGCTGGCTTGGAATTGGATATTGCAGTAGAACGGATCATGCATCCCGAATTTGTTTTCTGCCAATTGCCGTTGACTCCCAATTTCGAATGGGAAGCCTTCAATACGAATGTCAACGGAAGTATTGTTTTGCAGAATCTTGCCCTGCTGCAGTTCCCATTTGAGGTACATGCGAGTGTTAAAGGAGCAGTTATCGCCGTAAGTTCACTTGAAACACCAGCTGGGAGTTTTGAGGAAACGTATCAGATCGAATATAAAACAGAAATCACGCAGACGCTCTTCTCGGAATCGGAGACAACGCAGCAGCATCAGACAGTATGGTTCGCTCCACATGTAGGGATTGTCAAGATTGAAGATGAACGCGGCGTTACGGAGTTAATTGCGTATACCTTTCCAGAAATAGCCGAAGAGTAAAGACGACAGGACACGGAGCGTGTCTACTACTTTTAAATGAAAGTTGTTATTTTAAGCGACAACAAACCCGGACACTATAAGCAGTCTTTAGGCATTGTGGAAAAAATGTCTGAATGTCAGACGGAATGGCTTACGGTAGAATTCCGACAGAAGTGGCGTGACAATCTTTTGCGCGTCTTTATGTGCATCTTCGGCAGCATACCATTCCCAACGTCGCTTATTCACACACTCCTACGATGGAGTCTCACCCCCGAATCCTATAGCGCGTTGACAGATCTCCAAACCGCTGATATTATCCTTTCGACGGGTTCCTCTGTTGCGGGGGTCAATCTGCTTCTCGGCAGAATTCTGGAAGCTAAGACGGTGACGTGTCGGAAACCTTCGCCGTTAGGGACCCGCTATTTCGATCTCGCGATTCTTCCGATGTTTTCATGGCAAGGTAAAAGGCACAAAGATAACGTCTGCCAAACAGTCGGTGTACCAAATTCCATCTCGCCAGACACACTCAATATGGAACAGCAACGACTCATAAGTGCGCTTAATTTATCCGACTGTCCGCGTATCGGTATACTTCTCGGTGGAACAGATCAACACGAAACTATCACCACTGCAGATGCAGAACAACTGAGCGAGATTTGCGAGGCAGTCGCGACAGAGATGGATACCCAGATATTGGTGACGACTTCGCGTCGAACCCCAACAGAAGTGACAGCATATTTGACATCAACACTTAAACACAACGAATGGTGTCCACTCTTTATTGAACCGGACACGCCTTCAGAACTTGAAGATCCATATCAAGCCATTCTCGCTTTAAGCGATGTATTAATCGTCACAGCAGATAGCTTCACGATGGTGTGTGAAGCAGCGAGCAGCGGTCGTCCGGTTATCGTGCTAACACTCTCAGGTGAAAACACGAAGAAACCAAAGCGGTATAACGTTTATGCGTATATGGAACAACAGACCGTTGTGAGACAATGCAGACTTGATAAGTTAAAACAACATATCGCCGAGGGACTCACTTCGCGGGTGCCGAACACGCCGCTCCAAGATACAGAAGTCGCAATACAGGCGATTCGTTGTCTAATGGACGAAGATTAATCCAAAGACTTGTGGAACTTTCTTCCACTTTTGGTGTGACAATCCATACGATATACCAGTTAATACAGACCACCGATAACTTCACTGAAGGAGATCCACAATGAAAACCAAACATCTTATCTACGCAATCGCCTTTCTAATCACTTTAGGAACCATCGCATTTTGGGTCGTACAAATAGAGGCACAAACGACAACAGATGCGTGGGAAGCCTGGGTAGACGAACAAACCGATACGGTGCTAAAGTCTGCGGGTGAATTGGATGCGGCGCAGCGTGCTGAGATGCGCGCCAAGATTCGGGAAAAATTTTCGGCACTCGCTGCGGGACTGAAAAATGAGATCGCGTCGCCACCACAGGCACAAGACTATGCTATCTTGCAAACAGTCAAAGAACTGCGTGCTACTTATGACGCGGATTATAACCGCAAGCACAAAGACACCCCTGTACGCGTGTCCTACACAATAGGAAACACTGAAATTTTAGCGTATGATGAAAACGTTCCGCTCACTGAGGTTGACGCGAAATATCCGCGGGATGAATGGCTTCAGATGCTGCTTGACAAAGGCATTACCATCAAGAACGCAGACACATATTGGGAATACCTATTCCTTCGAGACACCTTAGTACACCTTGAGAGACAACAGCATGTATGGACATCCGGACTTTTCGACATTCCATCCACAACAGATTGGGAAACCTATAAAACCGCCTATATCGAGCGTGAACTCGGTCGGATTCAAAAGAGATTGGAAAAAGAAAAGCTGCCGCACGTTCTCAATTTTGAGGAAACCCTAAAAGAGTATCACAGTCTTTTAGGGAAAGAACCTGTTCCCGGGAAGGTGTTTCGTTCTTTACAAAACTTTCCTAAAGAGGCACCCCAGGTTGAGTTTAAGAAACACATTATTATAGTGCCACAATCTGTCAAATCACTCCGAGATGCTTACGATGAAAAGTACAACGAAAGATATGCTATAACTTCTGGAAGTGTCAGTTATACTCTTAACAATGGCACTATCTTTAAATATAAGGTACCACTTCCGCTAAGCGAAGTAGACGCGAAATATCCGCGGGATGAATGGCTTCAGATGCTGCTTGATAAACGGATTAAGGTTGACAATTTTGAAGAGTATTGGACGTATCTATCAAAACGGGATGAGTTGATGGAACTTGAAAAGCATCCTGAGGTCTGGTCTTCCAAACTCTTTGGTATTGCGCCAACTGAAGATTGGGAAACCTATAAAGCCGCGTACTTGGAGCAGATGCTTAAGAAATTTGACCATGGCAAGCAGGATACAATCTACTTCGGCAAAGCTGCCCCCGAAGAGACACTCAAACGATCAAGGGAGATTATTGAGAAATTAGAACAGTCTAAGCCTTGGCTACTCGACCGCTAAGGCTGACTGCATTGACGTTTTAAGGCGAGGTCCTCAGACCTCGCCTTTTTATTTTAACGCATCCCACAGTTTCAATCCTGTGCTATATATCTGGTTAATTCGCTTCTATCATGGAACTTTCCGCTGTAGGCGCGGTATCTTCCGCGTTTGGCATGGAACCTTCCGATGTAGGTTCATAATACCCAGCACCGAAGAGATAGCCATCGTGCCGAATCGCCCATGTCCGTTTCTGTTCATTTTCACCAGTTTCAGGATTGGGCCACAAGTACTCAATCCAGAGTCCCGTCGCAGTCGCTGAGGCGATCTCTACCCCAAGCATCCGTGATCCGTCAAGACCGAGAACATCTTTAAGATCTGTTCCGACGAGATCCGGGCTCGGTGCGTGTGCGACAAACATATCGTCTGGGTCCGTGATAAAGACATACCACTGCCCATCAATGTTTGCTTTGTCATTATAATAAGCAGCCGTGGCTTCAAGCCCTTCAAATTCATAACGGGCAATCGCTGCCACAACGAAGCCACGTGTAAATACCACTGGATTATCTTTCGAGGCGGGTGTTAACGTGGCAGGATCCGGTCCCCACGGTTCGTAATATCCAGAAGCAAAGAGGTATCCATCGTGCCGGATTGACCACGTGCGCTTCTTTTCTAATTTATTAGTGCCCGGATTGGGCCACAAGTATTCAGTCCAGCGTCCTTCGGTCGTCGCCATGGCAATCTCTACCCCTAACGGAGCTCGATCAAGCCCAGGAATAGTCTTTATGTCTCTACCGAGGAAACGCGGTGCCAACGGGTGTGCGAGATAGAGATCGTTTTCATCGGTAATGAACACGTACCATTGTCCTTCAATATTTGCCGGATCGTTGTAGTAGGTTGCGGTAGCTTCAGCACCTTCCGCTTTGTAAAGATCAATCGCTGCCTGTACGAAAGCAACTGTAAACGCCTCCGGATCATCCATTGT
>JAGFCB010000005.1 GCA_022394775.1 Candidatus Poribacteria bacterium
CTAATACTGCCCCTGTTTTCACAGAGGGTGATAGTGCTACGCGTAGCATAGCCGAGAATACAGGTTCCGGTGTTGATATTGGAGATGCTGTATCTGCGACAGATTCTGATGAAGATACATTGACCTATAGTTTAGGTGGTACAGATGCGTCTTCGTTTAGTATTGATAGCACTTCTGGACAGTTGCGAACAGATGCTGCGTTGGATTATGAAACCAAGTCATCTTATTCTGTTACCATCACGGTTTCTGATGGTAATGAAGGTAGCGATAGTATTGCTATTACGATCAATATCACTGATGTTGATGAAGTGGTTAATAGTGCCCCTGTCTTCACTGATGGTGATAGTGTAACTCGTTCTATAGCAGAAAATACTGGTTCTGGCGTAGACATTGGGACAGCCGTGTCCGCAACAGATGTTGACGAGGATACGTTAACTTACAGTTTGGGCGGCACAGATGGCTCATCATTTGGTGTTGATAGTAGTTCAGGGCAGTTGCGAACAAGTGCTGCATTGGACTATGAGACGAAGACATCCTATTCGGTAACCTTAACTGTATCAGATGGAAAAGGCGGAAGTGATAGCATTGCAATTACGATTAATATTGTTGATGTAGATGAAACAGAGAACAGCGCACCCGTCTTTACAGATGGCAGTAGCACTTCTCGTTCTATTGCAGAAAATACAGGCTCTGGTGTGGACATTGGTAGTGCTGTATCCGCGACAGATGCTGATGATGATACCTTATCATACAGTCTTGGTGGAACAGATATTTCGTCATTTAGTATTGATAGTAGTTCAGGTCAGTTAAGAACAAGTGCTGCGTTGGATTATGAAACGAAATCATCATATTCCGTAACGGTCTCAGTCTCTGATGGAGCGGGTGGTAGCGATAGCATTACGGTCACAATCAACGTCACTGATGTCGATGAAAGTCCAGTTAACATCGCACCTGTCTTCGCAGATGGTAGCAGTACAACGCGTTCGGTCGCTGAGAACACTGTCTCTAATTCTAACATCGGATCAGCGGTTGCTGCGACTGACGATGACGATGATACGATAAGCTACAGCCTCAGTGGCACGGATGCGAGTTCATTTAGCATTGACAGTGCGTCAGGTCAATTGAAAACAAACGCATCTCTAAACTTTGAAGTCAAGAATTCTTATGCTGTTACGATAACCGCGTCTGATGGTCAAGGCGGAAGTGCAAGCATCAGCGTAACGATTAACATTACGAATGTCAATGAAGCACCAGTGTTCACAGATGGCGCCAGCACAACGCGTTCCATTGTTGAAAATGCCAGTGCCGGTATTAACATTGGAAGTGTTGTCGCTGCAACGGATGTTGACAGCACTACATTGACATATACGCTTGGCGGCACAGACGTAGCCTCATTTGATATTGAATCTACCACGGGTCAGTTGAAAACGAAAGCGGCATTGGATTATGAAACGAAAACCTCGTATTCCGTGACGATAGGTGTTTCCGATGGTGCTTTAACAGATTCAATCGCTGTCACTATCAATGTGAGCGATTTAGATGAGACACCTTCTAACATTGCACCAGTGTTCACTGATGGCGATGAAACTACCCGTTCTATTGCTGAGAACAGTGCAGCAAATACCAATATCGGCACTGCGATTGCTGCAACAGATGAAGATAGCGAAACGCTCGCATATCTCCTTAGTGGGACAGATGCGTCTTCGTTCAGTATTGATGGATCTTCAGGTCAGCTGAAGACAAGTGCTGCATTGAACTATGAAGATAAGACCTCATATTCAGTGACTGTGACTGTATCCGATGGCAGTCTTGAAGATGAGATTGCTGTCACGATTAACGTAACAAACGTCAATGAGGCACCCGTGTTTGCTCCTGATGCTATCAGTCGTAGCGTTGCGGAGAATACAGCAGCAGGGACGAATTTAGGTAGTGCCATTACTGCTACAGATCCTGATGCTGGAGACTCTATTACCTACAGTATTGGTGGCACCGACGCTGCATCATTTGATATTGTCAGTACATCTGGACAACTACAAACAAAAGCATCACTTGATTATGAAACGAAAACATCCTATTCAATTTCCGTTATAGCAACCGACTCGGATGATGCTACGGATACAATCCCCGTTACTATCAGTGTGACAAATGTCAATGAAGCTCCTGCGTTTGCGAACGAAACGACGACACGTTCTGTTAATGAAAATACTGGTTCAGGTGTGAATATTGGCGATGCTGTGTCCGCAACGGATCCCGACACCGATGACACTCTTGAGTATTCTCTTGGTGGTACAGATGCCGCGTCCTTTGACATTGGCAGCACTAACGGACAACTCAGAACAAAGGCGGCGCTTGACTATGAAACAAAGACTTCATACTCCGTAACTGTTTCAGTGTCCGATGGCAATGGTGGAAAGGATTCAATCGCAGTCACGATCAATGTTAATGATGTCCACGAGAATACCGCACCGTCGTTTGCCAGTGATTCCACGACACGTTCAGTAGCAGAGAATACTGGTTCAGGGGTCAACATTGGTGATGCTGTTTCTGCGACAGATCCCGATACCGACGACACTTTAGAATACACGCTCAGTGGTACAGATGCTTCCTCCTTTGATATTGGCAGTACAAACGGACAGCTCAGAACAAAAGCGGCTCTCGACTATGAAACAAAGACCTCATATTCTGTAACTGTTTCAGTATCGGATGGGAAAGGTGGCACAGATTCAATAACGGTCACTATCAATGTGACAGATGTAGCGGAGAATAGAGCACCAGCGTTTGCGAGTGATTCCACGACCCGTTCAGTGGCAGAAAACACAGGTTCAGGTGTCAACATTGGCACCGCTGTT
>JAGFCB010000158.1 GCA_022394775.1 Candidatus Poribacteria bacterium
GAATTTGTCTGGCACAAGAAAAACTCCTATCCGGGCAAGTGGCCAAATCGTTTCAGAGATTCTTGGGAGAGATGCTTGCAGTTTAATAAAAATCGGAAATTTAATATGTATCAAGAGGCGGTTATGGTGCCGATGGGAGATTGGGCAGAGAAAAGGTTGAAGAAACTCAGTGAAACAGATCAGAGTCGGGATACGTCGAAAGTTGGGAGCGGGTTTGGGAAGAACGTATCAAATTGGTTGGATCGAAAAATGGCATATCCAACGAATGTTTTGCACTTAGCAACGGAAACTGGGAATCGAAAACACAGTGCAGTTTTTCCTAAGTCGTTGCCAGAGTGGTTTATCAAGTTATTTACAAAAGAAAATGATTGGGTGCTTGACCCATTTGCTGGTTCCGGCACGACGTGTCAGGTCGCCCAAAAGTTGTTAAGAAATTCCACTGGCATCGAAATTTTGCCGCAGTATTACCAATTGGCAAAGGAGAATCTCGATTTTTCAACCATTTTCCTCACCCCAGCGGGGTGATATATCTATAGAAAACGGCGTATTTAACCTCTTGCACTCCAGCGGAGTGCAATGTGTATAAAAGGTGGCGACTTAGGTTACTAATAGTGAAAGTCTATAGCATCAACGCGCCCGTCTCTTAGCAGCTAATAGCCGAGTCATTGAAGTTTCTGATAGTTGTGGGGATGCTGCGTCTTCTATAACGCGTTTGGGTGAAGGCGTGGTGTGCAGCGGCGAACTGATGACTTGTGGATCTAAAGGTTTTCCGCGCAGCCGTCCAAAGAACGCTGCAATATGCCTATTCGCTATGCTGTAGCGTCGCAAGATCATCTCTAATACAAAGAGAAACGCGGCGGCGACTAATAACGTTTGGGCAAGTGAAACCTGCTTCTCCGTTGGCGTGCCTGCTGATGCTGCGATTTGTGTTGGCGTGGGGTTGTGAATACCCGTGGTGCCAGCTGCAAGCATTTTTAGCAAGTCGGTGTTAACCCTGAAGTCTGCATATTCTATCGGATACGGGAGCGACAGAACTGCTGTGTGTTTGTGCCCATCGCCTTCACGCTGTGCAGTGATGATGTAGGAACCACTACCTTGCATCTGAAATGTGCCGCTGTAGCGTGTTGAAGTCGTTTGCTGCATTTCAATGGGTTCGCTGATTCCATTCGGACCGGCGACACGGACGGTATAAGACGCTTGTGATGGACTGCGCGTATCAAGATTAACCACTGCGATCCCGTGTTGGAAAGATGCCCTGAGATCAAAGTCAGCATTTACATCCGCTGCAGGGAGGGTCCAATTAACAACGCCTCCCCAAAATTTCCCAAAACCTTGCCACGGAATCCATTCCTTTGCCCATGCTGGTTTAGCGTCCGATGTCCACGCAACTGATTTACCCAATCCGAAATTCCAACCTGCAAGGAGCGGTTCGTCTTTGTGCGAACGGATGAAAATTTGTGCTGTCGGCTTTTCTGATGTCGCAGTGTAACCGTGAAGTTCGGGGGGTGTCCCGATTCCTGCTATAATGGGTTCACTCGGCGCAGTAATAACAGGTTGGAACGGTTCTTGAACGATGTAACGCTGTGCGTCTCGTACGGCTTCCATCAGAAGTGTTGGCAGTTGTTGAAGGTGCTCTACGATGACAGGGCTGCCACCGCTAATCTCGCTAAGTTCCCGGAGCAGTTCTCTGTTTGCGTCACCGATCGCAATCGTTGTGATACTGATGTGTGCTGCAGCAGTCTGCCCAGCCAACGCAAGAAGCTCTGATTCTGCTTCATCAGATTTACCGTCCGACAAGAGAATAATATGTTTCCGTTTCGCATCGTCTGTTTTCAGGGTTTCGTATGCTGCCTCAATCGCCTCTTTCATTAACGTTGTGCCACCCGTCGGTTTAAGTTTCCCAACGGCTTGCAGCAGCATATCACGATCAGATGTTAGGTTAGAGATGACTTGAGCATCCTTGCCTGCACTGAAACTAATGACACCAGCCACGTCATCTTCCTCAAGATTGTCAATACCCGCACTTATCCCCGCAATAGCGAGATCAATTTTACGCCGGTGTCCGGCGACGTAGTTCGCCATGCTTCCGGATGTATCCAATACAAAAAAAACAGCGACAGTGTCCTTCTGTTCGCGGGGTGTCATCTTCACTGGCAGCACGCGCTCCAAGGCAGTATTGGTATAGCCTCCGGGTCCGTAGGCGTGTTCGCCACCGATAACGACGAATCCGTGTCCGAGGTCCTGAACATAATTTTCGATGTTTTGCAACTGTTCAGGTGAGAGGACATCTGCGGAAACGTTGCTCAGAATCAAAATATCGCTACCTTGGAGTTCCAGCAGTTCGGTTGGCATCTCCTCAGGTTCCCTAATTTCGACCTCGAAACCGTTCTCTTCAAGCACAGTTCTGAGGTACGTCGTCTGCGCAAGGTCTTGCTCTACGTACAGGGCGTATGGCTTGTCCTGAACCTTTACAACGCCATAGCCTTGATTATTTTCTGGGATTTCGTCGGTTATGTTCAACTTCAGTTCATATCTATAGTTTCCCTCTTCTTGAATCTGTTGCATGGGTAAGGATAGAACGTTTCTTCCCGTTTCTAATTTCCATTCGACCGCATCAATGCGCGCGTTATTGCGATAAAGGGTGGCGTTTAGCCTTGGAATACTCCCGTCGGTTTCAATAATCGCGTCTATCTCGAAACGTTGTCCTTTACGGACCTGACTGGGTATTTGCAACTCGGTCACTCGGACGGCATCGTCAACGGCGTTCAACGGTATCGTCAATATTTCAACATCGCTTGCCGAGAGCAGGGGCAAGTAATCTTCAATGGATGTACCGCCAGTGTTATGGATGCCGTCGCTAAACAGGACGATCCGCCGATGGTAATCGTCGGGCAATAGGGCGGTTGCGCGCTTGATTGCGTTCAGGAGATCGGTGCTGTCTCGGCTTATCGTCTGTTCGGCGAGTGTTTCCGGTATGTCTGCTAATGTGCGCTCCAAAAACTGGTCTTGCTTCTGTCGGATTTCTGTGATGACCGAGGCTTGTTTCGCGAAACTGATGATGCCAAACTTATCGGAGGGGTTCAATTTCCCGACAGCCGCATTGATCTGTTTGAAGGTTTCTTTGTATTGTACCTGTGCGATGCTTTCAGATGTATCGACTAAAAATACGACTGCGAGCCGCTGTTCCTTGTGTGTCCGGTGGAGGTTGGCTAAGGCGAGGATTGCGCATAGCAGTGCGGCGCCTCTGAAGCAGAGGGTTACGCGTTTCCGCCATTTCGTCGTACCGAGGCGCGTCCGACGTTGCACAAGGATTAGCACAGGCATCGCGACAAGTAGAATTAAGAAGAGTGGTGCTCGAAGATCAAACATTATTTTACATTACTTTGCAGTTGGGTTATATAACCTCCCCACTGCAGGCGAGGTTTGAAACCCCGCCTGCCATAGATGTGTCATTAATTGTAAGTTTTACTATAAACGTGGGTTATTGAATAAAAAACACCTACGGGACGTTTCAATTTTTATTTTCAAACTCACCTTATTGGTTACGAAGTTCCTCAAAATACGCTTCCGCTGCTTGCGTTTCTGCGGCGTGTGACATGTTGTAACGTTCGCACAGCGCGATATATGCGTCAATCAGTGTCTGCCGTTTTTCGGATGCCATGTCGCCGCCTGCGACGAGCATCGCTTTGTAAGCAGCGATAGCGACTTTTTCGACACGCGCCCGAATCTCAGGTTTCTCAGCGAGTGTTAACGCTTGCTGGAAATAGTCAAAAACTTTCTGGGCACTCTCTGCATCTAAGCCGACATCTTCGGGGGTCGGGAAACATCGCGGATGGAGACCTTTCGATTCAACATTGTCGTGGAGGAAGGTGATATATTCCAAAATTGCCGGTGCCGCGGTTTCGTAGTGGAGATTTACAAATTCGTTTAAAAGTGCCTCAGCGTCAAGATGAGGATTCCATATAAGGTGTGAGATGAGGTAATTCCGCAGATCGGAAAATTCGCCTGTTAACCCGTTGCCGTTTGCCTGCATAAATACACCTTTGGCATTGTTATTCAGGAAGTAGCGGACATTTGGAGCAATACTCCGTAAGTTCGGGAACGGCAGATCATAAGCACGGAAATTGGTATTGTAATTCCAAATCCAGATGTCATCACAGATTTTGCCCCATTCGTTGGTATCTTGGCAAAAGGCTCGGTTCTGTTCACAATCCGGGTTGTCAATCGCGTGCAGCGTACAACATTCAATGCTACAGAGTTGAATCTGCACATTGTGCCGCGGCGTTACCGTCTTCGGTGGTTTGCGAGTGTACCAATACGCGAGTGTCCCAACTTTAACGTGCGGGTGTGCTTTTTCGATGCGTTCCGCAACAGCATTGACGAACGTCAGTTGCGACCCCATCGGTGAATCTTCCGCTTCATTGAGGGCTTCGCACGTTTCACACCGACAGTATGCCGCCGTATCCGCCTGACTGACACTGATATTGGTGGCTTCTGGTCGATCCGTGAGCTGCTGAATTGCGGACGCTGCAGCGATTTCAATCACTTCGGGATTCGTCACACATAGCTGCGGCCCGCCGCCGTGGGTATTCGTATCCCGTTTTCCTTCTACGAGTGCGTAGTACTCCGGATGGTTTTCGCCGTATGTACCGTAAGGCACTAACGCGTGAAATGAGTGGTTGATCAACTGCTGTTGCGTTTTCCCGCCGAGGTTTTCCGCGTCCGTAACGGTGTTAACTTTCCGTTTCGCCGCAAATGCTGGGTTCTCAGCGTTCTCTCGGTAATAACTCCAACGGAACGAAAAAGGTGGGGAGTAGGTATAACTTCCGCATGGGATTTTCAGTGCTGATGCATCTGGAATGTGGGTATGCTCAGCGGTTAAGAATCGGATGCCGACGAGTTCTTCAAGGAACTGATAGACAGCGTAGAGCACACCGCGCGGTAGACCGCCTTGGATCTGAACGCGTCCACTTTCAACAGTGATTTGGATATCTTCATCATCCAACGTGGCTAATGCGCGGATAGTGATCTGTCCGTTATCAGCATTGGTGTTAACAAGCGGTAGCGTTAATCGTGTTGCTTGATTGAACCCGTTTTGGAATTCTTCAGCGGCGTATTTTTCAGAAGCGGAAGCGTCGTCGGAAACAGTGATACACCAATCCTGAATCGCTGAAATCGCTAAATCGCCACCAGTAGGTTGAAAGGTGAGTGTTTTCTGAGTTGACATAATTGCTCCTTCAGGACTTACGCAATTTTGGATGTAAACCGTTCTGTTAGATGAAATTTTTCGTAAAATCCAGGGTTTTTGTGTCACAAACTAACAGTTTGTGGTACATAAAGAGCCGCATGCGGAAGTCCTATCCTTATTACGTGTTGGCAGTGTCTTGTTCCACTGCTGCCGCGTCCGCTTGATATTTCTGTTCGTTGAATAACACGATGAAGACGATCGCCGCAATAACCGTTATGACAATTGGCACCATAAATATTTTTGCCCATGCATGTCCACCCTCCGGATAAGCGAAGTAATCATGCACGCGTCCACTGACAATATGCCCGACCAGCATGCCGAACCCGTTCGTGACAAAGAGGAGCAGTGCCTGAGAGCTTGCACGAATATCTTGCGCACTTAATCGTTCTACAGCAATCATACCACCGACGAAAAAGAACGAATAGCAAATGCCGTGCAATGTTTGCGCCCCGATAACCAACCACACAGGTTGACCAATAGCGAAGATAGCGTACCGAACGGGCCACGCAAGGATGCCCAGAAAGATAGTAAACCGCATGCCGAACCGACGCAGGCACGGAAAGAGTAAGAGCATGAGCAAAACCTCGGCAACCTGTCCGAGACTCATCGCGAAATTGGCACTGCTCCCTGCTAATCCAACGCCGTGTTCTACCTCTGTCAGAAATAGGTAAGTTAAGTTGTAATAGAAGGGGAGTTCAATAGCAACAACGAAAGAGATAATTAGAAGTACAGCGAAGTTCCGATTTGCGACAAGCGAGAAGGCTTCGAGAAAGGCGTAAGGGTTCTTTGCGGCTTTGCTCGGGGGTGTATTCGGGAGTGTCAAACAGTAAGCACCCATAATGAAGGAGAGCACAGCACCAAAGAGGAGACAGTCACCGACATGTGGAAGCGTTGTCTCTTGTCCTTCCCAGAATCGAAGATACAGGCTCAAGATCCAGTTAATCGCGACCCATCCGAGTGTTCCGAAGACCCGGATATTTCCGAATTTATCGGATTGTCCCATGTGATGGAAAGCGATCGCGTTGGTTAGTGCGATCGTGGGCATATAGAGAACAGCGTGCAGGAAAATTGTTGCCCACATCATTGGAAAGGATGTCTGTTTCCACGCGATGACAAGGCAGACGCCACCGAGTAGATGAGAGATCGCTGCGAACACCTGTGCAGGCATCAAGCGATCCGCGATCCATCCGGCGATGATAGGGGAGATTATCGAACCAATAGCAGTCGTGCCGAAGACGTAGCTAATCTGTTTACCGCTGAATCCGAGATTTTGCATGTGACCAGCGATAAGTACTGCCCACGCACCCCATATAGCGAACTGTAGAAACATCATTCCAGACAGCCGTGCGAAGGTTCCTAATTCTGTTCGTCTATCTTCCATAATGAATCACCTCTTCAAGTCCCCCTGATAAGGGTGATTTAGGGGGTTAAGTCCTCCATCTCCAAGTCCCCTGATAAGGGGGATTTATGGATTTTCTTCGTCTCCAAGTCCCCCTGATAAGGGGGATTTAGGGGGTTTTGGATTTAGCCGATTTTATCACAGATATACGTTGGCATAAATTCTGATACACCCCTTCAAGGTTATTTAGGACTTCAGCGTTGGTGTATCGAATCACTTCAACGCCATATTTGTTGAGATTTTCAGTTCTGCGTTTATCGTACTGTTCTTGATCTGCGTGCGTATCCCCATCAATCTCAATAGCGATCCTGAGTTCAGCACAATAAAAATCAACAATATATTCATCCAAGGGTTTTTGACGGGTGAATTTTAGATTGTCCAATCGTTTATTGCCTAACACTTCATACCAGAGTTTCTTTTCTGCTGAGGTTGGATTTTTCCGATTTTTGCGTGCCTTTTGTTTTAGATTTTTGTTGTAAGAAATATAACCCCCCTTGCCCCCCTTATCAGGGGGGTAAGATTGTCGTCTCACCCGCTGTTGTCTGACTGCTCTTGTGTTATGCTTTATCGTCTTCATCTTCTTAACACTTCAAAGTCCCTGATAAGGGGTTTATGGTTTTTCTTCTTTTCAAAGTCCCTGATAAGGGGATTTATGGATTTTCTTCTTTTCAAAGTCCCCCTGATAAGGGGGATTTAGGGGGTTAGCTCACTAAAACTGTCCCTTGTATCTAACACCTCTTGCTGAGGACTGACATCTGATTGCTGATAGCCATTTTCCCTGATAAGGGGTTTATGGATTTTCTTCTTTTCAAAGTCCCCCTGATAAGGGGATTTAGGGGGTTTCTTCGTCTCCAAGTCCCCCTGATAAGGGGGATTTAGGGGGTTGACTTTACCTTATCCAATCCCCAATCGGAGTTGTTGACTGCACCACATGCATCCCCGCGTCCGAAGCCTTAGCAAACGCAGCGTCCGCAGGTTCTGTATAGTCTACGACGCCCGGCACAACAACCGGTGAAGTTAGATCATCCACCAAATAGATTTTCTTGGCTAACGCTATATTGGTTTGCTCAATTTCTGCAAGCAGGTCGTTGACAGTCCACGCAACGCAGTGGCTCTTTGCCTGTCCCGCGATAATGACTCGGTCGTATCCGAGAAGTATGTCGAGAAACGCGCTATTTTTCGTTGCGATCGGCTGACCGTCCGCGTCGTTAAGCACTTCTGGACGTAAGACGGAATAGTTTTCAGTCAACGGATTTTGCCCTTTAATTTCATAATGGACTTGCGTCTTACGGGCAATCGTATGGAAAAAGCAGGCTTCATCGACAGCGGAGACAACGGCATGCCCAATCCCACCGAGCATTGCGTGATAGGGCCAGATCGCAAGCGGATATTTACCATCGGCAGTAAGCGTTTTGACATAGTGCTCGCCGTACGCTTTGAGCCACGTGTATTGATCGGATTGCGGGATATCGGAAAGATTGATACTACCGGCTATAGCAGGATTGACACGCCATTTCCCTGTCTCAATGTCTTCCGGCGTCATCAGCGTCTGTAATGGGAGTGGATGCTCACCCGCATCGTTAATCCAGAAGACTTCGTGGAATATCTGCATCGCCGTATGCGTATCCAGTGTGCAAGCAATCTTGGTAATATGGGGTAGATTGCGATAGATAAACTGGCACAACCGAATATTGTCCGCTACCGCGCCATTTCCCGACCGACCCCCGACGAACAGTTCAAAACCCGGAATACAGAATGTATTTTGGACATCGACAAGGAGCAGACAGGTCCGAAAATCGTCATCGGATGCTGGAGCGATTGCGTGTTGCGCTGCCCAAGCGAGCGACGCTTGCTGGCGTTCTTGATAAGGGATCCGCCAGACTTGGTCTACTTGATTGGCATCGAAGTGCTGTGGGAGTGGAAGTTGGGGTGCAGACATTTTTCTATCCTTTTTGCCGGTGGTGTATCTATGACTGTAACAGCACATGGAGTGTGCCCACGTCTGTGATGGTTTCGGTTGTGAGTTCCTGATACTGGGAATTTTATAGAATTTTGCGGTTTTTAGCAACAAAAATCGGTTGCTATCTGTCATATATATACGATACAATAGAGTAACATTCTCCAGTTAATATCTTTTAGCATTAGAAGATTCTCAGAGCCCCCTTGCAGGCGGGGTTTGAAACCCTGAAGAAATGCCCAAGCAAAAACCCTGCAGTAATACATAGTTCTTAGGAAAAATAGATGAAAAAATTTTTTAAGCCGCTTCCAGACTTAGACGAGAGACTTAATCAGGTTGAAGAACGCGTACAACGGGCACGCCGAACCTTAGAGTGGCGAACACGCGAAGCACGTATCCCGCTTGATATTCAAGAGGACTTCAGTATCTCTGAATTGCAAGGCGATGTGATGCTCGTTTCACGGGATGGCAATTTACATGACAAGGTACGAAACCTTATCCGATCCGAAGGCTTTGGATGTGATTTTCCAGAACGGAGTTCGGAAGCCATCGGTCTGTTGAAAATACGCAAATATCGGATGGTGATTGCTGATTACACTCGCCGCATGCGAGGACGGCTCTTTGAATACATCAGGCGGTATCACCCGCATATCAAAATTGTCGCAATTGTCCGTGATAATGACCAAGGACAACGGGCAATGAGAGCCGGCAGCTACAGTTATTTGTTAGGACGCGGTTTTGACCCGGAGCAGTTGCGGACATGTGTCACGAGTGCTATCAAATTAAACCATCAGGCATGCTGGTTATTAACCAACGGTGAACGCTGCAACCGCTCATGTGTTGATGATTTCCAGTCCGATGCAGACTTTGCGGAAATCGAATAAAGCACGGAAAAAAATGGAGTGGAAACCTGTAGTACTGTAGCACAAACTTCCCAGTTTGTGGCTTGGGTTAATATCTAAAATATGGCAACAAATTTAGCCCTGCAGGCGGGGTTTGAAACCCCGCCTGCGTGGGGACTGCGTAAATTCTACCTAATATCTAAAATATGGCAACAAATTTAGAGTTTAAAGCACACTGTCAATCTTTTGAGAGTCTCTACCCAAAGTTAGCTGAATTAAAGGCGGTACATCGTGAAACCATAAATCAAATTGATACGTATTTTTATGTGACGCCGGTAAAAGATTCCTCTATATTAGAAGTCTGCAAACCACGTCTCAAATTACGTGAGATCCGCGAGACAGGTGAGGGCTGGCTCATCTACTATGAGCGCCCAAATAAAAACGAGTCACGCTACAGCCAGTACCAACTCAGTGAAGTAACAAATCCGTCAACCCTTAAAACATTGCTAACTGCTGCACTGAGTGTCGAAGTAATCGTCCAGAAACAGCGAGAGGTCTGGATGTTCAACAACACCCGCATTCATCTGGATAGAGTTGCCGATTTAGGGCACTTCATCGAATTGGAAACGGTGTTTCAAGGACAAACGGAAGCCGAAGCAATAAATGAACATCAGCAGGTAAAAAATATACTACATTTAGACACTGCCGACCCGGTTGCTGTCTCCTATAGCGACCTTGTTCAAGCCCTGCAGGCGGGGTTTGAAACCCCGCCTGCGCGGGGGCTGCGTAAGTCGTAGCCGATTTCGGGACACCTGTCTCACAAGGTTTCGGGGAAATTAAAATGAATTATTCAACATATCAGAAAATTTTAGAGGGATACGAAGGCGTGGATAGTATCAAACGGAGCAAACTCCTAAGGGTCTATTTACACATTCCATCGCTGCCAAAATTACGGGCTATCCGTGCATCGTTGGCGGAACTTAAAAAAACATTTAGACTTCCAGATGGTTCCGTGATGTGTCTCTCGAAAGGAAAATAGCACAGCATATCTTCCGCAATATAGCACTCAATCCAGAATAACCGATTGTGTATCCTGAGAAGCGCGCTTTAACGGCGCGCTTCTTTTTTTTTTCGGCGTACTTGAAGAAATCCGCAGAAACACCGGATTTCGTCTGGGAATAGACTCAATCCATTCCGTTATTTTTTGGCTGTAGCTCTCTACAGATATCGCCCCTCCGGGGCTTAGGTGTGTGGGGTTGTGTTTTTCTACACAGATACCATCCCTCCGGGATTCAAGAGGTTTTTGCGTTCTTCAAGTGTTGTGCGTTGTCTCGGGTTGGGTTAGTTTTTCCACACAGATACCATCCTTCCGGGATTCAAGAGGTTTTTTAGTTCTTCAAGGTTTCTGCGTCGTCTGGGTTTGTTTTGTGTTTCTTTGTCTTTAGCACCGTAGGTTCGGCATCTGTGTAGAATGCGGCACGGGTAAAAAAATCCAGCGCCGTAGGTGCGGCATCTATTATGAGTGTCCACGAAAATACCGTAAGACCTCGCAGTCGTCTCAGGTTGTTTTGTGTTTCTTTGTCATCAGTGCCGTAGGTGCGACATCTGTGTAGAACTGCGCCATCATCCGAAAAATCTTGAACGTTACTGATACATCGTGTATAATGCACCTAAACCTAATACCTGCACACGCGGAGGTTTTAAATGAAAAAAACTAAACTTGTTGTGGGACACCTCATGAACGATGAACTGTTCGTCAAGTCTATTCCAACCTCAAAACATTTGGATTGGCTCAAGTGGTTGGAAGCTGAAGAACTTGTTGAATTCTTCGCGGAATTGTTAAAATTAATAACGCGGATCTCAGAAGGCAAAAAAGACGTTAGCACACTCACAATGTTTCTCTCCGGATGGCGTGAAACCGCCTTGATTAACTCAGAACCCGATGTTTTAGCAGATATTGCTGAGGCGGAACGGGAATTGGATACTGGTGGCGGAAAACCGTGGTCACAAATCAAAGAGGAGATTGGGCTGTGAATCGTCAGCCATACACGCTTGAGCCGCTGCCGAGAAAAGTCGAAAACTTCATCAAACGACGGGACCGGACCACCCAGGAACGAATTAATAGTGCCTTTGAGCACATTATCCACTCGCCGTTTAGGCATGAAAACCCTACAACAATCAAGCCGCTCTATGGAAGAAAAAGTGACCGTTATCGTTACCGGATAGGAGATATTCGTTTCATTTACCGAGTTGACAGAGATAATCGATGCATTCGCATTGTACAAATTGACAATCGCGGCGACATTTACTAACCGAGACCGACACAAATTTGGCTGTTACGTTTTGAAGGCACACCATCTGTGTCAATTTAGGGATTTTTCCGTTAATTTTCGCTGTAGCTCTCTACAGATATCGCCCCTCCGGGGCTTAGGTGTGTGGGGTTTGGTTTTTCTACACAGATACCATCCCTCCGGGATTCAAGAGGTTTTGAGTTCTTCAAGGTTTCTCTACCGAGATACCGTCCGTCCGGGATTCAAGAGGTTTTGAGTTCTCCAAGGTTTCTCTACCGAGATACCCTCGCTCCGGGATTCGAGAGGTTTTTTAATTCTTCAAGGTTTCTCTACCGAGATACCCTCGCTTCGGGATTCGAGAGGTTTTTTAATTCTTCAAGGTTTCGGAGTCGTCTCGGGTTGTTTTGTGTTTCTCTACCGAGATATTGAGGAAATCCGCAGAAATACCGGATTTCGTCTGGGAATAGA
>JAGFCB010000052.1 GCA_022394775.1 Candidatus Poribacteria bacterium
GTCGAAAGTTTTTCATAAGCTTGGAGAAAAGTATCTTGCGTAATCTCTTCAGCATAGTGAAAATCGCCAATCTTTCGCCACACAAGGGTGTGAACACTTTTTTGATACTTTTGGACTAAAATGTTAAACGCCTCATCGTCGCCTGACAAGATTTTGCGAATTAACTGAACATGGTTTTCCTTTTCCACGAGGTTCTCTCCTAACAAAGAGTCGCCGGTTATCGGTTGTCAGTTGTGGTAGTAACAATCAATCAAACTGCCACAAGAGATTAACTGACAATTGGAGACACTGACTCCGATAACTATTCTATTGCTTATTAAAGACGCGATTTCGGGCAGAAGATATTGCATAATGTGAAAAAAATGGAAAAATCTGGATTTTTTACGAATTGTTTCGCTGATGTCCGGTTTCGGATAACTGTGAAAGGTACGGCGTTTCAATGGGGAGTGGTTTCAGGGGATGTTTAAGCAGATTTTTGGCAACGAGGGCATGACAACATTCATCAACACCAATAAGACGCTGGTGCCCGAGATGGTTCAATTTTAACACGAAAGACAAGAGAAGAAGTCCTCCAAGCAACAAGGGCTTCCAATGCTTTCTCAATGAAATATTTAAGAGGGAAAGCTTCAAACTTTCCCTCCATCTGTAGTTTTTGTCTTGGTACATCCTTACTTCGGCGTGGACTGACGGTTTGGGGTGCTTTTTTCAAGTTGCGCCGCAATATCCGGATCCTCTGCTTTGAGCCTACGCAAGCCTTCTTCGCGACCATATTGTTGCAAAAGTTGTTGGGCACGATTTGCCCGTTCTTGGAAACTCTTCCTTGGTTCTACAACCTCCCCCTCAGTAATTTCATTTGGGCGTGGTATCATTCCAGCATGTTCATGCATGCTGTCAGCCTCATGTTCCATATCTATTGTGTGAGGCGCGGGAATTGGATTCGGTGGCGGCGGGTCTGCTTGAATTGTTGCCATCTCATCGCGCAGTTTTTCTTCGATAGTAGGATAATCACTTGCATCTAACAGCGCGTTTAAAGTCACCGAGTCCTCCGGTAGAAGTTCAAGTGCCTCAAAGAAGGTATTGTATTGAAAATCTACACGCGCTTTGGTATCTCGGAAATTTTGTTCTGAAAGTGGCGCGTCCCTTGGGTATGCTCCCATTTTCATCTTTTCGTAAAAATATTCCTCAACAACTGCCGATTCATCAGGGGCATTTTCTTTCATCCACTGTCGAAAGTCTCTTATCGGTTCAGTCTGACGAATCACCTCATATCTTTCCTGATTCCACCTGTTTCCCACACGGGCCGTTTCAAGTCTTTGCTGCTCTTCTTCGTTTAACCCGAAAAGTTTCTCCTTCAGTTCAAAAAACCGTTGTGACTCTATTGGTGGTAGGGCTGCTCTATTTGGCTGGAGCTTCACGCCTTCCGGGGGCTGTGGTATTAGGCTGTGCCCAAGGAGGTGATAATACTCGGTCATCTCCGGGTCACCCTCCCCAAGTTCTTTTGCGATGGCATGCATTTTCTCAATAGCGAGTTCCGGGGACGTATCTTTTAGTGCTATCGCTGGCGTGAAAGCAGCTAAAATGTCCTTGTCAATCGGCCCCGCGGACGGATCACTCTTTTCACCTTCCGCTTCCATGACGCTTTCTGTTCCTTCAGTCGTTTCACTTTCAGGAGATTGTACTGTATCTTCTGGTCCGTGACTATGCGGGACACCTCCTGGGTGCGTATGAACATTTGGATCTACTTCCGCCGCCTCTTTCTCACAACCCGAGCACCCTAACAAAGTTAACAACGGCGTTAAAAGAAGGAAAGAAAAGACAACTCTTACGATATTTTTTTTCACTTTATAAACCCTCCTATCTGAATATGTAAATGAACAACTCTTTTTTCCTTATTCACACCCATAAACAAAAAAGGTTCCACATTGATTATACTTTTCTAAAAGACTGGTGAAATTCGCTCAGGAGATATTGTTGGGGAAAATTAGGCGTTGTGTTCAGATTGCTTGAAAGAGGGTTTAGGTGGTTTAAAAGACTAAGGCTGTTGAGTTGTCCGAGATGGATAACTAAACAGCCTTAGATCATTTGTGGTGTGCGGTTGAAAAACCACACTAAGAGACAAAAGCCTTATTCAAAACTGCCGACCTTCGCGGCTTCAGGTGCGCGTGTCGGGAGTTCTTTCTTGGCTAACGTATCTTCGGGCACATAACCGGAGTAGTCAGAGATCTGACCGTGCGTCAAGGCATACACCACAACGTTCGTCATGAAACGATAGACACCGGGTGAATAGTGGACACTACGTGTCGGGAGACTGACAGACTCCATTGCGCACATATAGTCACGACGGACAACGATAACGGACAACTTTTCACCGACGGAGATACCTTCGAGGTAGTTCCGCTTGGGTGGACGTGTGCCCCACCAGAAGATGTCGAATCCGACTGGGGGTCCGCCCATTTCATAGAAGTTGTCATAAACTTCGTGATCATTGGCAATCCGTTCAATCTGATACTCAGGCATAACGTAGCGCATCTGTGCGAGGAAGAGACGAATCATTGCCTGCGCGGGTGCGTTCACACCGCAGTCGTCAAAGACAAGGAATCCACCTTTTTCGACGAGGTAGCGGCGCATACCGGCAGCTTCAGTCTCAGTGAGACGGCTGTCCATTTTACCACCACCATACTGCCGTCCGAGCAAGTTACGAGAACGGACGAGTGAGGGATCGTGTCCTGTCATAAAGACGAACGGTGTTTTGAAGAGGTTTGCATCGGTAAGTTTCAATGCGCCGCCTTCAACGTTCATGTCGGTTTTGATTTTTGTACGTTCATTGAGCCACTTCGTCAATGCGTTGAGTGAAGAAGCATCTGCCCACCAGTCAGAGAGACTGTGTCGAATCCGTGTGAAACGGAATACGCCGCGGATGTCTTTACCTTTACCGATAACGCGACCACCGGGTTCGCCTCTCGGCAGGGGTGGTACTTCAACGTTACCGAGGGTGATGTTTTCAACGACATCGCCAAGGGCATCACGTGCTGCGCCGACGTTTTCGACCATTGCGAGGCCGGGTGGACGTTCAAAAGCGACTTTCACCTGTACTGCGGTACCAGCGACACCACGACCGATGTTAGCCGGTCCGGCGGAGGGGGCACTTGCGACAGGGGCGGAGAACGCCAAGGCACCGGGTGCGTCCGATACGGGTAGATCCGTATGTGTTACAACCGTCGGCACCGGTGCGTTCGGTGTAACGACTTTCGGGACGTTCGGATTGATCGGTGCATCGACTTTAACAGTCTGGTTTGAAAATTCGAGGACCGTCTGCGGTTGGAAGCTGGACTTCGCGACAAATGCGGTCGTTACACGCGGTTGCACCTGAACCTGTTCGACGACGACCGTGTTTTGTGTCGGGACAGTCGGCTTAATAACCGGCTTCACGACGGGTTTCCGGACCTTAGGCTTCGGGGGCTCCTTGGGCTGGAGCACTTCAGCACCCACGAGGTCTTTGAATTGTTCCGTTTGCGTGACTAAGTAAATGCCAGCAACGAAAATAATGACCGCGTGGAGTATCAATGAAGTCATAAAGGCACCAGAGGTTCTTTTTACGCTCATTCGTTATTCCTCCAAGGGATGTTGGTTGCGTATCCTACAAAAATAAAAGTTGTTGATGCAGAAGATATATGCAATTTCCATGCCAATGTAAAAACCGCTGAATTAGCGATAAATCCCTGCATCAAGGGTGTTAAGCTGCACAAAAAGGGGCAGTCTCTTTTGACGCTGCACAAAAAGGGGCAGTTTTCAGCAAGACGTACGGAACGTTATTCGGCTTTGTCCTTTTCTCTGGTAACCCTCATGAACTCTTCAGCCCGCGGTTTGCCTTTGTGAAAACCGAAGATACCAAGGTTGTTTTCGGTGCTGCTATCAAGTTCATGAATTTTCCACCCATCCTTGGGATCTTTTATCAAATAGAGATGTGTTTCCCCCGGGAAGGAGCCTTTGTAGCAGTTGTAACCTATTGCAGCGGCTTCAATTTTGCTGCCTTTATAGCCGATCCAAAAATCTGTCAACTTGTCGTTCTGTCCCCACTTAGCGCCTTTTGTGCCGATGCCGATCCATAAACCCTTAATCCCGATTTCGACATTCTTCCATCCTTTCGCTAAAGGCACAGGCTCGTTTCCAGCAAAGATGGTTCCGAATACAATGGAGCTGGTCTCAACGGTTTCCTGAATGGCTTTGATATCTTCGTCGTTAAAGGCTGCGTAGAACGCGCTGTAGACTTCCTGAATCGCTTTTTTTTCCGCCGCAAAGTCGATCGGTGGTCTTGCAGCAACTGCGGGTTCTTCGGTCGTAGCACCTGTTGTGGTGCTTGTTGTTGGCTTTTCGGGGGCTTCTTCTTCAGTGTCGCCACCACACCCTACAATGCCAACGCTCATGATGCCAACTGCAAAAATGGCAAGCACGAGCCACGTTAATCTCGATTGCATTTCTTTGAATTCCTCCATATAAATTCTGTAGCATTCCAAAAACCACATTTTATTGTTAAACCCGATTGTGGCATTTCCGATGCACAGACAGAGCAAAAGTTAATTGCTGAGTGACTAAGGCTTATTTTCTATAGATGCTACCTTATAGAACATTATAACCTTTTTTTAAAAATATGTCAAGTTAATTTCCCTCTGGTGATAGATACTTCGTTTGTGGTCAAATCTTGCTATTTTCTGAGGGAAAATACCTACCATGCTCAAGTGTCTGAATCACGTCAGCAACTTGAATTTTGGACATACACCCCTCTTTTCCGAATTGGCAGGTCGTTCCAAGGCACGGAGGACAGTCAAGTTTCTGTCGAATTGTCTGACACTTTGGTCCGACGGGGCCGAAACGGATTGGATCACCGGGTCCATAGAGTCCGATTGTCTGCGTGCCTACCGCTGCAGCAAGATGCATCGGGCCACTGTCGTTACCAATAAACACATTGCACTTATGCAAAATTGATGCCAATTGGGTCAAAGTCGTTTTACCGGCAATATTATTTGATTCCGCCTGCATCAGTGCTTGGATTTCGGTGATTATCGGGATTTCGTCTTTCACACCGACAAACAGGATTTCTGCACGTTTTTGTGCAATTAGCCAATCCGCCAATTCTGCATACCGTTCAGACATCCACCGTTTCAGTGGAATTGGGGAGCCTGGATGAATAGCAATTAACGGTCGTTTTCTGTCAATTTGAAGCAATGAAAGAAAATCGGATCCCCATTTCTTCTCTTCTGCTGTTATTGAGAAGGAAGTGGTCTGTATGGGTGTTGGTATGCCTGCTTTGTGTAAGACATCAAGGTTACGTGTCGTTTCATGATCTCCAGTGAATTGTGGGAAGCCTAATTTGTTCGCAACTTGCAATGCCGCTCGGTCGAGGCGTTTCGGTGTAACTCGCAATAAAGCGAACCAAACAATACGCCAATCGCTTCGGAGCTCCACTAACAGATCGTATTTTTGACGGCGTAACTCTCGGTAGAGTTGAAACGTTTGTTTTAGCGAAGTCGGTTCACTTGTGCGAGAGAAAGCAGGTGAATTGTATTCCAGCACCTTATTGACATTAGGATGCTTCTCTAAAACGACACGGCTCCATGCACCCGTCAACGCGTGCAGTTCGGCGTTTGGATACGTTTGGTGTAGATTGGAAAACACGGGTGTTGCTAACAGGACATCTCCAAGATGATCAAGTTTGACAACGAGGATGCGTTTCGGTGTAAAATCCTT
>JAGFCB010000042.1 GCA_022394775.1 Candidatus Poribacteria bacterium
CCTTAATATTGAGACTTTACTGCTGCCCAAGTTGTTGTCGCTTTTCCACCGGGTTCAACGGGGAACGGGTTTAGGTTGTCTCTGAAGTATTCGTATTCGACTTCAAGATTGCCCGCGCCTGCAGCAACACCTGCATAAATTCCGAGCCACAAAGGTGGCGTCAACTCAAAGTCGCCTTCTCCAATATCCATCCAGTCCTTATCTTCCGACGCTTTATACCAAGCTGTGTAGGTATCGCCGTCTTTTTTGAGTCGGAGTGCCATTTCGATGTCTCCCCAATCCCCAAATCTCCATTGGATATCAGGCGGTCCCATCCCGGCTTGCTTAGTTTGATACTGGATATGACCTTTCGCCCCCGCATCTCGGGACCAGAATTTGATGGTTACCCAATTATCATCTGATGGGCTTTTCACGACCAGTCCATTAACGCCAGAGCTCGTATCCCATTTGGCGAAGAAGCGGGTTTCGACATCAAACATATCCGTATCGGTTTCCTGATACAAGAAATGAGACATATCATTTGCCCAGAGATTTCGGTTGGGTTCGCTGTCAATATACAGGTAATTTTCCCGTGTTTTGCCAACATCCCATTTCGGGGGTTCGTTCTGCCATTCCCAATTGGGGTTCTTCAAATCGCCACCTTCAAACGGATCACCGAAGGAGTCTGCCGCGTTTGCAACGCCCACACAAAGGAGCATCATCAGACATAGACTCGTGCTATATTTGATAATTCTTCCAAATTTTGGCAACGTTTGTAAGTCAAAATTTGTTGTTAAAAGTAGTGTTTTCATAAGTTAATTTTTTTACCTCCTGCTCTAATTTTAAAACAGTTTATCAGGAATGTCAAGGTAAATCAGTTTCCGGTTACCAGTAAGAAAGTGGTTCAGAAACCGCATCTACCAGCCTGGGATATTCAGTTATACTAACCCAACTTGCCACTAACGAGTTTTTGAACATTTCAAGAAGAGGCTTCAGGTGGTTCTTTACCCCGTAGGGGTCATATATCTATAGAAAATCGTGGATTCAACCTCTTAGCCCCAGAGGGGCGGTCTCTCTGTAGAACGCGTTATCCCCTAAAAAATCAAGCCCCAGAGGGACAACATCTGATAAGACACTCCTACAAAATACAATGAAAAATCTAACATTTCTACACAGATATTGAAGAAATCCGCAGAAACACCCTATCTAAAAAAATTATAGTATTTCTAAAAAAATTTGACTTAATTCCAAAATGTGGCGTATAATTTTAGTGTGAGGAAGATATTATTCTCCTCCATAGAAAACAAAAACACCCGCGAACACGTGCCAGCATTGCGGTTCAAGGCGTAGGGAACCTTGAAATTCGGAATGCGTCCGGCGCGTGTTTCGGGTTAAATAGGACTTACGCAGACCCCTCGCTGGCGCGGTTTCAAACCCTGCAGTGCGTCGAATGTCCACGAAAATCAGAATTCTTTTGTACCACAATCTGTTAGATTGTGGTCTTTGCGCGACAGCCACCATTCATTACCGTCTGTTGATTGCCCGCAACCTAACAGTTAATTATTTTCGATGCTATCAAAGCGTTCATTTTACGCATTTCCTCTCAAAGTCCCCTAATAAGGGGATTTAGGGGGTCTAAAACTTTCATAACCTAAGTTGTCCCTTGTAGCACAAACTTCCCAGTTTGTGCCAGTGAATACTTATAAGTTAACGTGAGTTTGGTAATTAAACGTAGGTTAGTGAATGAAATACGAATATCGACGTAGGTTGGGTTGAGCGGTAAACCACACGGACATTTTCGCTATACATAACCTCCCGCGCTTCAGTGAACCCTTCGAGTCGATAGGTTTAGCGAAACCCAACATCTCAAACCGTGTCGGTATCATAATGCGTTAGGTTTGACTCGGTTTTAGGTGATTTCATATTTCTCTGTTTGCTTAAAAATTCTGAGTTGTGTGCGATTTTTAGTACGTTCCCGTTCAACCTAAGGGGAAACACCCAAGCAAAAACACCTACCGGAGATTCAATTTTATTTTCAAACTCACCGTATTTTATAGTAAAATCCGAAAACTGAGTTTTCCTTGTAGCATAGGAAACCGTTGGTTCCTGTGCCGTAGGGATTTCTGCCATCAGTCCCTTGATCATCTGCGAAAACCTTCCAACGCCCAACCCCCAACACTTTTTTCGGCGGAAAACCCGCAAAAAACACATTTATCACGATAAATTTATATTTATATCAAATAAAATATAAAATAAAAATGACATTTTCCTTAACGAGTTTAATTGTTTTAATGATTGCAGGGTTTGCGTTGCTAATCCCTGGCATAACGGTGATGTTACGACTTTACGGACCACACACCTTCGGGGTAATGTCACAGCGACTGGTAAACTCACAACGACATGGGGTGAAATAAAAGCGTTGCAATAAGCAACAACTCGGTTATTCAGGGAGAAGTCTATAACCGAACTAACCTA
>JAGFCB010000262.1 GCA_022394775.1 Candidatus Poribacteria bacterium
GCACCCGTTGTGAATATCTTGACGGTCGGAAGGTCATCTGTCCCCGGTGGAGGCGTATTGGAAAATTGACGATCCTTCCGCTGTCTACTCGTCTCACGTTCCTGCCTTTCCCATGGATCTATAGGATACCAAGACTCACCCTGATCTGTTGAGCGATAAAGTGACCACCAATCATCGTCTGTTTTTCTGGAGCTGAATAGCGCGCCGAATCCCCTTTTAAATTCTCCGCCTGCTGCAACATAGAGGCGATGTTCTGAAGCAGCTAAAGCGTGGATTACCGGTTTTTCACCGTGCTTATCTATCGGACCCACTGACAACAATTCCCAAGACTGAGCGTTAAGTCGATAGAGTCCGCTATTGGTTCCAGCAAACACACTGTTTTCAACGGCAACGAGGGCATGGATCTTCTTCAGACGCATACCATCTTTCAGTGCTACCCATGACGGTCTACCATCTTTCGAGTAGTAAACGCCATTCGTAAGCGCGAGGTAAAACCCTGCGTCAGTCACCACAAATCCTCTGGAAATCCCTTCTGGATGGGTACCCAACGCATGCCACGTTTCCCCGTTATCTTCGGATGCTAATACTTCGGTATCGGTGGCGAGATAAAGCCTATCACCGTGTTCTGCCATCTGTACCGCGCCCCCTATCCAATCTTGGAGGCTCAGTGAACCGATGCTTCTCGCGTTGACGCGTCGCCATGTCCCTCCATCATCGCCGAGTTTGTAAAGGTTCGTTGATGTCCCTGCGTAAACCTCACCAGAATTCGTTGTGAAGAAACTGGTAGCCATACCGCCTTCCGGTCCTTTTGTTTGCGTCCACTGCTGTTTCGGGGTTGAAACTTCCACTTCATCAACCGCCGCCGCAGCGAAGCGTTGCGCATCAGGTTGTTGACCTGTCCCCGGACTTTTACCGGGCATAGCAGTACTTCCGACCTGGTTCCGCACGGCGGGTTTCGCTGGAGAATCGTAGACAAATACTGCCTCAATAATCTCAACTGTCGGTTCCGAGGTGGCATTTAGACTATACGGTTTCTGAAAACGCGAGAGGTATTGGGTACCAACACCCATCAGTAGAAAAATCAAAACAGCAGAGGCTGCAGAGAGTGTCCACGGCAATACCGGCTTACTCGCAGCAGGCGCAGCGGGAACGAGACGCGAGACTTCGCGCATGATGTTTTCTGTTAAGTTCGCAGGCAGTTGGAAACTACCAAGGTTTTGTTGGATCATATCTTCCTCCTTCTTTAAACGATTGCGGGCGCGGCTGAGACGACTCTTGATAGTGTTCGGCGATACGCCGAGAAATTCACTGATGGCGTTGATTGTCATCTCACCGAGATAAAAAAGCGTTATCACTGTTCGTTCACTTTCCGGTAACTTTTGAAGCAGCTTCTTGACGACTTCGCGGCGTGTCTCATCGGCTTCTGTCGCCTGTTTGTCTGCTACATATCGAGAATATGACACGTGATCCACCTCACTTGCATCAATATTGTCCATGGATTCCATCGGCATGGCGTTCTTCTGCCGCCAGTCATAACACAAACGTGCCGCAATCACATAGAGCCAGCCACCAAACGAATTGTAGCTTTTCAAGTCTCCAAGATTCTGGTACGCCTTAAGAAATGTATCTTGTGTAATCTCTTGTGCGATATGAAAGTCACCGATTTTCCGCCACGCAAGCGCGTGAATCCCTTTTTGATATTTGTTGACCAAAGCAGCGAACGCGTCCTGGTCGCCTTGTAATATTCTTTGAATGAGTTCAGCATCGTTCTGGGTCATCTTAAGCATCCCTCCGAAATTGAGCTGCCTTTTAACTTTAAGTGACTGATTTGAAGTGTCGAAAAGTTGCATTATTTAACGATATGTTCGGAAAAAGCGTTTATGA
>JAGFCB010000289.1 GCA_022394775.1 Candidatus Poribacteria bacterium
CGTTGAAAACGATGTGTGCCGGCACTCTGGCGAGTTGCGCGACATCGATCGTTGAGCCGACCGCCTGTAGATCGAGGAGTGAGGGTCTACAGGGCATTAACGCCATATCGGAAGCACGCGCCGCTTCGAGGGCTGCGACTTCGGTATGCGGTGCGGTATCGAGAATCGCGAACGTCGCGCCATTGTCTGCTGCAAGTTTCAAGATGTGGTGTAGGCGTTCCGAGTTTGTGGAAATGACGGCGGGTGTGTCGCCCTCGCGGTTGTCGCGCCATTTCGCCGCGGAAGACTGTGGGTCTAAGTCTATGAGGGCGGTCGTGTGTCCGGCACGTTCCGCGGCGACGGACAAATGCGTGGCGAGCGTGGTTTTGCCGGTTCCGCCTTTCCTACTTAAAATCGCTAACGTTTTCATTTTTTAATTATTCCTTGCGGTTCGTTCAGGTTGGTTTGATAAATCAAATGTCCTTCCGTAGCCCTGCAGAAATACCCAAGCAAAAACCTCTCCATTTCATTACGAACTACGATCTGTGTGGGCGGGGAAACCCCACCCCTACGAGAATCGCGAGTTTGCACGGGGGCAATGTTGCACACCTGCACACTTGCAGGTATGCACGTCTTCACGTGTGCAGGTGTGATGTTCTGCACACATAGATAAAAACGTTAGATTTTGGGCGGGGTTACGGATTTCAAACGGTGCGGAGGGACACAAGCGCAGGTTGATATTCTGCAGGTGTGCACACCTGCAGGTATGCACATTTTCAGATATGCACGGTGGCAGGTGTGAACGTAGGTTTTTCGTCCTGTCAACCTCCCGACATTTTCATTGTGGAAAGTCTCCTCTTGACTTTCGGCCTGGCTTCATGTTAGAATAGAAAACGCAAAGCCGAACATGGTTTCTCCGGTTTTGTGAAGGAGCGGGGCATCCGCTCCTTTTTTTGTTAATAGTTATCAGTAGAAAGAAAGGCACTCTATGTGGTATGTGGACGTTGCAGTTGTGTCTTATCAAAACCTCCAAACTTTAGGGGTGTTGTGAACAGAAAATAAACACTATGTGATGGTATACAATAATATAGTATAATAATAGAAAGTATTTAAGCAAGTCTTTTCTCTATTCGAATGTGTTGATCACCAATTCCTGCTTTGAATCATTTTTTTCTCGTTAGCACAACAGAAAACCGGACGTTTCTGAATGAGAAGATTGCCGTTTGGATGCATGTTGTTTAACAATTTTAATTATATATTAATTAAGAATGTTTAAGGGGGCACCGAGACCACGACACACCTGACTTCCCAGACTTTAATATGAACGTTTATGGGGTTAAACATGAACGTTTATGGGGAGAGGTCAGAATCAGGATTGACAGGATTCTAAGAGACGCAAACTAAAAAGTGCAGGGGCACGGGTTAATGGAAGGCACGCGTCAGACGATAAGGATCGCGCGACACCCGCAGAACTACAAAAGAGCGATTCTTTGGAGGATACTACAGGTTTTTCGACTTTAATCGGAGGTTGCGTATGCGCATGAGAGCGAAGTTCTTGGGATTCGGGAATAGTGTAACTGTCTGAATCGCGGATTCTCGCGGATTTTACGGATTCTCGCGGTGTCGTTGTTTGACGCAGGATACCCTCTAACCCTTTAACTCCGCGTATCCCCAATCCCCTAAATCCCCCGTATCAGGGACAGGATTCACGGTTTTTCAGAAAACTGCTAAATCCCTGAGCCCAACCTACCTTCGCGTCGAAAAGTAACTTGCTTAATGTTCGCCTTTCTGATATACTATAAAAACCAGTTGTGGGTGGCACTGCGAAGCACCCCTACAAGGGATGTCTGCCACCCTCCTACCTTCGCAGGGGGATAAAACACTGGCACTGGAACCTTCCATGAAAACGATTTTGATTCTCTCGACACTATTGTGTGCACTCGCCATGCCAGCAATAGGCGAACTCACGGATGCCGATCTGGATAAAATCCGTTTGATCGTCAAAGAGGAAGTTAAGACAGAAAGTACGATAACCAACGCGAAGATTGATGGGTTAGACACACGGCTTCGAACGGTAGAGACAGACGTTGCCTGGACGCGCGGAAAACTTGACAGTCTCGACAAACACATCAATTGGCTGATGGCACTCATTGTGGTCGCCGTCGGACTTCCACAGGTTATCATCGCGTGGCGTAGCAGAAAAGACCGCACACTCGAAAAACAGATTGAAACCCTGACACAGGAAATCGAAACGATCAAGCAACAGCAGACAGTCGGCCCGTGACAGCAACGCCACACAATCGCCTACAAGCCCCCCAATTCATCGCTGACCGCTGATAACTATCCCAATATCCTTGCCTTCTCATCCTTGTACAATGTGTTTGTTGTCAATATTATACACATTTTATTTCCCATAAACACACATTTTAAAGTCTGGGAATGTAGGTGTCGCATGAGGTCATGGCACCCTTAAACATTCTAAATTAATATATAATTAAAATGTTTAAACAACATAGGGGCAAAACGGTTTTTGAGAAGCGTAAAGATCCCTGATTTTTGTTGTTCAACGATAAAAAAATTTAAATGATAGAATACTGTCAGAATACGACAAAAAAGCGCGATTGTGTGTCAGTTCTTGAAGTGCTGCGACATTTCCCCGCTCGTTTATTGCACGCTTGGGCAACGTTTTGCAAGGCTCAGGGTCAAAGTGGGCAAAAGTGGGCAACTCCACCCCCTCACGCCGTCCGTATCCCCTGTGCTTTCAACCGTTCTATGAGTTGTGCTTGTGTGCCTTGACCCTTCGTAGAATTACACGCTTGGCACAGTAATTGCAGATTCTTTGGATGATCCGTCCCGCCCTTTCATTCATTTTCCTCAAAGCGTTCGAGGTAATAGATAACTTTTCCTAAAATCTCAATATCGTCTTTGAATCTACCTATACCCGTGTTGCAACTATCACATATCCAATCCCGCCCTTTTCCTGTGTCATGATCATGATCCGCAACGATATTTGCAGTTATACCTACGATTGTCCGCTTTTCACAAACGGGACAAACAAAAACAGTTTTGTCAGGCGGGCGATTGGCATCCATCCTTCTCCGTTCAGAAGCAGTCAGTTTTTTCCCATCAATCACCTTCCTACATTCCTGACAACTAGGACGCCTTATAATTCTACCACCCGCTTGATTTTGATTTCTGGGAAAGTCCTCAACATTTTTCAATAAGTGACAGATGTTACATATTTTATGGGGATATAGGTCTCCTGTACTATCTACATCTATAATAGTAAGGAAATCAAAAGGGGCTATCACCACCTCGTCTTTACCAATGAAATATACCTGTGCTTTGTCATGGTCAATTGAATTGACGATCCCAACGGAATTAGAAACAATACCATTTACAGGGCGTGTCGCGATTACAAAATCGTTTGGATTCATATCAATTTAGTCGTTAGTATTTCTATTCTTTTTTTAGCAATGGCTATATATTCTTTGGAGATATCAACACCAATAAATCTCCGGTTGTTTATGAGTGCCATTTTACCAGTCGTTCCACTTCCACACATAGGATCAAACACGAGGTCCCCAGGATTTGTCCAAGATAAAATATGATCTTCTGCTAATTTTTCGGGGAAAACAGCAGGATGCTCGAACGCCACCTTATCAGTGGTTGTGCCTCCATAACCCACAGCATAAGCCCAGATGTTTGTGCGTGTCTTTTCCTTTTTCAGTTCTTTGAGTACTTTCTTATTCACACCATCTGGCCCTTTGTTATGAACCAGCATCTCCGGTCCATGTCTGGCAGTTTTTGTTTTCAACGGATGAAAAGTATTCGGTTTTCCTTTAGATAAGACAAACATAAATTCATAGCAATTCGTATATGCGTTGCTACGCATAAAAGGGGTATTCTTTTTTTGATAAATCATGACATCGTGCATCTGAAAACCGATTTCTTGAAAAAAGATCCCTTGCCTAAAACTCGTTAGTGTTCTTCCACCATTTATTTTGTCTCCCACAACCCAAACAAGTATCCCCCCGACTTTGTTACCCGGTATAGCTGAGTCGCTATATTTTCAAATTCAAAGGAATAACCTTCATAATGTCGAAGGTTGTCATACGGTGGAGAGGTTACAGTTAAGTCTATTATATCCTTATCCATCCGACTCATAAATTGGACACAATCAGATACAAAAAAACCTTCTTTTATAACCATTTTGGATTTCCAGTTCCAGCCCTTTTATCCTCCTGCAATGGTAGGAGGGTGGTAAACATGTAGAGAAACATGTATTGCAGTACCACCCTAAACTGGAATATAAAGCATACCATAAA
>JAGFCB010000118.1 GCA_022394775.1 Candidatus Poribacteria bacterium
CTTCTAAATATTTGAATATTACAACACTAAAATTGAGACAGGAGGAATTCAATGCCAGCAAAGCAAATTATCTTTGACGAAGAAGCGAGGGTAGCCCTTAAACGCGGCGCAGATATACTCGCTGATGCCGTGAAGGTTACCCTGGGACCACGCGGAAGAAATGTAGTTATCCAAAAATCTTTCGGTGCCCCGCTGGTAACATGCGATGGTGTTACCGTCGCAAAAGAAATTGAACTCCCGGACCCATACGAAAATATGGGTGCCCAACTACTGGAATCCATTGCTACTAAAACAAATGACATCGCTGGAGATGGAACCACGACGGCTACGCTTTTGGGACAGGAAATTCTTCATGAAGGTTTCAAAAATGTCACTGCTGGTGCCGATCCGATGCAGCTGAAAATCGGTATAGATAAGGCTGTCAGTGCCACTATTGATGCGATCACCGCACAGAGCCGTGCTGTAAATACACATGAAGAAATTCTACAGGTCGCCTCAATTGCCGCAAACGACCCCGCAAATGATAGCGACATTGGTGCAACTGTGGCGGAAGCGATTGAGAAAGTTGGAAACGACGGAGCTATCACTATTGAGGAAGGTAGAACTTCAGAAACTGCCGTTGATATCGTTGAAGGGATGCAGTTCGATCGCGGTTTCTTATCACCGAACTTTGTAACGGACATGCAGGCACAAGTCGTCGAATTCGAGAATCCTTATATTCTCATTAACACAGAGAAAATTACGACAGTTACAGACCTCGTGCCGATTATGGAAAAGGCGATGCAACTCGGGAGACCTCTGTTCATTATCGCTGAGGACGTTGAAGGGGAAGCCCTCTCGACGTTGGTCGTGAATAAACTCCGTGGCACGCTACAGGTCGCCGCAGTGAAAGCACCCGGTTTCGGTGATCGGCGTAAGGAGATGTTAGAAGACATCGCAATCCTGACCGACGGCCAGGTCATAGCTGAAGAGACCGGTATCCGCTTAGAAAACATTGTCGTCGGTATGCTCGGTACTGCCCGACGCGTCATCATTGACAAAGATAACACCACGATCGTCGGTGGCAGTGGTGCGACAGAAGCGGTTGAGGGAAGAATCGCACAGATTCGTCAGCAGATAGAGGAGACAACCTCCGAGTATGATCGTGAGAAATTGGAAGAACGACTCGCGAAACTCGCGGGTGGCGTTGCTGTCGTTAATGTCGGTGCTGCTACTGAAATGGAGATGAAAGAGAAAAAGGCTCGCTTTGAAGACGCACTTGCTGCAACGCGTGCTGCTATAGAGGAAGGTATTGTTCCAGGCGGAGGCACAGCACTTTTGCGGGCGGCAGCCTCGCTGAGCAGTTTGGAACTCGATGGCGATCAAGAGACAGGACTCAATATTATCCGCAACGTCTTGATCTCTCCTGTCCGGGCTATTGCTGAGAACGCCGGAATGGAAGGATCAGTTGTTGTCGCTGAAGTACAAGCCGGTGAAGGCAACTACGGTTTCAATGCTGCTACAACTGAATACGGTGATATGATCGAAGAAGGAGTTGTTGACCCGACAAAGGTCGTCCGCTCCGCATTACAGAACGCCTCCAGTATCGCAGGTTTGCTCTTAACAACAGAAACCCTCGTTACAGAGATTGAAGAACCGCCGGATATGGCTGCTGAAGCAGCGGATCCGCATGCTGGGCACTTCCATTAGGATTTACGCGGCCCCTACTGCAGGCGGGGTTTGAAGCCTCGCCTGCAGTAACGCGCCTTCTCTAACATCACGAAATAGAAGGTCGCGCGTTATTCATTACGCTGCGTCTGATACCGTGGTTCCATCCCGCTATCCCAATCACAATCCAGACAAAACATCATATCCGATCCCAAGTACTGGATATTTTTACCCTTACACTCCGGGCATACCTTAACCGGCTTTTCCAATTCATCACCGGCGTTGTGCTGGAAGATACTCAGATAGTACACCTTTAACGCACCCGGATAACGATGCCCCATTGAACAACGAATCTGATTGGAACTATCACTTTCAAAACGGTCAATTGTTTCCCGAAGGAACGTTAACCGACGATGGCAGACGGGACAAGGGTTCGGGGCTAACTCCTTCAGGACAATCAGATCTGTGTTTTCTTGTTGGATGGAAACTGTCAAGGCGAGATGATGCGCCAGTTGCAAATGCGAAATACCCTCGTAACCGAGCGTCTCAGCAAGTTCGGAGACAACTTTCGTATAACTTTGTGGGCTTAGCACAACCTCTGTAGGGATCATTGTGCCGCCCTTTAAACTTGAGAGAAGCCGATAGATATGTTCCAGAATGGGCAGTCACCCCCATATTTTCCGAATAAAAGAGAATTAATCTGTCCCATCTGTGGACGGTTCAGAAGCCTGTGTTCGATTAGTGTTCCGAGCCAGTGGTGATGCTGATACATTTCTTTGTGAACGATACGTATCAGCAGGATGATTCCGGATTAAAATTAAGTCATCACTGTCACGTTCAATGATATCGTTCTGCATCAGTGTAACTTCATACTTCCGCATGCTCGTGATGAAGTTGATCGTAACGCGGGCGGATGCTTCCAATGTAATACGCCAGCCGGTCTCTGTGAGCGTTCGTGTGAACCGATCGCTTATGTCGATTGACTGCATCTGCGAAGCATTGATAATAATGCCGCTTGCCGCCTCGGTCTGAGATTGGGTCTCAACCACGTTTTCCTTGTTACTTTGTTCTGCCATGCTTTGCCCCACTTCTGTAGCAATTGATTTAAACATAATTTTAACACAGCAAATCGCGAGTTGTCAAACTTATTTCAAGTTAGCCATCAGCTATCGGCTATCGGTTGTCAGTTTTTATAAGCAAGTGCTGACGACTGACCGCTGATCGCTAAAAACCAAAATCTGTTTGACATCAGTCCGGTAATTAGAATATAATATATTCTAAAACGGATTTAGAACATATATGCGATTCACCTATTTTTGGCCCGGATGGGCAGTTGCACTCGGTATCGGGATTGTCATCGGCATAACTGTATTTATTTATCTCCGAACAGCACACGCTATGCATCCGAGGTATCGGTTTTTACTCATTGCAATGCGGGTCTGTGCAGCGTCGATCCTGCTCTGTTGCCTCTTAGCACCCGTCATCCTTGAAAAGAAGGACATCACGCCACCGACGCATCTCTCAGTTTTAGTAGATACATCGCGGAGTATGGAACTCGTTGATGCCTCTACGAGCGAGTCGCCGATATCGCGCCTAAACCAAGTGAATCAACTTCTGTCCAACCCAGAAAAACGGTTCCTTCAATCTTTACGCGACCGTTTTGAGGTACATCTCTATCCTTTTGATATAGGACTTCAGCAAAGCGTAGCGTTACCACAAGACCTTGACTCCGAAAGATTGCCACGATTTGAGCCGAAAGGAACGCTCACTGACATTGGAACTGCTATACGAGACATCGCCGCTGCATGGAAAGGACAACAAAACGCCGGAGTGCTACTTATTACCGATGGTGGACATAACTCTGGACAGTTGTCTTTAGGGGATGTTACCGCCCTCGGGATACCGGTCTATGCAATCGGTGTCGGTTCTGTAGATGCCCCAAAAGATATCCAGATTCAACATGTTGATTACACACCTGTTGCCTACACAAATCACGAGAATATCATCCGTGTGACAGTTGTGCAAACAGGGTATATCGGTAAAACGACACGGCTCTCTCTACGTGAAGTCAAGCGTAAAACCCTTGTGGATACCGCAACATTAACTTTTGAACAATCTGATGACCCAATACCCGCGAATGGCACCACAAAACAGGTTGTTGAATTAAAATTGACGCCACCGGTTGAAGGGAATTTTCAATATACTGTCGAACTTCCAGCACTTGACGGTGAGTTAACAGAGGCGAACAATCAGAAAACGTTTTCGGTGAAAGTTGTAAAGGCGAAACTCAACGTTTTCTATCTCGAAGGCAGACCGAGATGGGAATACACGTTTTTAAAACGCGCATTAGAACGAGACCCCGATATCGAAGCCACCTCTGTGGTTCTATTACGCAATAAGTCTAAGCGGTTTCCGCCTGATAATACAGTGCTTAGCCGTTTAGATGGATACTATCCACAAACGATACCGGCATCTGAAACGCCACGGTTCCCTGAAACGCCTGCTGAACTCTCCAAGTACGATGTGTTGATTTTAGGAGACTTAGGCGTCGAGCATCTTACCAGCACGCAGCAACGCGCAGTTGTTGACTTCGTTGAAATACAAGGAAAATCTATCATATTCCTGCCGTCTCGCAGAATGCTTGGTATGAATGGGCTGCGGAACACGGAATTAGCGCAGCTTTTGCCGATTGAAATTCCAAGTGCTGGCTGTCGTAGGCACGATACTGCATCTACCGTTCGGCTCACCCGATCCGGTGAGTTTCATCCGATGCTTCAACTTATGGAGTCGCAACGAAATCAGTTTTCGGTTTCAGGCGAGCAGAACGCCGCAGTATGGCAGAACATGCCATCTCTGTTTCGATCCTTTAGTGGATTTCGACTTAGAGGTGGCGCAACAACCCTCATGGAAAGTGGAAAAGGGACCCCTATGCTGATTCTTCAGAGAACTGGCTTAGGCAAAAGCCTTCTAATTGCAGCGGAGGGGCTCTGGAATTGGGACTTCGGCGTTAATACTTTTAAAAGTACCCGTTACGACGGCATTTACGCACACTTCTGGGCGCAAG
>JAGFCB010000317.1 GCA_022394775.1 Candidatus Poribacteria bacterium
GTAAAAAAAAGCGGTGGTGTTCAGAAACCGAAACCTCCTAACAAACACAAAAAACATATAACGACCCGTTGGAAAAAGTCTGCTATCCGATTTGTTGAAGGCACCCTCTTTGGCAAACGTGTTGAACTCTCTCTGGCACAAGGTCAACCGAAAATAGATATACCGTTGCCAAGCAACTTTGATATGTCTAAAGCAGAACATATCGCAACGATTGATTTGTGCTATAACTACGGGCAATGGACGCTCCATTTCTCATATAAATACGAAACCGAAACAACCGAAATAGGTCAAGAAGTCATAGGTGTTGATATAGGCGAAATCCACCCGATAGTTTCTCATGACGGAACAGAGACACGGATATTCAATGGACGGTATATCAGATCACTCTACCGCCATAGAAACAAAGTGCTTGCCGAGTTCAGTCAGACGCTGAGTCGTTGTAAACGTCATTCCAAACGCTGGTGGAAACTGACACGTCGTAAATGGAAACGTATCCGAAGGATTGATAATCAAATCAAAGACGCACTGCACAAACAGACGACAAAGTTCGTAAAATACTGTCAAACGAAAGGTATTGGCACGATAATACTCGGCGACCTAACAGGTATCCGAAACACTATCAACTACGGCAAACGTGCGAACCAGAAACTCCACCAGTGGGCATTTGGTAAAATAGCGGAGTTGATAACCTACAAGGCAAAAGCGTTAGGTATCCAAGTCAAAACGATTGACGAATCCTATACTTCGCAAACCTGCCCAAGATGTAGCAACCGCAAGAAACCTACTACCCAAAACTATACCTGCGCTTGTGGTTTTCAGTATCACCGCGATGGTGTAGGTGCGATGAATATCAGAGAAAAGTATCTGGGACATTTCGGTGTCCCCGTAGTGGCGGAAATGGGCATTACCCGCATGACACCGCCCTTGGGCTTTCGCTTGGAAGTCCCTGTTGCCTCGTCTTAGACACGAGGAATGTTTCTATAAGGAACAAAAGAACCACCCTTGCTTTAGCTGGGTGAGTATGTCAGTTACCTTACAACAATTTAAAATTTGACGAAAAATGAGATTTTTGATACTATATACTCCTATGCTTCTATAGAAAATATGAAATTTGTGAACGTCTCATAACGGGTATTTTTTTGTAGCATCCAGTGTTGGTTTGGGCTCTCAGTGCCACAGGAAACCAACAGTCTATGCTACGAAGATCGGAACTTAGGTTACTGTGGGGAAATGTGTCAATGACAACCAATGTCTCGCAAGATATGATTGCACACTGTCACCAGCGGCACGAGAAACCACTTAAGCAACGCAAGACGACCCTAATACCGCTGCTTTACAACGGGTTTCCTTACCATTTCACTGCCTATTGTGCACACAGATATCCTGTGATGCTTCAAGACTTGGAAGCGGCAGGCATTTCCTTTACACCGATCGGGCAGGCTCCGGGAACCGACCGACCGCCGCGCACTTTTGCAGGCAAGCGGTTCTTGAAACGTCAACAGATGACAGACTGGGACACTATTCAATGGCACAAGTCGTGGGGGATTCACGTGTATACAGGTATTCCCTCAGCACGCGATGGTGCCCCCTGGCATGATATCGACTTTAAATATGAAGCCATCTGTGCTGCACCGGAGGCCGTTCTTGCTTGCGTTCAGGCACTTGTGAACGCCGTTGCGAACCCGTTGCTGACGCTGACACAGTCTGGTGGACTGCGTTTCTCTTGCCGGATACCGGACTACTTGCACCCGAACACCAAGTCGGCACAGTTATATATCTATAAAGGGACACCGACAGCGGGAGATCCGCACCAACACGATGCGTATCTCGAAATCTTCGGCGAGGAAGGACACAATTGCTGGGACGCGCGCTATGAAATTCTGCTTGGAGATTTGTTAGATCCACCTGTAATTTCTAAAGAGGTGCTCTTTCCGCCTATCGATGCACTTCGCGCTGCACTTCACAACCCTGTTCCTCAAAGCATACAACACAAGGAGAGCAGCCTCGATGCACCGTATTCTCTTGGATCGGGCAAACTTGACCTCGCCAAAGAGGCATTTTTTAACCGCGGGTTTTCTTATGTCAGACAAGCAGATGGGCTTCATTATTGGAACCGGCAAGATGGTGAGATTGACAACACGGAGGTAGCATTGTGGGAGAATGAAGACGGTGTGTGGTTACGTGCGTCTACATCCGATACTGGGCTGCCTATGGAGGCAACACTTATAACAGACGTTTGGAACGATACCGGTATCCTACCCACCACTCCCAAGACAAGGCTGCCTGTAGACGATCAGGTGATAGCCATTCGCGAAGGGACGCTCAGTCCATTGGCACTCAAACGTCCATCTCCCGTGTTACACAAGTCGAAACCTACAGAAAAGATATCCGAAACACAAGAAGAAATGAGTGTTCAGGTGCAGCGTGCTTTTGATAGGAATGTGCGTGTCCTTGGATTTACTGCCCAGACAGACGCTGAGAAAGACCCTGAAGTAGAATCCGTTCTGCGGACGCGTAAGGCAATCTGTCTAAAGGTGCCGAGTGCTGATCTCGTGGCAGCAGCATCCCGATTTCTTCAAAGCCGAGATGTCAGATCGGTGGCACAGTGGCGGGATCCGATGCATCTCTGGGACCAGGTGAAAGATATCCCCAGCACTCGACTGTTTTCAGACCCAGAATACGCAAAAATAGCGGATCAACTTCTCGAAACGCACGACGGAACACAACCCCTCTGTATCATCAATACCTTCAGAGAGGATCAGCTGTTTCTTAGGTGCAAACTCTCCAAAACTACACTGAAGGCGTGGGTTGCCAATTGGCAAGGCAATGCCTTAGGCAACTTTGCGATAGCCCTACTCAATGCAATAGACATCAGAGATAAATCCCATGGAAACGCTATCAAACGACTCCGAACAGTAGTCCAGACGTTTGAATGGCTCGAAGAAGAGATCCTCCAACAGATGTGCCACGTTGATGCGGCAACTGTTGAAAACATTCAGACGTTCCCAGCGGTTTATGCGGATCGAAGTTGGACCTTTTGGCATCAACTCAAACGTTTCTTCGCACATTACACAAGGGACGCTGATGCGCCGATGCGATGGGAGGACGAAGCCTTACAGTTCCGGCTGCCGGCCGTGCTGCATCCGAGCGTCCAATACCTTTTTGTCAATATACCGGCTCTCTACGCTGAACATTTACGGCGGGCATTCTTGGATGTAGAAACCGAGATCCTTCGCACCCAACCGATAGCGTGGATTCCCGGAAACCGCGTTTTTCAGATTCGCACCGGTATCTATCCACGGGAGACAATTTTAGACCTCAGCAATACTTGGGACATTATGGGGATGTCAGAAACAGGGCTGCACATTTTTTCCAGGATTCAAGCGGAAATAGAAAGGGATCGGAATATTAAGCATGGGATTATAACCCATGTTCATGGAATTGAGCAGTTGCAGCACATATCGAAAAATGAGAATGTCTGTTTCTTGACGAGTTTTCGGGAAGTGGAAGGATTGGAAATCGCTTTTCAAAAGGCAGAAGTCATCTGGATAGTTGGCGTGCCGGAAATGGAAGCACGCCGCATTTTGAACCGCACGCAGATTTTATTTGGAAACGATGAGAAGCCCCTCTCTTATGAAATGGAACCGGAGACCTACCGTTACAAAGACGAACGCGTCCAGAGCGTCTACAAAAAAGAGGTCACCGATATATTCACAGAGATTATAGAGTTGGCGCAACTCAACCGTTTCGCAGACAAAAAAGTTATGTTGATTACGGGGTTGCGAATTCCTGAGATTACCGACAGACCCGAAACGCTCCTTTTTGACTGGGCAGATTTCGATGTTGCCGGTGGGTTAGATAAACTCGCTGACGTGATAGCGACCCGCCAACGTTTTGAGACGGAACGCGACAACCTAACACCTGAATCCAGCAGAAAAGAAGTAGAACGTGTATTAGGATGTTCAACAAGGCAGGCGAACCGCGTATTGCAAAGGCTGAGGGGTGGGAAGACACGTGTTCCTTTCCGCAAGCAAATTCTCGCACTTCTCGCCGATGGAGAGAAAACGACACCCGAATTCGTCGCAGCGATTCAAGGACATCCAAAAGCGATAAATACAGAACTCACGCGCCTCGTGCAGCGCGGTGAAATCATAAAGGTTCGGCGCGGTGTTTACAAACTTCCAGCACCTTAGAACAGAACATTCAGTCTGATCATTCAACTCCCATCCACTAACAAATATCCGTTCGTAGTAGGGCAATTTATTGCCCATCATGCCAAAAACAGCCCTATCTTCTTTTTATAACCCAAGTTGCTACTAACAGATTTTGCGCACTTCCGAAGGAGTTTTCGTCTTTTCCCCACCCCAGAGGGGTGATATATCTATAGAAAACGGTGTATTTAACCTCTTGCACTCCCGGGGAATGCCATACGGCATTCATACCGTTGATTCCGGAGTGCTATGTGTATAAAAGGTGGCA
>JAGFCB010000055.1 GCA_022394775.1 Candidatus Poribacteria bacterium
AAGCACCGGAATTAGGCGAAGCACACGAGACACTTCCGGTGGAGTCCTGTACCGGAGATATTCGATTCGGTATGGATGCCCGTTTGCTGGCAGAGACGTTGGCACACATTGAAACAGAAGCGGTCGCGATAGAATTCACAAGCGAAGTTAAGCCCATCACCTTTAAACCGACCAATGAAGAAAGACATATTTGTCTTGTGGTCCCAATGCGTTTGGAAGTTTAATAAGGAGTGCTTTACATGGAACTAACCTTTGAAAAAGCCGATCTCTTGCACTCGCTGCAAGTCCTCCAAGGGGTCGCGAGTGGACGCAGTACCCTACCGATTCTATCAAATGTCCTCATTGGAGCTGCAGATGGAAAAATTGAGTGTACCACCACGGATCTCGAAATCGGAATTAAAATTAAGGTCGAAGGTATCATTCAAGAAGATGGCGCAATCACCGTTTCTGCCAAAAAGTTGGCTGACATCGTCAAAGAACTGCCGGACGACAAAACCATACGCCTCACTACCACGGCAAATGATCGCATTGAAATCACCTGCGGCGACGGCGTTTATAAGATCATCGGACTCCCAGATGAAGAATTCCCGCAATTACCCTCCATTGATGGACATTCACTGACTATTGAAGGTGATACGCTGCGCGCTGTCCTCCGCAGAACTGAATTCGCCGCTGCGACAGACGATGTCCGCTACTTCCTAAACGGGCTCTATTTTAACTTCCTGGAAGATAGAACCGAAATCGTCGCTACCGATGGTGTAGCCCTTGCCCTTGCGCAATGTGAGGCATTTAAGGTTCCAGAGAACGTAGAGGGGTTCATCGTTCCGCTCAAAGCCATCAAAGAGATTGAACGCACCTTCGCTGAATCCAAACAAGTGCAGGTCTCAATTTTTGAAAACCAGATTCTCCTCACCGATGGGAATGCTACCTTAACCACACGCCTCGTAGAGGGTGATTATCCGAAATATCAGGGACTCCTCCCGAAATCCTCAACAGGCAGAGCCGTCGTCTCTAAAGAACAACTCCTCCACGCAACACGACGGGTCGCCTTGCTATCGAATCCGAAGAACTATTGTGTCTGTTTAGAAATGGATCCTGAACAGATCCAAGTTTCAACAAAGACCCCGGAAGTAGGTGAGGCATACGAAACAGTGGCAGTTAAATCATGCACAGGACGTGAACGGATTGGAATCGATGCCCGCTATCTGATAGAGACGTTGGCGCATATCGAAACGGAATCAATCGCGATAGAATTTACAAGTGCAGTGACGACAGTCGCCTTTAAACCGCTCGGCGACGAAGAGCATATTTGTCTTATATACCCGATGCGTTTGGAAGTTTAAAGTTGAACGACGTAGATAGGGTTATCCACCGGCTGTAGAAGAAAAGATTTTCAGCCACACCGAGCGAGATTGTGAACCTCGCCAGCGACGGGCTGCGTAAGTGCTACGAAAATTAAATCGCCCTATTTTTTCTTAAAAAAAACTTGACAACTCATTGCTTTTATGATATTATTATATAGTCCGATGCCGAGATAGCTCAGTCGGTAGAGCAGTAGACTGAAAATCTATGTGTCGGCAGTTCGATTCTGCCTCTCGGCACTTCTCTCCAATCGCAATAGTTTGCTAAGCCGGTGTAGCTCAGGGGAAGAGCAACTGATTCGTAATCAGTAGGTCGGAGGTTCAAATCCTCTCATCGGCTCTTCGACTTCCCCGATATTAGTAGATTCCGTAATTACTTATACACTCGTATGGTAGCGCGAACTGTGAAGTTACGTCTTATACTGCCGCAGGAAACCAACGATCTCCTATGCTACAAATAGGGTTACACCCATGATTAATACCACACTCCTATTAAACGCATCAAAAGCCATAACCCCGCATTTGCCGAAGAAGGTTCAAAAATTGATGCCTGGGTTCTTAGTGTTTCTGCCTTTGGCACTCGAAATCGCCAAACTCTTGTATAAACATCGTCAAGAAATCAGGGGTGTTATTGAGAATCTAACGGAACAGGTCTCAACGCGAGCTAAAAAGGTGAGTAATGGGATCGCAATAGCTGCTCCGCGTTTGCCGAAGAAGGTAGGTCGAAAGTTACGTCGTCGGTTGAAATATTTGCCGTATGCCCTTGAAATCGCTAAAGCATATCAGAAAAAGAAACACCGAAAAGTTCGGCATTTAACAGCTTCGCTCCCGAAGAAGATTCACAGGAAAATCGACAGGTTATTAAAGCGGCATCGTCGTCCACAGCGTTTGAATTTTCTCCGTGGGTACTGAAATCGTTTTGTAAGGACCCAATTCTAAAAATATCGGATTCTTTCCCTTTTCCGTTACTCTTCGGATTCCAATTCAGCAGCAATTTCCTCTTCAAGCGATTTGACATTCGCCAAGACAGTCGGATGGGGTTCAATCTCATACACCTTCCGGTACATCTCAAGTGCCTTCGCCTTATCACCGAGGAAACTGCCATAAATTTCAGCCATTCGTTCCCACGCCCGCACCTCTTGTGAATCGAGTTCTACAATGCGTTCGTAGGCTTGGAGCGCGTTCGCATACCCACGCGTTTCAATGTCCTCTCGCTCAAGCGCACTCGCACGCGCAAACCATAAACGAACAAGATCGCTTATAATTTCGTCCATTTCTGGACTTTTTTCAAGTGCTTGCTCCAAGACGAGAATTGACTCCGACTCGAGTCGGCTCACCTCAGCCAAGTCTTCATCAGTGAATTCTCTGTCCAAGAATTGGTAACCTTGCAGCATTTTGCTGTACGTCCTCGACAATTGAAGACGAGCCAGGATACCAATAGGCGCTTTTTCAGAAGCAATATCTCGGAATTCAGGGTCATTGTCAACCGCCTGTTTGTAGTGATCAACGGCTTGCTTATACTGTTTATTCCCTTGATAGAGGACACCGAGGAGATAATGCGCTTCAGCGTTGCTTGGATCACTTTTGAGTACCGCTAAGAATTCTTCAGTCGCTTGTGCTAACAACTCATCATCCAAACCCTCATCGCGAAGCAGCTTGCCGCGTAAGAGCCGCACATCGGGATGATCGGGTTGAATGCGTGCTGCATGTTCCAAGCGTGCCTTCGCATCTTTTAGCCAATTGCTCTGTGAGTAAATTTCAGCGATGCGAAGATTCACATGCAAACGGGCTTCATTGCTTGTTTGTGATACCCTGTTTATCGAGACCTCCTGCGCTTTCCCAGCAGTTTCTAATGCATGTAATGCCCGCCAGTAGAATAGTGATGCCTCGGCGAGATCCTGTTCCGCAAAGAATGCGTCCGCCTTTTCAACAAATGTCCCAGCTTCTGACAAGGGAGGTGCTTCGAGTTCGGCACTTCCCCGCTGAATATAGAACACTGCGAGCACAATAAAACCGATTACGGCTAATACTTCGGCACAAAAAAGCCAACCGCGTAGGGAAAATAAGGATTTAATGGTAAATGGCATGTTAATTCCTCTCCTTGAACTGAAACACGAAATTATAGAATGTCCTCCAATCCGAGAACCCAAATTATACGCTACTCTTGGTTCATTACTTTAATTTCCCCAGAACGGAATCTTTCAATCTCATCAAGAATACCGAGCATCTCCTCGGCATCAATGAAACCGGTGAACCGCTTAAGAGTCGTACCATCAGCATCCGTGAAAATGACGACCGGCAATCCAGGGATCTGGTATTTTTCGGTGAGTGCTTTCGTCGTTTCAGAGGTACGCGTGAAATCGAGTTTAACATTAACATAGTCCTCAAGTCTCGCTGCGACAGCAGGATCCGAGTATGTCAGGTGATCCAATTCTTTACAAGCAGCACACCAAGAGGCATAAAAATCGAGCATCACGAGTTTGTCCTCCCGCTTCGCGATTTCAAATCCCTCCGCTTCGTCATAAACCCAATCAAGGTGGGGACCTGCGGGTTGTTCGATACCACCAACAAACATATAGGCACCGAATACTGCTAACAAAAGACCGCACGCTTTTTGGGCTTTCACACGTCCCGGGATGCCGCTGAAACGTTGTGTTAACTTTCCGAGCCACAATCCGACAAGGACTAACCCGCCAGCGATGCCAAAAGATCGCAGCGAGTTTTCAAGGATGATCTGTAAAAACGGAAATACATCTTTAAGAAAGTAAAGTGCCATCGTAATAATAGCGATACCGAAGATGTTCTCCAAAACATACATCCATCCACCCGAACGCGGTAATGCAGAAAGTAGCCCGGAAAAAGTTCCGATCCCGATAAAGAGGAGTCCCATTCCGAGTGCGTAAGTGAACATAAGCCAGAATCCGAGGAACAGGCTCCCTGTTGTGGCTATATAAGTAAGTACGACCGCTAACGCTGGTCCCGTGCAAGGCGCGGCAATCACACCAGCAACGGTTCCCATAGCGAACGCGCCAGCAAATCCGGCACCACCGACGGTATTCAAACGATTTTGCACCGAGTACGGCAACCGGATTTCAAAGACACCAAACATCGACAATCCGAGCGTGACGAGGATTAAACTGATGAAGCCAACGACCCACGGATTCGCCATTATCTGACCGAATACTGCCCCTGTTGACGCAACTGCTACGCCTAAAATCGAATACGTAACGACAATCCCAAGCACATAGATAACAGAGAGCAGAAACGATTTGAAAAAACCAGCAGACTCATTGGCACCGAAAACAGAAACAGTAATTGGTATAAGCGGGTAAACGCAGGGTGTCAAACTCGTTAAAATTCCACCAGCAAACACGAGCAGGAACGCCAACCAAACCTGTCCCCCAGAGAGGGCGCGTGCGAGGCTCCCTTCGTCACCAGTAGAACCCGGCGGTGCCGCGAATTCAATGTTAGCAAAGACTGATTCATTAATACGTTGAACTGTCTCCTCTATACCGACAACTTCAATAGGTATCGAAAAATCGAGGGTTTCAGGTAACAGACACTGCGCATCGTCGCACGCTTGATATTGCAGCTGAAAATCCAACGTACTCGATCCAACTGGCGCGGTCTGGCTTAAGTCGGCTTGGATACCGATAGTGATCGTATCGTGATAGACGGGTGCTTCTCCGATTGATCCAAGTTTTAGCACATCACCTGTTGGATATACGATCTCCCCAAAAGTGAGATGCGGGACATCAGGCGGGGTCACCTCGGTCGCAATAAACCCTTCCTTTGCTGGATTAGCATTGACATGCCATCCTTTGGCAATCTCTACAACGACAGCAATCTGGAATTGACTTCCCGGTTGTACTTTGTCCAGGGAGAGGTAACCTTTCGTGGAGAGTTTCTCAACAGCGGGTTTCTCACCAAGCAATAAATCTCCGAATTGTGCTTGCGCGTGAATCGGGAAAGTTAGCGTAATAAGTATTAACAGATTCCAGAATAGGTATTGATGACGTTGGACGGTCCTGAGCATACGTAAAATCCTCCTCAACTACCTCGGTTCAAGCACAATGCACGGCAGAATCATCTCTTCAAGGGAAACGCCACCGTGTTGGAAACTGCCTTGGAATATCTCTTTATAGACGTTGAACTGTCTGTCATAAACGAAATAGTAATCCTCTTTCGCGAGCACATAATTCTTCCGTGTTGCTTTCCCCGGCAAGCGATATGTTTCTGGATCTTTTATAATCCATCCGGCTTCAGGTGCGCATGAGATGTTCCTACCTTCTTTAAATCGAAGTCCGGTAGTCAGTTCAGTTTGACTTGAAATCTTCGCGGCATTTTGACAAAGCAACGAACCGTGATCAGATGTTAGGATGACAGTAATACCACGTTCAGCGGCTATTCTGAATATTTCATAAATGCGCGAATGTTGAAACCATGCGTGTACAAGCGACCGGAACGCCGCTTCATCTGAGATCAACTGCCGAAGTAAATCCACCTCGTATCGTGCATGTGTCAACATATCCAGAAAATCGACAACGAGTCCCGTCAAGCTAATTCTATCTGCGATACTCAACCAGTGCAGGTATTGCATCTCGCCTCGTGTGTCGAAAATTTTGAAATAATGCAGGGGCGGCTTGAGAGGTATTCCGTGCCGCTCAAATTGCAAGAGCATAAGTTGTTTTTCATGACGATTGATGCTCGTGTGTGTATTATCGGGTTCGGCATATAAGTCTGGATACCTTTCAGCAAGTTCGAGCGGGAACAGTCCACTAAAAATAGCGTTCCGTGCATAACGGGTCGCTGTCGGAACAATAGAATAATAGTAATCTGTCTTTATGTCAAACAGTGGGTAAAGAAACGGCTCAATTTTCAGCCAATGATCCAACCGCATGCAGTCCATAACAACAAATAGCACCTGTTTCCCTGCCTGAATTTCAGGGATAACATATCTATAAATGACATCCACAGACAGCGTAGGCGAGGCTTTACCCTCAAGCCAGTGTCTATAGTTCTCCTGAATATAATTACCGAAAGCGGCGTTTGCCTCCCGCTTCTCCATTTCATGGATAGTTTTAAGTTCGTCAACGTTATGGAGGGTATCAAGCCGGAGTTCCCATTCAGTGAGACGCACGTAAGTATCAATCCATGTTTGCCAATCGTTACCGGATATACTCCTTCGCGCCTCTCCGTCGGAAATGTGTGTTCGGTTAAAATTTTGGACGTACGCCTGCGGTGTATAGGCTTCCCGAATCGCCGGCTTTTCAAGCAAAAAAGCGAGTGACAATGCCAATTGCTTTGAAGTCGTTTCGACTTGATCATTCGCTGGCATCATGAAGATACTATCAACATCATACAAACTCGCTTCCTGCATTACTTCCGCGTCGTCCTCAAAGGTTAGGAGAACGATCGGAATATGTGTATTCATCTTCCGAATGCGCGCCAGCAGGTTATTTTCGCGCATGGTTTCATTAGAACTCAATAGAACAGCGTGATAGGTCTCATCCATGAGTACGGCGATACTTTCAGCGTCAGCGTCCGTTAAGGTCACCTCATAGCCTTGATACTCCAAAAAGCGTACGTACGGTTTTTGCGTTAGATGTTTTTGCTTTTCGCTATGTGAATCTTTAGGGTGTTCACCAGATTGTACGACATCAGATATCTGATTATCAATCCACAGAATCCTCCATCTTTTTTCGACCATGTTATACCCCCTTTTTGTAACATAGGCTTGTGAAACAGACCTACATCTTGATAAAACGGACAATTAGGCTTGTCCGGTATTTTGGGGTGAACAGTTGCGAACTTTGAAATAAAACACAGAACAAAAACTAAATATTAGAGACAAACCGCCCCGGGTTCAACAGACCCTCCGCATCAAATCTATCTTTAACCTGTTTCATTAAACCGAGCGTGTCTCCGATGTCTCCCCAAACATCAATACGCTGCTTGAGTTCAGGCGGTGCAGTCTCAATAATCAGGTTTCCTTGCGCCGCTATCGCAGATTGACGGAGCTGCGTTAGCGTATCCGCGAGTTCTTGGAAATCTGTGTCGGATGCAACAGGAATAGCGAGATACAACACCCCACTTCCAAGGAGTGCCATCATTTGAACATCACGCGCCCAAGGCACCTCCACAATTTGTGCCGCAAACGCGGCGATATCAGTTCGTCTCAGGTTCAACTTGGCAATCACTGCCGCAGTATCCGTGTCCTTCGCGGGGAATTCCCGAATAGTTTCTTGAAGGTGCGCTCGCGATTCACCTTCAGTAATTGTGACACCTAATGCCCCATTTTGTTCCATAATTCCTTGACCTTGCTTCAATTGCCATGCTACAGTTTCAGGGTCCCCACCGAATCCAACCACCAACATCGGTTTTCTCGCATCCGCAGCGGCACCGATGCCTATACCAGCGTTTATAAATAGATTCACAAACATCGGGAGCAGCTGCGAACCGACAATGCTTAAGCCTGTCCCAACCGCATCTTGCGTGTTTTCAAACGCTGTTACCAGTATCGCTTCTCGCGCCGGGATTGGCGATAATTTGAGCGTCACTTCAGTAATAATACCGAGCGTTCCGAAAGCACCGATATAGAGTTTGTTGAGATCGTAACCCGCAACATTTTTTACTACTTTGCCGCCGCTTTTGACGACAGTCCCGTTCGCATGAACGACCCGCAATCCCAAGACCTGATTTCGGGCAGTCCCATATCGGACACGAAGCGATCCACTCGCATTCGTTGCGACAATCCCACCGAGGGTGCATCGGGCAGCGGACGGTGGGTCTAACGCGAGATACTGTCGATGTTGTGCCAAAACGGTTTGCAAGGCATCTAAACGGATCCCCGCTTCTACGGTAACGGTTAAATCCGCGGGTTCATATTCTACCACACTGTTCAGGCGAGTTGTTGCCAGCACGATATCTACTTTCTGTGGTAGATTTCCGATGCTGAGTTTTGTGCCTGCCCCCGCGGGCATCACCGATAAATCCTGGTCTGATGCAAACTGAAGGACATCTTGGATCTCCTGGACGGATGCTGGCAAAACGGCTGCCTTCGGAACGTATCCATCAAAAGTGTAAGCGGCGAGCTGTGCCTCTGGCAAGATTCCAGATTCTCCAACAATCTGCTTAAGTTCATCGTGCAATGTACGTGAATTTCCCATATACTTCTCTTTCTCTATCGTTAGCGTAAAATAATCTTCTGTGGAAACACTTTCAAAACCACGTCCAAAAAACCATGAATAAGTGGGATTATGCCTTGTTATATCTGTCTCAAAGGTTTACGCATCAGGATTCTTCGTGAGGATTCTTATCTCAAATCCTTCTATTTTTTCTGTTTGATCTGTTTTAACGGGAGTTTGGTAAATAGAAAAATCTTCCAAACGTTTCACGCTCCGTTCAAGCAAAGATAGCAGCGCGTTCACTTTACCAAATTCTCGAACAATCCAGATGATACCACCCACGATACCAAGTAATACAGGTACCCCGGCTGCAAGTAAAGCAACTATGACACTTGTCTCTATCACTCCGCTATCCCTCCACACTAATCTGGTCAAGACTGAAGTGAATTTGTCTCGTCCAGTACTCCCCTGCCCTACTATCAAGATATTCCATCTTGTCACCAGTGCTTGACATGCTTCCCTCAGAATCAAATTTATGTCCTAAAGCAGAAGCAAAAGTATCAATGAACCGCTCGTAACTTCGGGTAGGGATAACAGGTCTCTTATCTGCTTCACCAATAACAATACGGACAGCAAATTCATTACCTCCGAGATGCTCAACAGATTCAACTTCGGTAATGTCTTGAAGCATATCTCGGACAGTGCTGATAACATCATCTTTAGAATAGGTTTTCATTTAGAAATCCTTCCCTACATCCGGTTGCAAACCGAGTTTTGCGTAAGATTCAGCAGTTGGAAAAATCTTCCCAGGGTTGCAGAGACCTGTCGGATTAAAAACCTCTTTGACCGTCGCCATTACTTGCATATCAGTAGGGCTAAAAATGAGGGGCATATAATCCATCTTCTCAACGCCGATGCCGTGTTCTCCCGTGATTGTGCCACCGACTTCAGCACATACGGTGAGGATCTCCATGTTAACATGCTCTACGCGCTCACATTGGTCGGTATCACGCTCGTTAAAGAGAACAATCGGATGGATATTGCCATCGCCAGCGTGGAAGACATTCGCGATCGGGATCTGATACTTCTCGGAGATTTCAGAGATGCGTCGTAAAACCTTCGGTAATGTTGTCCGTGGCACGACCCCATCTTGGGTGATATAATTCGGTGCGAGTCGCCCAAATGAACCGAACGCGCTTTTCCGCGCTTTCCAGAGCTGCTGGCGTTCCGCATCATCTTTGGCGTAATCCACTTTTCGCGCGTTGTGTTGTTTAAAGATTTCCAGAATCTGATCGGTCTGGTTCTGCATGCCCGCCTCAATGCCATCAAGCTCGACAATTAAGATGGCTTCAGCATCAAGCGGAAAACCGAATTGGAAGGCTTCCTCTAAAGCACGGATGACGAGGCTATCCATCATTTCAAGCGCAGCTGGGATAATACCTTCACCGATAATTGTTGAAACAGCATTTGAAGCATCGTCCATTGTTTCAAAGACAGCGAGTGCGGTCTGATATGCCTGCGGGTTACGCGTGAGGCGGACGACGGCTTTCGTCACGATCCCGAATGTGCCTTCAGAACCGACCATTACACCACGTAAGTCATAGCCCGGAGTCTCCTCAATAGTCCCCCCCAATTCAACGATCTCGCCATCGGGCAAAACGACTTCCAATCCAAGCACATGATCAGATGTAACGCCATATTTCAAGGTATGCGGTCCACCGGAATTCTCAGCGATATTTCCTCCTATTGTGCATGCCTTCTGGCTCGACGGATCAGGTGCATAGTGATAGCCTTTACTTTGTACAGCCTGCGTCAAGAGCAAATTGACGACCCCGGGTTCAACAACTGCGCGTTCGTTTTCAAGGTCTATCTCCAAAATCCGATCCATTCGGTTAAGCGCAATGATAATCCCACCTTGAACGGACAGCATACCCCCGCTTAAACCTGTGCCACCGCCGCGCGCAATAAAAGGGGCATCATACTTGTTCGCTAACTTTACGATATCCGATACTTGCTGCGCCGTATCCGCGAAGACGACAACATCAGGCATCGCCTTGAAAGAGGGCGCGGCATCGCATTCATACACGGACAGCGCGGTCGCATCTGTCAAAACATTCTTAGGGCCGAGAAGTTCAGAGAGGTCAGCAACGAGTTGTTCTTTCTGGTGCATAGTCTACTTCCTTTGGAGGCATAATTCTTATTTACGACTGTATTTATGGTAGATTTTAGAATTACTTATACACTCTTAATGCCAAGTCAACCCCCTAAATCCCCCTTATCAGGGGGACTTTGAGAAGGACTGGGTTCTTGATAACTCTCACTGCGAGGCAAACTTATTTCTATAATTCACCATAGATTACCACAATTTCGATCGGATGTCCAGTTAGAATATATGGTTAGATTACCACAATTTCGATCAGATGTCCAACAGAACTTACGCATTTTTCCATGATAATGGACATCTGACTCACTGCTGGCGAGGTTTCAAACCCCGCCAGCAATGGGGGCTGCATAAGTCCTATCCAATTCAAATCTAATGCATGCGGTTATGATTTCTATTTGCGAATCTAACTCGTAACGTGCTATAATTGTGTTAGTCTACGCAGTCTGTCAGAATCCAATCATCGTAACTTCTAAAGATAAAGGAGATAAGATGCGAAAATTGATAAGGAGGATTATCATGCGCACAGTGATGCTTGTATGCGGAATCTTGATGATTTGCCTCGTAGGGGTAGTGTCCGCTGATGTGTGGACCGATCCATTCGATGGCAATGAACTCGCTGAAGGTTGGGAATTTCGTGACCATAATGCTAAGAAAACGACATTTGAAGTCAAAGACGGCTTTTTACAGATGACGAATCCAGGTAATTGGGGGCATACAACCCCTGATAAACCGATGCTCGAGCGAGAAATTCCAAAAAGTGCCGCTAAAAATATAACGGTGAGCGGAATTTTCTCGACGGAACCTGATACACCCGCAGACGCATGGATCGGCATTTTCCTGTATAGTGATGAGGACCTGAACTATGCCTGCTTCCTGTTCGGTGGCGAAGCCAACCAACCCCAAAAAACACTCATCGGGAGTATGGTCCAGGGCGGTTGGCAAGACAAAGGACACTTCCAAACCGGCTTTGATGTGCCACTCCATCTTAAGATTGTCAAAGAAGACGATGTTTTCTCAGGCTACTACCGAGAAAACGAAAAAGATGAATGGACCCTCTCTGGCGATAAAACGTGGAACCACAAGTTTGATGTAGAACGCGTGGGTATCGGTTTTATGAACAATTGGGGCGGGAAAACCGTCACATTTCTTGTGGATACACTCTCTATTGACGGCGAAGGGATAGAGCCTTTCGCAGTCGATCCCGCAGGTAAATTGGCAACAACATGGGGTAACCTCAAATCGAATCAATAACCGTCAGCAAATTCAAAACGGGGTGGTGCCAGCACTGCCCCTAAATCTACTTTCGCAAAAAACAACCGTCTAAAGAGTTACGCAAAGAACAAGGAGAAACGCTACCGCCATGTCCATCCCCAAAATGTCTGTAAACAACCCCGTCTTAGCGAATCTGTTGATGATTATTATTATAATTTTCGGATTGTTCGCATGGATAAACCTACCACGGGAACTCACCCCAGAAATCGCGTTACAGACTGCAACTGTCACAACATTATATCCGGGTGCCTCTCCAGAAGAGGTTGAAAAGCTTGTCACCGCTCCTATTGAGGATGCCATTGAAGAGAACGTTAATAAAATTAATTTACTGCTTTCCAATTCTTCGGAAGGTAGATCTATCATCACTGTCGATTTTGAAGAGATGAGTGATCGCGAGTTCGATAAAGAACTTGAAAACCTCCGAACAGCCGTGGAACAGGTGAATGAGCTCCCAGAAGAAATTTTAGAGGATCCACAAGTCTTAGAACTCGATGTCTCCTCCGGTTTTCCGATGTTGACGATTGTTGTGGGCGGCGATATTTCAGAATCCCAGATGCGGGATATCGCTGAAAACTTAAAGGATGAAGTTTTAGACATCAAAAACATTGCGGCTGTCCGAATAGCGGGGCTTCGAGAAAGAGAAATTTGGGTTGAAGTGAATCCTGATCGGTTGAAAGCCTATCAACTTCCGATTGCAGCAGTCGTCACAGCACTCGGTGCGAGCAATTTGAATCTACCCGCTGGCACCATGGAACTTGGTAATACAGAGTTCATGGTCCGCACCATGGGCGAATTCACGAATCCAGACACTATCGGCGCGACCATTATCGCTGTTCAACCGACAGGGACCCCACTCCGCCTTAGCGACGTTGCGACTGTTTCCGATACCTACGAAGAGGCACGCACCCTATCACGAACCAATGGAAAACCCTCCATTAGTCTGAGTGTCCAAAAGAAGTCTGAAGGAAACACAATTGCGTTAGTTGCTCAGCTTCGGGAATTGGTTGAAAAACGGAAAAGCGATCTCCCTGGTGGTGCTGAATTAACAGCGGTTAACGACTACTCGGTCATTTTAAAAGAACGGTTAGGTATTTTGGAAACGAACGCGATATTTGGGTTGGTGCTTGTTGTGCTGATGCTCCTCCTTTTTATCGGTTGGCGGAATGCTGTGTTTGCTGCGCTCGGCATACCTGTGGCATTTATGGCGACCTTTTGGTTTATGTCGATAGCGGGCTACTCCCTGAGTGGTGTCTCCCTGTTTGGACTTATTTTGGTCGTCGGAATTGTTGTTGACGACGCGATTGTCGTCATAGAGAACATCTATCGGCACATTGAAGCAGGCGAACCCCCGAAAGTTGCTGCTATCCGTGGGGCACAAGAGGTCGGTTGGCCGGTTGTCGCTGCAAGTTTGACGACAATCTGCGCGTTTGGTCCCTTGATGTTCATGTCTGGAACTGCCGGTCAGTTCATGCGGGTTGTCCCAATCATGGCAATTCTGGTGCTGATCGCTTCCCTCTTTGAAGTCTTTGTAATTTTGCCCGCACACGTCTCTGAGTGGGGCAAAGCCAAAATTCGGACAGGGCGGAGTAGACTGGATAACGTTCGGACTCGATCTCGCGATGCCTTTACAGTAGGGGTTCGCATTACCGGTTTCTTTGTGTGGTTCGCCACCTTTTTTGACCTCATTCGGAACCGATATGTCAGAATTCTGAAAACAACCATCCGACATCGGTACGCCTTTGTCGGGAGTGTTCTCTGGATTGGCTTATTTGTGTGTGTCGGCGCGTTTTTTATTCTTGACAAGGAACTTTTCCCTGGTGAAGATTTTCCTCAATTTTTCGTTCAAGCCGAAATGCCGCCCTCCTACGGGATACAGGAGACATCAGCGATCGTCACACAAATTGAAGCCGCTGCCAAGACGTTGCCGTCAACCGAAGTTGCTGCAATTGTCAGTAACATCGGTATTCATACATACAATGCGGGGATTGTCCAAGGTGTTAGTTACGGATCTAATTTCGGTGAGGTCATTGTTGAACTTACACCGAAACAGGAACGCACTCGAGGTGTGGATGCAATCATCGCTGCCCTGCGGAAGGAAACCGCAACAATTAGTGGTATTGAGGAATTGAATTTTGTCACACAAGAAGGGGGTCCCCCACAAGGACGAGACGTGGAAGTGAAAGTAAAGGGACCACAGTTCAATCAACTCACAGCACTTGCTGATGTGCTTAAAGAAACACTCCATCAGATGGACGGCATTTACGATATTCAAGACGACTTTCGCATTGGCAAATCTGAACTCCGGATATATCTGAAACCAGAGAAGGCGCATCAATACGGACTCACTACATTCCAAATCGCACAAACCGTTCGCACTGCGATTGAAGGTGCTAAAGCGACAACTTACCGTGAAGCCGACGAAGCCATTGATGTCGTTGTCAAATACGAGGAAGATACCCTCCAAAATCTCGTAGAACTCAATAATCTATTAATTGCAACACCCACTGGCGCTATTGTCCCGCTCAAAGATGTTGCTGACATCACGGAAGAGAAAGGATATTCTGACATCCGTCGATTCGATGGAGAGCGCGCAATTACGGTTTATGCCTCCGTCGATAGAGAGAAAACAACACCTTTCAAAGCGACTGAGGCGTTAAAGGAGACATTTGCAAATGTTGAATCCTTATACCCGGGATACCAACTCGATTTTAGAGGTGTTTTTGATGAAATTATAGAATCTTTTTCGGAGTTGTGGAAATTGTTTGGTGTCGGGCTGCTGCTGATCTACGTGGTATTAGGCGCGCAATTCAAGTCGTTTATCCAACCATTGATTGTTCTGTTTGCGGTGCCGTTCGGGATGATAGGTGCGATGTTTGGATTACTTCTTTCCAATGCGACACTTAGCATCGTCGCGATGTTTGGGATCGTCGCGCTCTCAGGGATTGTGGTCAACGATTCCATCGTCCTTATCGACTTCATTAACACATACCGAGAACGCGGTTACAATAAGTGGTATGCGATTCTGAAAGGCGGGAGCGTCCGACTGCGCCCGATTATCCTCACCTCATTGACGACAATCTTTGGTCTCATTCCAATGGCAATCGGACTTGGCGGCAAATCGCCGATCTGGATGCCGATGGCGTATACTATCATCTTCGGACTCTCCTTCGCAACTACGATGACGCTGTTTGTGATGCCTGCACTCTACGCGATTACGACAGATCTGCGAGGATTGGTATTGAGAAATCCAAATGCCCGGTTCCAAACCGTTTCAGATGAAGACCTGTTAGATGCTGCAGTCCCAGCTGATGATTAAACAAGGCGATAGGGTGAAATTTCCATCCCTATTTTCGTATTTCAACCCAAAAAACAGGAAATTGATATGAAGATTACCTTTATCGGCGTTGGCGGCATTGCTGGCAACTATCGCCGAAGCCTCAACCAACTTGAACATCCGATTGCAGCGGTCTGTGATATAAACGCTGAACGCGCCGCAGCGATCGCTACTGACGAAAACGCTACTGCATATACCGACCACACTGAGATGCTACAGAAAGAAAAGCCCGATGTCGTGTTCACTTGCATACCACCGGGTGCACACACGACACAAGTTGCCGATGCAGCAGCATCTGGTGCGGCACTTTTCATCGCTAAACCCGTTGCACAAGACTTGGAAACTGCTAAACACGCCCGCGATGCAATTGCTGCCGCAGGCGTTGTTAATCAAGTTGGTTATATGGCGCGGTATAGCGATATTACAGCGAAATCGAAGGAGTTAGTCGGTGATCGGAAACTTACGATGGGGATCGGACGGTTTCTCACAAGGATGGGTGCTGGTCACCCGTGGTGGGGGAAATATGACGTATCCCGCGGACAGATGGTCGAGCAGACGACCCATGTCTTTGACCTGATCCGCTATTTCCTTGGTGATGTGGTAAGTGTTCACGCCTACGGTATCAAAGGCGTTTCTGAGGGGATTGCTGATTTTGAGGAGTGCACTGTCTGCAACATGCAGTTTGAGAGTGGCGCGGTAGGTAGTATTACCAGCACGTGTGTCGCTCGCGCACATGAGAATTTCGCTACTGAACTCGTCGGTGACGATCTCTATCTCAAACTCACACACGATCTCGGATTGCGCGGTCAGATTGATGGTGAAGGGGTTGACTATACCGGCACAGAAGCCGGTTATTTCCGACAGGTCGAGCAGTTTATTAAAGCGGTTGATGCGAACGATCAGGGGTTGGTGCTTTCGTCCTATGCCGATGCTGCGAAGAGTCTTGCTGTCACGCTTGCTGCGAACCGTTCATTGGAAACAGGGCAGGTTGAACAGGTACCTAAGTGATTGAGAGAAGAAGTCAACGTTTGCTTGACTTTGCCAAAGCCTGTGCTAAGTTTCCTTGGTGCCCGCATCGCGCAGTATTAATCGGGAATGCTTCGCATCGGAACCTGACTCTTGAAGTTCTAAGCCGATTTCGTTGACTTCTGTGCATACTTCCGCCGTGAACCAAGACAAGCACAAAGTTCATTTCAACATCATTCGGGGTGCAGCTGTCAATGATACGCGCCCCTTCTTGCAATTGCGCAATTGCCTCTGATGCATCAACATCACTTCTTTTAAGTTTCATCTGATTTGCTCGAGTAGCAGCGTCTCTATAAATGCCACCCCTACGGGGCTTGATTTCTTAGATACAACATTTCTACATAGATGCCGTCCCCTACGGGACTGAAGAGGTTTTTGAAGTATTCAAGGTTCCTGTAAAGTCCGGTGCGGTTAGATGAAGTTTAAGAAAATAAATCAGTAATTAACGGGCAATAATGCACGTCGCATTTGGGGTTTTTGCTAGGGATATTTGCTTGGGTGTTTCTGCGGATTTCTTCAAGTACGCCGCAGAATTGCCCTACTACAAACAGACAGGTTCGTAGTAGTACGATTTTGCGGCGTACTCGCCCAAATGCAAAGTGCATTATCACACGTTGAAAAATTACCGAATTAAAAAATTAATCTTCATGAAACCGCACCATAAGTGTCAATCTAAAAAAATAACCGTCTCAGTCCCCAACGGGTAGGTTCGGTTTGCTAACCGAACCGGATACTACGCGGAAACCTTGAAGACTTCAAAAACCTCTTGAGTCCCATAGGGTTTATTTCCTTGGGTATTTCTTCAGTATCTGTGTAGAACCGCGTTTGCCCCGAAACCTTTAGCCCCGTAGGGGCGGCATCTATAGAAGTTCTCCCACGAAATACCATGAAACAATCCCTAAATTGACACCTATGGTACGGTTAGAAACCGCACCTACCGGATCTGTGGACCACCGAGATTATTGATTTAACAAAGATTAGAAAAACGTCAGATACGGCTTTCCAACAATTTCCCGCCATAATAGGACTGCGAGTTCGCGGGCGTGATAATCGCCCCACATGGATGCTTCTCCACACGGAATTTTCCTGCCTTCCGGCACATAATCCCACCCGTTCGGACGGTGATACACCGAATGCAATAACAACCCTTGATGTGAATCGGATTCCGAGAGATATGGCTCAGCGAAAAGCGTCTTGGCTACTGTTAGACCTGCTTGGTAATAAGAGTTGCCTGCTTCTGACTCACCATGCTTTCTGAGATAGTTACCGAGTCGGATTAACCCTTGTGCTGTGATGGCTGCGGCGGAGCTATCCACGGGTTCAAGATCGTTGAACGGATCCGAAGGGACTGATAGATAATCGCCGAGTTCGGTTAAACCGGGTGCGCCGGTATCCCAATATGGAATGCCGTCCTGTGCGGTGTTCTCAATATAGAAATCGGCAGTGGCTTCCGCAGCTTTGCGCATGTGTGCCGTTGCCAAGTCATACCCACCGAAAGGTTCAAGATCATCTTCAGACAATGTATCAAAAAACTCAAGCTGCTCTGCGTAGCCTGTAATAATCCACGCCAATCCACGCGTCCACGTCGTAAAGGGTGAATACCCCTGTTGCGTGCTGGGGCATCGGTAGTTCCCATCGTTCGTATTGAAGATAGATTCATGCACTACGCGTCCGCGTATATCAAAAGCATCACGATCTTCGCCGTAGTAGACGTTATAGGCTGCCGTTGTCTGCGAATGTTGGAGCAAGCGTTCCAACAGACTGATCGCGGCATCACCTTCACCCATTAGCACTGCACCAAGCGTGTGCCCAAGTCCTAAAACCCGTAGAGAGCGGATCGTGTCTGAAAAGAGCGAATGCGGACCGTTGAAAGAGGCTATATATCCCGTTCCGTCTTTAATTCGGGTCCAGCGACTCGCTTGCACAGCCGCGGAGGCTTTCAGCGCGAGTTCATAGAAATGCATCTCGTTATCGTCCTGCGGAATCACGCCTTCCCGCATGAGGCGACGGAGATTGCCGTAAGTGGAAACATTGTTAAAGCCGTGGTCATGCACACCGATGTGGGTGACATGCGGTGCCATCTTTTCGATTGTGTTCCGTCTGCCGATTTCGAGGAACTGTTCATCGCCGGTGGCATCAAATTGGAGGATGGCAGAGCCGAATTGGAAGCCTTGTGTCCATTCTGTCCAGCCGCGTGTCGTATAGGTACCAGCGACAGTGAAGACAGGTGTGCCTTTTTCAGCGGGCCATGTGTCCTCAATTGCCAAAATCTTTTGACCTGAATATTCAAAAAGCCGCTCAAGCTGAGGCTTCAGGTCGGTGGGACGTAATGAATCGTTTATCTGCATTTTTTTAATTTTCCTTGCGGTTCGGTGAGGTGCATTGGATAAGTTAAAAATCTAAAACTGCTTTACGGCGTGTCTGCGGCATCAGTATTTTTATATCGCTCACATATTACTTCGATGAGATTGGTTGTGGATTTACCGGGGACGTTCAGACCAACAACAATCTTACCGCCGTTTGCCTCAACGACCTCCCTTTCAATGAGTTGCTCCAGTTTATAATCGCCACCTTTAACGTGGATACTCGGTTTGAGTTCAGAGAGTAAGTCAATGGGTGTTAATTCTGGAAAGATGACGACGTAATCGACGCATTCCAAGCCAGCGAGCATCTCTGCGCGCTCGGCTTCAGGTACCAGCGGACGGTTTTCTCCTTTGAGTTGCCGTACCGAGCCATCGCTGTTAACTGCTACCACGAGCAGATCCCCAAGTTGGCGTGCTGCCTGAAGATACCGGAGATGCCCTAAGTGTAGCACGTCAAAACAGCCGTTGGTTGTGACAACAGTCTTACCTTCAATTTTCAGTCGCTGAAGAACGGATGCGAGTTCGCTGCGATGATAGATTTTTTGGTTTAACATTTTCTATTTTCAACGTTTTGATAACGCTACTCCAAATCGAGAAGTGCTTTTTCAATGTCAGTCTTGAGACTTGGACTTACATCCAGATGTACCTTCAAATTTTCGGAACCTGTTTCCTTGCGAGTCGACCTTGAGGTGCTTTTTGACTTCTGTACGAGTTTCAAGGCAGTTTTGAAGTCTGTTTTTGCCTCCGAAGTACGCCCCAAGGCAACCTTTGCCACACCACGATTGTAGTAAAACCGAGCGTGATTCGGTTCTAACTGAATAGCCTTATCATAGTCTATGATGCTATCCATATCGTCACCGTGAGCTGACTTTGCTTTGCCTCGAATGTTATAAGCCACAGCCAGAATAGTATCTCCCGGTTTCAAGCGAATCGCCGTGTCGCAGTCTTCAATCGCACCTTTATTATCACTTAAATTAGTCTTCGCGTTTCCACGATTGACATACGCTAAAGCCAGAACACTACTCTCTGGTTTCAAGCGAATTGCTGTGTTGTAATCTTCAATCGCGCCCTTCTTATCCCCTAAATCAGATTTCGCAATGCCACGATTGACATACGCTGAAGATAGAAGATCGTCCTCCGGTTTTAGGCGAATCACCGTATTATAGTCCTCAATCGCGCCCTTCTGATCTCCTAAATCAGATTTCGCAGTACCACGATTGACATACGCTAAAGATAGAAGATCGTCCTCCGGTTTTAGGCGAATCACCGTATTATAGTCTTCAATCGCGCCTTTCTTATCCCCTAAATCAGATTTCGCACTTGCCCGATGACCATAGGCATCAACATACGACGAATCAAGATGAATTGCGCTATCATAATCTTTGATAGCATCCTTCTTATCCCCTAAATCAGCCTTCGCAATACCACGATTAACATAGACATAAGCATAATCGTCCCCAAGGCGAATCGCCATATTATAGTCCTTGATAGCCTCCTCAAGATTACCTAACTTTCTCCTCACATCTCCACGGTTGATGTAGGCATCAGCAAAATCTGGTGCGAGACGGATAACCGTATCATAGACTTTGATAGCATCCTTAAATTCCCCACGCCCCTCCGCATCCACCGCACTATAATAGCGGACAAGGGGTTCCTCACGCCATTTTTCTAAAGGTTTTGCTTGTGTCGGTATGTCCTTGAGCAATGCGTGGAGGTAATTTGAAGGAATCGCGTAGCCCGCACCGATTCTATGCCCTTGGAATGCAATGCCTATCACGTCTCCATGAATATTTAAGACGGGTCCACCACTATAGCCTTTACGATAATTCCTTGCTCTTAAGTCAAGAAAATTGGGAGTGCCCCGACTGATTGATCCCACTGAAACATCGCCTTGCAAGACTTTGTCATCTTGACCGGGGTTGCCTATGACGATTATTCTATCCCCCGCTTTCACTGTCCCACTATCGCCAAGTGAAAGAACACTTGCATCTTCACCACTTACTTTTTTAACTTTTAAGATAACCAAATCTCGTTTCGGATCACTCGCCATAACACCTTCAATCGTGTACCATGTCGATTTATTCACCAATTTAGCTACACTAAAAGCACCATCAAAAGACTTCTGGTTGATATTGTGGACGTTGGTGACAATCAGATCATGTCCAACAAAGAATCCACTACCTAATGTTGGTGATTCTTCAACACTTAAACTCCCTATTTGTACGGTGGCTGCTTTACCAATTCTCGCAATTTGTCCGAGGTCTGGTCGCTCAGAACCCTTTTCGCTTTGCTGTTTGATACTTGAAGCACAAGACAGAAAAGCCCCAACTGCAAGGCATGCTACGAACGCTAATACTTTTTCCGCAAAATTCATCCAGATGTTCCCTGTCTGTTTTGATTGCTAATCTAACTGCTTTATCGTATAAGTCCAATGTAATATCACAACACAAAGATACAAATTGCGTTAGTTCCAAGCGTTAATAGTCTATCACGCTTTTGACTGTTTGACAAGTTTTTCCGCGTTGCTCAATTCCTGACTTTGTGCTACAATGAAATGGAAATTGCAGTAAAGAAACAACACCGATTAGGAGAAAAGAGATGACAGAACGAAAAGAAAATACGCATCGTAGACTGCCCATCTGTACCCTCGGTGCGGATGGACATGGAAAAACAACATTGACTGCAGCGATTGCAAAGGTGGTCGCGAGAATTGGGGCGATTCATACAGATGGAGACGGCGATTTTGCGTCTCAACACCCAATTAGTCACCCGATCCGAGAAGGCGTTGGTATTACCTATCGCTCAATCGCCTACGAAACCAGTGGCAAACTTTATACACAGATCGATTGCGAAACACACCTTGATGTTGTCAAAATGTTAATCAGCGGCTCGCCTGCAATTCAAGGCGGGATCTGGGTAGTGAATGCGGTTGAGGGGATCACACCGGATTCGCTGGCACATCTTAACCTCGCGCACCAGATGCACATCCCGACAGTCATCTCCTTTCTCAATACAGGCGGTATTCCAAAAGAGGATGAGCTATTGGACATTTGCCTACAGGAGATGAATGAACTCCTAAGCGAGTGTGGATGGACGGAAGAAACCGCACCGATAATCGTCGGTGATGCGCAGAAAGCGTTAGACTACAGAGGCAACAATATTACCTCTTCTCAATGGCAACCGATTGTTGACCTCATCTTCGCGATGAACCGCAAAATGCCGGTACCTGTGGATACCGCGCACTTACCGCTTATTATGCCAATTCACGAAATTGTTGAGGAAGCAAAGGATCAGGTATCCATCCGTGGCGAGATTGTGCAGGGCCAACTCGCCGTCGGTCAAGCGGTGGATATTGTCGGTAAAGGTGACAGGATCAAGACCCGGGTTCTTAGCATAAAGGAAAATGAAGTCTGCGTTGAATCTGAACCTGATTGGCTGGCTGTCGGACAGGTGCTTTGCCCACCGAAGACAATCAAATCACATGCTGAATTTACTGCGCTCATTTATCTGCTAACACACGATGAGAGCGGGACACATATCCCGCTCATTGAAAACGATAGACCCGACATCCATTTGTGGAGCGTTGATATGCCGGCACACTTAAAACTCCCGTCAGGACTCTCGCTTATTACACCAGGGGATTACGCACACGTCAACCTCACACTCGACTTACCGTTAGTCATGGAGGTCGGTACTCGATTTGAAGTGAAAAAGATGGAGTCTCGGATTGGGTTCGGCGTTGTGACGGGTGTGGAGTGATTCGTTACCAAATTTTAACCCCCTAAATCCCCCTTATCAGGGGGACTTTAAGAAGCAGTGCATAAGTCCTAACCTTTTAAGGATCATCTTTGGGATATCCGCTTCGCGAGGACTTTAAGAAGCAGTGCATAAGTCCTAACCGAGTTACGGAAAAAGGCCCGTGGATTCAGACAGGCGCGGTTAGAAACCGCGCTTACCCTTTTATCCTGCGGCGATCGCATCTTGCAGCGTGAGGTCACCGGTATACAAAGCACGCCCTATAATCGCGCCACTTGCACCGATCTGCTTTAAAGTGGCTACATCATTGAGCGACGTGACACCGCCTGAAGCAATCACATTCGCAGAGACAGCATCAATAATCTCCGCTGTTGCGTCAACATTGGGTCCCTTGAGCATACCGTCGCTCTTGATGTCGGTGTAAATAAATGTTTGCACATCCGTCATCTCTTGTGCGAATTCAACAGCGGATTTCTCGGACACCTCTAACCATCCTTCTGTTGCGACCATTCCGTCTTTCGCGTCAATACCGACAGCGATACGCGCACCATATTTCTCACACGCCTGCTTCACTAAATCCGGCTGCTTGAGAGCAACCGTGCCTAATATAGCGCGATCCACACTTAACGCTAAGACGGCTTCTAACTGTTCCATGCTACGAATACCGCCGCCAAGTTGGACGGGTATATCAAGGGCAGAAGCAATTTCGCCGACGATGTGGAGATTCGCCGATTCATTTTGAAACGCGCCATCTAAATCCACGAGATGTAAGTATTCCGCACCTTCGGCTTGCCATTGCAACGCCATTTCTACAGGCGTATCCGAGAAGACCGTCTCCTGTGAAGCGATACCCTGCACCAAATTTACACACTTGCCACCGTGAAGATCTATTGCGGGTAATATTAACAAAGTATTTCCTTTCCGCAGTTGACAGCACAACAGAGTGTGCCTACTACTATTCATCTCGGAAGATGCCGAGTAATTTCAATTGGACGATTGAGATAACAGCAATAATGAAAAATAGCACCCAGCCGATTGTCGCCGCATAACCGAGACGCATGAACTGGAAACCGTTTTTATAGAGATACATCACGATCGTTGAACCCGCATCCGCAGGTTCGCCACCATTCGTCAAAATAAAGGGCAGATCAAAGAGCTGGAGCGAACCTATCATCGAAACCACGAAAACGAAGGCGATCACAGGTCGTAACGACGGCAGTGTGACATGGATAAATGCTTGCCACCAGTTTGCACCATCAACCGCTGCCGCTTCGTATAATTCCTGTCGGATACCTTGCAACCCCGCCAAAAAGTAAATCATGTTGAATCCAGCCCACTGCCAAACCCCGGTCAGAATAACTGCTGGCATCACATAATTCTCCTCGTTTAGCCAACCGATCTCCTTGCCAAAAAGAAGGAATTCTTGGTTAACTAACCCTGCCCGCTGGTCATAGACGAGGTTAAAGATAATAGCGACGAAGACACCAGCAACCAGTACTGGCGCGAAAAAGGCGAGTCGTAGAAGATTTTTCCCTTTAACGAACTTGGAATTCAGTAGAATCGCTAATAACAAGGCGATCGGCAATTGGAGCGTGAGCGTGCCTACAGCAAAATAGGCGGTATTTCGGAGTGATTTCCAAAAGATTGGATCCCCGAACAGATCTGTGAAGTTACCGAAACCGACAAAGACCCGGCTTTGGAACCCGCGCATCTCATAGAGACTCATCACGAGCGATGAAATAAGCGGATACCCCATAAAGACGACAAAAAGCAGGTAAAACGGAGCGATAAAGAGGTAAGGTGCTATCTTTTGTTGTTGATTCCAAAACAAATTTTTAATTATTCCTTGCGGTTCGTTGCGGTGAATTGGTATTTTCACGTACTCCTCCGTAGACCTGAAAAAACACCCAAGCAAAAACCCTTCCACTTTGTTTCAGGCTACGTTTTCTGGGTGATTCATTACTCCGTTGTCGTAATACTAAGGAATTTGGTTAAGGTTTCATCAAACAATGCTGTTCGAGAAAACTACATGTCTCCCCATCTGCCTCTGTCCTTAGCCATCAATGCTCGGACCTTTTCCGCCAAATCGGTTAACGCCTCTCTTGGTGTCTGTTTTTCTGTCACTGCAGCGAAGATCGCATCGTTGAGTAGATCCGCGCCTTCCGACCAATACGGGTTCTGGTAACGGGGAGGTAAATCGGGAGCGAGTTGGATAAATAGTTCCCCAAGCGGTTGTCCACCCAAGTAGACATCGGGTTCCTTAAAGATAGGTGCGTCCCACGCGGCTTTGAGCGGGGGTATAATCCGCGTCGTTTCATACCGGTTCACGAGACCGGGTCTATCAAAATAAGTAAACTTGAGAAGTTCCCACGCACGGTCTGGATTCTCGCACTGCTTCGTAATTCCGACCATCGTACCGCCGCGTGTCGTCGTCCGTCTACCCCCTGGGTGCCACGCCGGCATGCCGACGGCTTTCCATTTACCGGACATCTGCGGCACCTGACTTTTGAGGATACCGACGTACCAGTCCGGTGCAAGAATGGAGAGAATCTTGCCATCCTGCATCGCTGCGAAATTGCTTGGATCACCGTGCCATGTCCCGTATACGGAGGTGGCGATCTTATGTTCGTTGAACAGTGCCGTGAAAAATTCCAAAGTCTCAATGGCGAGTTCGCTATCAATAATAACGTTGCCATCCGCGTCAAAAAAGCCACCGCCCTGTTGAAGGAGTAGACTAAAATAGTCGCTTTCCGTGCGCCGATCTAACACAATGGCGTATTGGTCAACCTTACCATCACCATCAAGATCGCGTGTCGCTTTTTTTCCAGCAGCGATGAAGTCGTCCCATGTCTCGATCTCTGTCATCTCAACGCCCGCTGCTTTAAAAAGGTCGTCTCGGTAAAGAAGCACAACGGGGTGTAAGTCGTGTGGGATACCGAAAATCCGTCCGCGATAGGACCAGGGTGTGAACCGACTGACGACCAACCTGTCCATCCAACCTTCGCTCTCTAAACGCGGGCGTAGATCGACAAACCCGACCTCGTCAATCGCGCCTTTGAGGAACCGACCAATAGATGTAATCTCGACTTCTACAAGATCGGGTGCCCCGAAATTAGACAACATGGCAGCGAGGAGTTTATCGTGCATCGTGCCACCGAAATTGATGAGTTGAACATTGACACCCGGATTTTGTGCTTCAAAAATCGGTACGCGCGCTTGATACTCTTCGTAATGGGTGTTTGCGAAGATCCAAAATTCAAGGTCCTCACCCTGCTCCTCAGAACGCCCGAAGATGAAAAGTGTGGAGATGAAAAAGAGAATTAGCATGACCATCGGTCCTTTACCGAGTGGAAAGCTTTCAGCATCAATTGGGAGACGAAACATAAAACTCCAATTACATATAGAAGTAACCAATTATGGGCTGTCAGAGCAGTCAATAAGAATCGCAACGCGGAAGTTGTTCCTACAGAGAGGATCTGCGATCGGCAGAAGTTATTGGAGAACTGAACATTCCTGCAATCACAAAAATTGACTTGACTTTTACATTTGTAACGATTAAAATTTATCAGAATATAGGCTTTTTATCAACCAACTTTTTAGAAACCATAAGGAATCGCGAGCAAAACTCGCTCCTACGAGAGAAACTATAAGGAATCGCGAGCAAAACTCGCTCCTACAAGGTGTTCTATTGCAAAATATATTGAAAAGGAGGAACCCCAGCATGCCCACGTACGAGTATAAATGTCTCGCATGTGATGTCCGATTTGAGAAGTTTCAAGGCATCACTGCACCTGCGATTGAAGAGTGCCCGGAATGCAGTGGTAAAGTGAAACGGCTCATTGGGGCAGGTGCCGGTCTGATTTTTAAAGGGTCCGGATTCTACATCACCGACTACCGCAGCGACGGATACAAGGAATCAGCGAAAAAAGACAAAAACGAATCATCGGACAAAAGCAAGTCATCAGACAAAAGCGAGAAAAAAGAGAAGAAAACGGAAACAAGTAGCGAATCAAAGAGCAAGTCTACCGATTCGGAGTGAATGAAAACAGTTGTAGGTCAAGGTCTCTGTGTTTCGGTTCGGTTACGTTTTTAGTTTCGGCACAACGGAGTGTGCCTACTACTTTTAAAAGGAGACGCTTTGCACAACCACAGCCACGACCATCATCACCACCACGGTGAAGCGGGCGCGCATAGCCATCAAATACATTTGCAGAAGAAATTTAAGTTCGCTGTGTTTGTCACATTCTGCGTTTTTCTTTCCGAGCTCATTGGCGGTATTTGGTCGGGTAGTCTTGCTTTGCTAAGCGATGCGGCACATGTGTTTTCGGATGTTGCTTCGCTTCTTATCAGTTGGTTAGCAATCTATCTCTCCACGCGTCCCGCCACCTCTTCCCGAACTTATGGCTATCATCGTGCTGAGGTCTTTGCTGCTTTTGTGAACGGTGTGTCGCTCATCGCGATCTCCTGTTGGATTTTCTACGCAGCCTATCAAAGATACATGTCGCCGACAGAGATAAAAGTGACAGGCATGTTCATCGTAGCGTGTCTCGGCTTTGTCGGGAATCTGATTATCTTATGGCAGCTGCACGGTGAGGGTCATGGCAACCTTAACGTCCGAAGCGCGATGCTCCACGTGATAGGCGATACACTCTCTTCCGTTGCTGTCCTTGTTGGCGGCGCGATTATTTTTTGGACAGGATGGTATCCGATTGATGCAATCTTGAGTTTCCTTATCGGTGGGATCATTCTCTTCGGTGCTGTAAATGTGACGAAAGAAGCGGTGCATATCTTGCTTGAAAATTCACCGAAGAATGCAGACGCTGACACCGTTGCCACACATCTCCGCAACTTAGAACCCGTCAAAGATATTCACGACTTACACATCTGGTCGCTGTGTTCTAACTACTGTGCACTGAGTGCGCATGTTGTCGTTGAGGAAAACACCACTTTAGCACCCGATCAAATTCTTGAAGAAATTAACGCCGAATTGCAAGCACATTTCGGGATCAACCACACCACCGTGCAGTTAGAACAGGTGGCGTGCGAACAGGCTGGAAATCTCCTCTGCAATGCGCAACATTCGTAGTGCATATTTATAGCATTCAGATTACAAATCCGTCTCACAATTTAACCGTGCTCTGCTTTTAAACGATGCGCTTTGCGGATGAGTTCGGGGTCCGTTGCAAACCTCTGCGTCGCCTGAACCAGACCACTGACGTGCGAAACCATGTCCTTCTCCACCTGCACAATTCGATCAATTAGGTAGGGTTGATCGCTCTGCTGAATCGCTTTTCGCATAATAGAAAGGAGGTGCATATAGATCGTATCGGCTTCGCTGCCTTCAATCGCAATCGCAATCTCGAAGGCTTCATCGAGTGAGATCTCCCCACTATCAACCTTCTGCTCGTGTGCGTCCAATGCGTCCGTAATTTGTTGGACAGGAACATCCGACAACGCTGTCACAGGTGAATCCACGCCGAAAGCGTCAACGCATAAAGAACGTCCGAAATCTACAAGAATATAGTGCTGCCACTCTTCTGTACTCATGTGCTCCCAGAATCGCGCGATTCTTTCATCAACGCTTCCCAAAAGCAGCGAGAGCGATGCGTAGAGCTTCGCCTGCCGTAGTTCAATATCTTGACAAAGATTAAAAAGATCGCCTAATGTCAAATTTCCTTCCTCTCAAATGGTAGGCACACCCCGATGTGCAACAACTATATCTGAAGTGGCAAAGTAATCGCTGTTCCGGACTGCATACTCCGCGTGACTGCCTCTGTAAATTCCATGTACTTTACACCCGTGTCAAAGTCGGTATGTGTAATCACCTCTTCACCACGGATCGCGTTCACAAATTCTTCCTCCACGCGCCATCCACCTGCTTCTGAATCTGGTATATCAATCTCACTTAATTCCGTATCGCCTTTTTGTCCGCCGTAGAGTTTATTCCCTGAAAACCGCAGCGTTCCGTTGCTTCCGAAGATATAAACCTCTGGTGCCCCTGCCAACCCCGCAACAGTAGAAACCTGTATATGCAGCTGCGCGCCGCATGCGAGATCGCCAACGACATCAATATGTTCTGGTATCCGCACGGAACGCATCACGCCGTCGGCATCGGGACGCATTTTGACGAATGTTTTGCCCATCGCCATAATCCGCGTCGCTTCTCCGACCCAACGCATCAATGCTTCGTACCAGATCCCCATACTCATGATGTTGAGTCCGCTGAGATCGAAATCTTGCCGCCATTGGAGTGCCGATTCGCTGTCTAAGAACGCGCCGCCTGCGCGTGCTTCTATGGCAAGCACATCACCGATATAACCTTCAGCGATGCGTCTTTTTATGGTGTTGTCTGCGCGGAGTGTCATCGGCGAAGGGACAATCTGTGCGATGAGATGCGTCTTCTGACGCGACACCATGCGCATAATATGTGCTTCTTTGGCGTTCATCGCCATCCGTGCCTCGCACATCACGTGCTTATCCGCCCGAAGTGCTGCCACTGTCGCGCGGCAGTGCATATAGGGCCATGTCCCGATGACGATTGCATTGGTATCGGGATCCGCGATAGCGTCCTGCCAATTGCCGTAGGTTTTCGGGATACCGAACTCGTCCGCCACCCGTTGTGAGGATTCCTGACTCCGATTGCAGACCCCAACGATCTCAACGCCTTCAATTGCCTGTAGCCCCGGAATATGCTTTGATGTTGTGTTGCCACCTGCACCGATAATACCGACTGTAACTGTTTGTTGTGCCACTGAATTTGCTCCTTCCATTGTTATCTTGCATTGTTCATCTTAGCAGAAATTCGGGAAGATGTCAAGAGATTTTAGTTTTTCTTTCCAGAGCGATTCAGTTTTTGATTATGGTGCAAAATTTCATAGTTTTCATAGCAAATCGGGGAACTATGAAATTTGTGAAGTGCCCTGAGCCCTCGCTATAAGCGAATTTTGACAATTCCGACGAAACGCGCTATGAAATTTGCTATGAAATTTTGTTGCGATTGTTTTGTGAAGGCAGAATTTATTGGCCACACAGTTCTTACAGGAGAAAAAAACGGTTGGTCGAATAAGTTTTAATAAATTAACTATTTGTTAACTTTTTTCGACTTTGTGACTCGTGGGTTTTTAAGCGGTAAATTATGAACATTTCATGAACATTGGCGATTTGTTCAATTTCCGCTTTTGCCTTGTAATAAGCTATGAACGCTTGACATACGCGGGTTTATGGTGGCGATAACTTCTGTGTGTGACAGATTTTCTATAATGATGTTCACGAATGTTCATGGAATTGTTCATGATTCTTCTTTGCCCTCCGTAAAGTGGATAAATCCAGTTAGAACTTTAGTTCATAGCGTTATTAAATTTTGGGGTTCCTGAATTTTCGTGAATAATTGGGCAATTTTAATTTTTTCCAGTACTTTTCTGAAGTGCCTTGAATGTAGTGCGTCATTGGCTCGATGGGCGTTCAATGGATACGGTTTGTTTTCAAGTTGTTCATGAAATGCTAATTTTCCTGGTTAACGTTCGTTAATTTATGTGGTGGACAAATCACTTCATGGTGCAGTCACGATCCGGAGATCACTTACCTACTGAGGAACTGAATAACACTAATATAACGCCAGTTTGATAAGAGGTTTTTTCTTTCATGGCACCCTGCGACTTTTGTAGCACAAACTTTCCAGTTTGTGTCAAAGCGGCGCAAACTGGAAAGTTTGCGGTACAATGCGCTCCTGTCAAACTCACGTTTATATACGCTAACCTATTAATATATGATAACTTGTTTAATTTATGATGCCAAATTTATTTTTTCTCTGAATCAGAATTTAACGAAATATTAAAATAACTTGATAACGTTCAGAGGGCAGGTGTCTTAGATTTCGTATTGATACAGGTTTTGATGGTCCGCCCTCTTGCCACTTTAACCGCCTCCTTATTTTTTCCCTTTGCAAGGCTTAGTCGGTGGTGACTCCGATCCCGGATTTCACGGACTCTGGCGGTGCGGATGAATAATCCTTATTCTTAATGCTATGCGTTGGATTTGCATCCTCCCGCGGTTTAATCGACAGCCTACATCCAAGTGCCTTAACAATAGTGTTGAACGTATCGATGCGCGGTGCTGCCCCGTTAGATAGTAGTTCAAACAGCGTCTCCTGCTCAAGCCCGATTCGTTCAGCAAAAGTAGAAACCCCACCTTGTGCCTCCACAACGTTCTGGAGCCCTATTAGAAAAAAGTCCGTGTCCCCATCCATCTGGTATTCTTCTAATGATACGTCAAGATAATTCATTGCGTTCTCTGGATCAGCAAGTCGTTCCATTAGGTACTCGCGCCAGTTACCCATTTCTCTCATTGGTTTACCTCCTTGTATTCTCGCCAGTACATTTTTGCCCGTTCAACGTCCCGAATCTGCGATCCCTTATCACCACCACAAAGTAGAAGGACAACGATATTACCGATTTCACTAAAGTAGATACGATAGCCCGGGCCAAAGTCAAGAATCAGTTCAAATACACCGCCACCAACGGATTTGCACTCGCCAAAATTGCCCCGTGTAAGCCGGTCAAGTCGTCGTAGAATTCTATTTTCTGTCTTGGGATCTCGAATTGACTGAAGCCATTCAGTGAAAGGAGCGCGTCCATTTTGATTCCGGTAGTATTCTATTTCTCGTGAATGTACGCCACGCATTACTGAATTCCTGTTTGTTTGTATTTGTTCATATACATCAGTAGTGTACCACACAAAATCCTGTCCGTCAAACGAAATATAGGGCTAATGGGCGTCCAACTTAACCTTCGATTTCTTCCCACCGTGAATGCTTGGCTCTTGGCAGAGCATCTTCCGAAGCAGGTCAAGTCCATCATGCACATCAGGACGTTCCGCCTCCGTGATGCCTAACACTTCTGATAATAACAACCGATCCAGTTCATGACGCACTGGATCCTCATCCATCTGGTTGAAGGGTAGCATCTTTTGATCCTTCAGTTCGTTAAAAATCCGTTCTGTATTCGTAAGTGCTTCATCGGAGAGTTGACGGACATCCAGCGTTGGCATTGCATCAAAAGTGGCACGACTCAGGACACCTCTGCCTTGTTGCTGCTTGCCGCTCTGATACCAATGACAAAGTAAACCAAGCGTTGAATTGCACCATAACGTCCACGCATAGTCATGGATTTTGTTTTCAAAGACGACATTCGGCAGTTTATTCACACCAATAGCATCTTGTGCTGTAAACATCACCGTCAGCGAATTGGCATTAAAACGCATTTCCACATTGTAATGCACCCGTCCGTTTAATTTCATGATCCTTTCAACTTTCTCTGCGGAATTCGGACGGGGCTGCGCATGGGCATTGGGTGGAACAAGCATTGATCGCTGCGAATCCGAATCCGAATCTAAATGCCACAAACCCGGATATATCGCAGTGTCAGGGCATCCAGTTTCCACATCAAAGGCACCTCTACCACCACCGCCTCTTATATCCTTAGTCCCAATCCCCAGTGTAGCAATTTCTGAAACAGGACGTATGGCGAGTTGAATATCTGAGGTTTGTCGAGGAATACGTATTAGCCCTTTTGAGAGATAATAGGCAGACTGAACAACATTCATGTCTTTAACACGGGAAAGCGGCCAGCCTGCCTCGCTTTGAACAATAGATGAAGAGATTACATGTCCAATAACTTCATCTCCTATTTGGAGTGGATCGCCACCGCTCAGTGTATCATCATCTAACTGGCGAATATTTTTCAATCTGTGGAGTTCTTTCGCTATTTCCAATGCCTCTAACTCTCCACGCGGACATCGCTTGAGGCAGACAAACGTACCACGTCCTGTATTTTTGCGTTTACCTTTTTTCGCAACAACGAGACACTCTGCCATGCTGGTATCTGCTGAGAAAGCGCATTCCTCAATATCTTCATGTGCAATAGTGAGCACCAGAACATTGTGGTATTCCTCTGCCCACATTTTTCGCACCTTTTGCCAACTACTACCCGTAATTGCCGTAACAGGTAATACAAATGCCATTGTGCCGTTGCGTTTCAGCATCCTATCCGCAAGATCAATAAAGTCAGGCCCCTCCCCAGGATTGTTACCTGAAAGCCGACGACCTTGTGCTTTACGCGACGCTCGCATCGCCGCTGCTTCCTGTTTGTCGGCAAAAATACTTTTGGGCACGTTTGAGTTTCCATCAGCCCCCGCGCGCGTATAGGGTGGATTTTGAATAACGATGTCAAATTCGCCATGTCTGAACGCTTCGCGGAGGTCGGTGGTTTTCGTACCGCGCCCGGTAGCAGTTTCCGTTGTGTCAAGAGCCAACGGAAGTGTACCGGAGGGATCGCTGAGTAGGTTGAGGGCACCGATGGCGTAAAGTCCGTCGGCGCGCGGGGTGCCGTAGGGCATTGTGTGGATGCGCGTGCCACCGATACGGACATCCGGATAGGTGCTGGCAATGATAGAGGCGGTTAGATGTGCTGCGTTCGGCAGAATGTCGCATCCGACGAGATTATTTTCCATCATGTCCTGATGGATGGCTTCGCCTTTACCGCCCGCCTGCTCGTAAAGCATCAGCAAACGTTGATAAACACCGTTAAGGAGTGAACCTGTGCCGCAAGCGAAATCTGCGATCTTCAGTTTTTTCGGATCGCTTTTGAGTTCTGGTAGCGCGAGTGCGCAGAGGAGGGCAGAGGATTCAGGACGGGTATAGTTCGCTTTGAGAATTTTCCGGTTGTCAATGAGTTTCTGGAATACAATACCAGCGAGTTCGTGTTCTTGGGCGAGTCCCATTCTCTCCAATTCGCGGGCGGTATCGCGTAGCACGCTCAAAATCTCACCGACGAGTTTATCATCGGCAGCGAGTGTTTCGACGAGATTGTAGGCGACATTGAAAATTGGGGCGTAGTTCACCTTTTGGATTTCTCTCCATGCGCGGAGGACTTCGTCTGAATCGAGTTGTCCGTAATCAGCGGTGAGTTCACTGAGCGATGGTACGGTTTCCAAGTCTGGCTTGCGCGCAAGGGAACTTTGGAATACCAAGGCGTTGCTGATAATCAGCATTGCCATTTGTGTTGTTTGTTCCCCAGGTTCTTGGACAAGGAGTTCACCAATTCTTTTGCCGATATGGGGTCGGTGTTGAATTGCGCTATTGACGATGACAGCAGCATTATGGATACCTTGTTCCAACACTTCCGCAGCCCTCTCAATCTTGGTGATAGGTGTAGCACCGATGCGGATAGCAGTTGCGATGTCGGCGATGCTGCCGTAAAGCCAGCCTGTCTCAGGAAATCTATGGGGTTCGTCACTATTGAGGAGGGCATAAGGAAAATCATTTGATGCTTTTAAATTTTCGCTGATTTCGTCGCGCTGCATGTTGCGAAATCTGTATGGCAGACGGATTGCTATTGCACTAGCGATTGCTTCACCTGTCGTGCGGAGGGTTTTACCTAAGTAGTGCTCACGTGCCTGCTTTTCGCCGGTTTCATTGGGACCGCGCTTGTAGTCAATCTTTACTTCAACTGCTATTGGGTATCGTTCAACCGTCCGAATGATGACATCGGGTTTCCTCTGATTCTCAACGAGTGGTTTCGTGGTTTGCTCGTAGATATTCCATGTGGCACTCATCGGCATTAAGATTTCGACAAATAGGGTGGTGATGGTGTCTTCACTATTAGTAGATTGTCGATTCATAGGCTTCCTTTTGACAAAATAGGCGGTCTATTATTCAGATGTTGGTATAAGAACAACACCAATTTTACTTAACATTATTATAGCACGTTGATAAACAGATGTCAATTGAATTGGTGGAATTAATACACATGTCGCCCCGCTGGGGCTAAAGAGGGAGGAATACCGTTTTCTATAGACATACCGTTCCTACGGAACTAAAGAAGTAGCGTATTGGGTCTCGCTGGACTTCAACCGATCAGCATCAATTTCGTGTGTGGGTTGTAGAAACGGGGATCCAAAAAAATTCGCGATAATCCGCGATTGAGACAATTAACAGCATACTGTGCCTACCAGTGTTAAGAGTCCTTTTAACTACCACATCACCGTCCCACCGGTGTTGATGTCCTGACCTGTCATGTTTGCGGAATCGTCTGAGGCGAGGAAGACGGCTAACGCAGCGGCATCCTCAGATACGGAACCTTTATCGCTGTAGCCTTCATCGGCACACCATCTGCCAGCGATAACGCGCTTTGGGTCCTCCTGTTCGTAGCGTTCACGTAACGCTGCTTCGTCGAAGGGTTTGTTCATGTATTCGGCTCTGCCTTTTGCGAGTTCAAGGCTTCGCTCCGTATGCCAACCCGGACAGATGGCGTTGACGTTGATATTGTAACGTCCGACATCAGCGGCGAGGGTGCGCGTGAAACCGATGACTCCCATCTTAGAAGTCGCATACGGTGCTCTGTGCGAAAGCGGCTGTTTGCCTGTTCCAGAACTGAAGTTTATAATTTTTCCGTATTGCTTACGAATCATCTCTGGTAGAACGGCTTTAGAACAGATGAACAGCGAATCGAGATTGACCTCAAGTGTGCGTCGCCATTCTTCCAAACTCATATCCCAGACATCTTTCGTCGGTCCAGCGATGCCGACAACGTTCGCGAGAATATCAATAGTGCCGAATTTTTCGATGGTGGCAGCGACCATCTCATTAACAGGTGCTTCTTGCGAAACATCGGTCTCAAAACAGATAACATCGCCACCAGCGGCTCTAATCTCTGAACCGACTTTTGCTTCCAGTTCCTGCACCGGGATCACATCACAAATAGAAATCGCTGCACCTTCTTTTGCAAACCGCCTCGCCACTGCTTCAGCATGTCCTCTGGCAGCACCTGTTACGATGGCGACTTTACCCTCTAATCTTCCCATGAAAATTTCCCCTTGAAAATATAGTAAAACCTACAATTAACGAGACATCCATAGAAGGCTGGGTTCCAAACCCAGCCTGCATTGGGGTAGGTTTGTTATTTTCTAAAGTGTTGATTTATTTTTCGATTTTACTATAAAAATAGATGGAGTGGTTAATATCGTAGCAGAAGCAGCTGTCAGCGTCAATCGAAATTGGATTGAGGCATCGCGAGCAAAACTCGCTCCTACAGAAGATATAGATTGAGGCATCGCGAGCACAGCTCGCTCCTACAGTGAAGAGGCGTTGACAAATTTTAGCGTGTGGTATACACTCAGTAATATGGAAACAGCAACACCACACCGCACACGCGGCACTATTGTTGGGATTACAGGTGGGATTGCTTGCGGGAAGACGACTGTCTCCGAGCTGCTCACAGAAAAGGGTGCGATTCCGATCAACGCCGATGAAATCGGACACCAACTCCTTAAAGCGGATAGCCCTGTTATTGATGAACTGACAGAGGCATTCGGGCAGGATATCCATGAAGCATCTGGGGATGTGAGTCGCAAAAAACTGGGAGCAATCGTTTTTAAGGATAAAGTCGCTCGCGAACGCCTGAACAGTATCCTGCATCCGCTGATTATCCAACGCTCACGAGGACAGGCACGTCAACTCGTCGCAGCGGATCCGATGTGCATTGTGCTACTCGACGCGCCATTGCTCATCGAAGCCGGTGCTTATGACACGGTCGATCTGATTGTCGTCGTTACAGCATCGCCGGAAGCGCAGCTGCGACGCACTTTAGAACGTAGTGCTGCACAAGGACGACCGCTCACCGAAACAGAGGTACAAGCACGGATTGACGCGCAGATGCCGGTCTCGGAGAAAGTCAAGTATGCGGATGTTGTAATAGAGAATGAGGGGACACTCGAAGATCTGCACAGACAGGTAGACGCACTTTGGGAGCGACTGCAAAAACGTGGAAAGTAAGCGGTCGCGAGCACTGCTCGCTCCTACAAAAGACAAGATAAGCATCGCGAGCGACAAGAAATACGCAGAACCTCCAAGCAAAAACACTCGCGCCTATAGAAACATTAAGTCCGCAGAAGATTGATGGCATTCGCCTTGATAACACAGTAAACGGCTGATCCTTCTTGCAATTGCAGCTGCTGACGCGCTTCATGCGTGATTTTTACCGAAAGCAGATGTCCTTCAACGAGAATAGATAATACCGTTCGTTCGCCGACAACATCTAACGCCTGAATTGTGCCGTGTAGCATGTTCCGCGCGCTAATTGGCAAATCTGGTGCGAGTGAGATGATAATGTCTTCCGCACGGATGGCGACTGGTAGTAGTCCGCCAATTTCGGCATCGGTGTAAGGAATAACGAGTTGTTGACTGCCAATCTCCAATGATGTCACCCCACGCGCCTTATCCGAGAGCATAACAGGGAGTGATAAAATGTTCTCAACGCCAGTCAATTGGGCAATAGGCATCGCGGACGGCGCGGTTAAGAGATGATGCGGTTCACCGGTGGCGGTAATCTTTCCATCAGAGAGGAGGAAGGCTTCGTCGGCAAGTGCCAGGACTTCAGAGAAGGCGTGTGTAACATAGAGAATCGGTATATCAAATGCGTCTTTCACGTGGTGCAGATACGGTATAATCCGTGCTTTGAGTGTGTTGTCAAGCGAGGCAAGCGGTTCATCCATCAGGAGCATCCGCGGCTCCATCGCGAGTGCGCGAGCGATTGCGACCCGTTGCCGCTGACCGCCTGAAAGCTGCTTCGGGTATCGCTGAAGCAACTCCGAAATCTCAAGAATGTCAATAACAGTTGTAGAATCCCTCGACTTCGGCTGCCCATAGCGGATATTCTGCGCAACGGTGAGATGCGGAAATAGGTAACCCTCCTGAAAAACATAACCGAACCGCCGTTTTTCGGGCGGCAGATTAATACCTGTCGCAGACGAATAAAGCATTTCACCACCGAAAACGATCTCGCCAGCATCGGGTGAAACGGTACCGCTAATGCAGTTGAGCAGTGTGCTTTTTCCGCTGCCGGATGCCCCCAAAAATGCTGACACCTTCTTCACTAATTCACAATCAACGTCTAATACGAAACCTCCAAGACGCTTGCGAAAGCTTAGGTGAATTCTAATACCGTTTTCCATAGCAACACTATCTATTCAAACCCACCGCCGTCGAATCCACCGCCATCAAATCCACCATCATCAAATCCACCACCGTCATCCACGCTATCAAGCCTGTCGGAACCGGCATCGTCAGATGGCCTGTCGTCATCGTATATCTCGTTGAGCATCAAACCTGTCAAAAGCAGATCCTCAAAGCCGTCGTCGGCATGATCAACAGTATCTGTATTGTCAGTTTGGTCTTTTTTGTTTTTATCTCTGTCTTTTTGTGAACGTCGGTACAGATACCAGACGAGCGTACCACAAGCGATTAATCCTAAAAATATCCACATCTCCAAGCCCATAATTTTTCTCCTTGTTTATTTTTTTTAGCGAAGGGTAAAGCGTTCCGTTAACCAGAGCGCGACAAACGCCACGATCGTTGAAATGAAGACGAGTCGATAAACAGAGACATCTTCTCCAAGATGAACAGCACTGAAAATTGCTAACGCCATCGTTTGGGTTTTGCCCGGAATGTTTCCGGCTACCATGATCGTCGCGCCAAATTCACCGAGGCTTTTAGAAAAACCGAGGATCGTTCCGCCAATAATTCCGCGATACGCAAGCGGGAGCGTTATCGTCCAAAATACCTTCAGTGGCGATGCCCCAAGCGTCCGTGCAGCGTTTTCAAGTTCTGGCGGCACAGCCTCCATCCCTGTCACGATACCCCGTACTAATAGTGGGAACGAGATGATTGAGACTGCAATGACAACAGCCAACTGTGAAAAAACGATCTCTATACCGAAAGTTTGATGAATAAACCGACCGATGAACCCGTGCTTACCGAATAGAATTAGAAGTAAATATCCACTTACGATAGGCGGTAGCACCAACGGCCACATCACAAGCGTATTCAGGAAAGCCTTACCGGGAAACGTCCGTTTCGCGAGGAGCCAACCCGCCAGCAATCCGGGTGGAAACATTATAACAAGACTGAGCAACGCAACTTTTATAGATAAAGAGAGGGCAGCAACTTCGGCAGGGGTTATCCTCATATTAGTCTAAAAAGGTAAATCCATGCTTTTCAAAAACTTCACCGCTCTGCATCGATTGCAGGTAAGTCATAAATCTGCGCGCCAATTGCTTTCGCTGGCTACCCTTCATAATAACAGCAGGATAGATGATCGGCGTATACGCCTCAGACGGGAACTCATAAAGCACTTTTATATTCTCAGTCAGCGTTGTGTCCGTTTTATACACAATGGCAATATCCACATTTCCAGCGGTGACATAAGCGAGCGTCGTCCGTACATCCATGCCAAAAATCAACTTTGATTGTAGTGTCTCCGACAATCCAAAATGCGTTAAGGCTTCTTTCGCGTAAGTGCCAGCAGGGACTATATTTGGGTGTCCGATAGCAATCCTCGCAATCTCAGGCATAGCAAGGCTATTAGGCGTTTCCACAGAAATGTCCGCAGCATCATCAGAGACAAGTACCAACCTATTGGTCAGCAGGTCGTGGCGGCTGCCAACTTCAATCAGCCCATTGGTTTCCAAGGCAATGATTTGGCGAGGACTCGCCGAGATGAAAACATCCCCCGATGCCCCTGTTTCGAGTTGGCGTTGTAACGTCGTAGACGCGGAGAAGTTATAATAAACTTTAACCTGATTTTCGGTTGCAAAAGCTTCGCCGAGTTCGGTAAGTGCATCTGTCAAACTAATTGCAGCGAAGACACTTAATTCGACAGGCTTGTGTTTATCTGTCGCACACCCTGAAAGCATTGCGAAAACAAATAATAGACAAATGACCTTGAAAAATTTAAACATTCGGTGCATTGTTTCGGTCTCAATATACCTATAGGTTGCATAAAAACGCTTGACAAGTGTAGCAGTTTTGCTAAATTATGTCAAGTATATCGAAAACAGTAATTAGAGACACTCAGTTATCAGGCTGCAACTGATAACCCAACAAACTTTTCTTGCAATCCGTCTAAACCTGTGGTATCCTATATTATACATATAATGGACAGTAGGGGAAAAACTATGAAATTAGGTCTATGCACTATCGCTTTTCAGGATAAACCGTTGGAAGAGGTTATCGACATCGCAGCGGATCACGGTTTTGATGGCATTGAACTCTGGGGGAAACCGCCGCATTTGCCAACCGACTACGACGAAAACTATGCTAAAAATGTTAAGGATATGGCACAGCGGAAAGGCTTAGAAATCTCAGCGTTCGGTTCGTATATTGACCCCTTAATGCACCTCCATCAAAAACACTTTGAAGAAGCCTTTAAAATAGCACATGACCTTGGTACCGACGTTGTCCGAATCTGGTCAGGCGGCGGTCCCTCAAGATCGATTACTTCCACCGATAAACGCTTGATTCATTTCCGCTTGGTGAGCATTACGCAGTGGGCAAATTTTCGTAATATCCGGCTCGGCTTAGAAATGCACAATAACCATTTGACTGACAACGCCGAAAGCATCTTAGCGATCATTGAAGATGTTAAACTGCCCGCGCTGAAAACCTACTATCAACCGCTCGTCCGGGCAGATGCCGATGAACCGCATGCTGCTGCTGAGAAACTTGCTGCACATATTGTAAACGTCCACGCGCAAAACTTTGATGAGAACGGTAAAGCATGCCCCATCGCGGAGGGTGTAGTGGATTACGCCCGAATCGTCGAGATTCTCAGTAAAGCCGAATACGACGGATACCTGGAAGTAGAGTTTGTCCATGGTGATAATAAATTGGAGGCACTCCAACGCGATCGCGACTACCTCGCAAGTTTAATTAACACAACAGATACAGAGGCGTTGAAGAATCTGGACACGGACCCCGTGTAAGATTGCAGAAACTCTCCGAAACAAGGGATAGAAAGCATCCGGGTAGCTGCATGCGGTTAGAGGTAGGTATCATCGCATTGGTAGAGGAGGTTCTTGGAATAGCAGCAGAACGCCGCGCCCAATTTGACTGGCTCCGAAACAAACCGTGTCCTCAACACTTCGGTGAACATTACGATGCAATGATGGCACTTTACGCTGAACTCGGAGGCGACTGGGAAGGCACAACCGCGAAAACCGACGGGTACTTGATTCCTGATGCCTACTTTCCAGAACCCTATCGCTTTATTTTTGAGTTTGACGAACTGCAACATTTCACACAATTTCGCGAACGGACATTCCAGTTTTACCCAGTGAATATCCCGCTTGCCTTTGTGCCAGAGAAATATCGGCAGTTTTGTCAGCAACACCACGTCGCGGCACTCGCAAAAGGGCCGGAGCGGTTCCGACGACGGACAGCGGATTTTTCCTACATAAACGGACGGGCTGCACAACGCGCTTTCTTCGATACGTTTCGGGATTGGTTACCACCGCTGCACGGGCTAAACCCAACTGTCCGGTTAGCCGAATTTGAAGTCATGCCTATCCTGGACGGACAATTAAGTGACGATACTGCCAAGGCTTACATGGAAACCCTACTTCACGAACGGCTCAATAAATCATCAATCGCTTTGAAATAATTGGAAATTACGCGCCCCCCTTGCAGGCGGGGTTCAAACCCCGCCTACAGTGGGTAGGGAAAAAAGAAATTCAATCGCTTTGAAATAGAACAAAAGGTAGGATAGATAACGCTACATGAGCATGCGAAAGCCTGAAAAAGTGAATTTTTCAGAATATCCACTACTTCAGTCAATAGGACAAACACCGCTCGCAAAAATAAATATCTTCACCGATGAGTTGCCAAACGTTGACATCTATGCGAAGATTGAAACTTACAACCCGGGTGGTTCAATTAAGGACCGGCCGGTCTTAAGAATGCTCACCGAGGCGATTGCATCGGGAGAACTCACACACGAAAAGGTTATCCTCGACTCGAGTTCCGGCAACGCAGCGATCGCATACGCTATGATAGGCGCAGCCCTCGGCTACAAAGTTGAACTGGTAATCCCAGACAACGCCAGCGAAGAACGGATAAAACGTATCCAATCGCACGGGGCAAACATCATCCACACCGACGCGCTTCTCGGTTACGATGAGGCACTCCGGGAAGTGGATCGACGCTATGAAGCGCGACCTGAGCGGTATTTTTTTAATTCGCAATACGACAATGACAACAATTGGCTGGCGCACTATGAAACCACGGGGGTCGAAATCTGGGACCAAACAGGTGGAAAAGTCACACACTTCGTCGCTGGCGTTGGGACGGGCGGCACTATTACCGGTGTCGGCAGGCGGCTGAAAAACTACAACCCTAACATCCAAGTTTACTCTATTTCGCCAGAAGTGTTCCCCGGTATTGAAGGACTCAAACCGCTCGGGGACCCAGAGAATATTGTGCCAGCAATTCTGGACGAATCCATAATTGATAGCCGCATCCCGACGACGATTGAAGACGCTTACGAAATGTGCAGTCGCCTCGCACGACAGGGATGGTTCGTCGGGCAATCCTCCGGGGGTTACCTCTACGGCGCATATAAAGTTGCACAAGAAATACAAGAAGGCGTAATCGTCACAGTCTTTAACGACCTCGGTGAACGCTACTTTAGCACAAGATTATGGGATTAACCCAAGGAGATCCATGGCAACAACAGTTATTCCATTTTGCGGGTTACGTTACGACGCGACCCAAGTAGAAGCGATCGCCAACGTCATAGCACCGCCATACGATGTCATCAAACCCGAAGAACGGGCAGTTTTAGAGGCACAACACCCTGCCAACATCATCCGCTTAATTTTGAGCCAATCCGAGGCTGATGACACTAACGATGCAAACCAATACACACGTGCAGCTACACTGATGAATCAGTGGATCTCAGATGGTACCCTCGTACGGGACGCGACCCCCCGCTATTATATCTACGATCAATCATTTAATGCCCCGGACGGAAAAAACTATACACGCCGCGCCTTAATCGCACTCGTGAAACTGGAACCCTTTGAAAACCGGATTGTCCTACCCCACGAAAAGACCCACGCAGGACCGAAAGCAGATCGGCTGAATCTCATGCGCGAATGCCACGCTAACCTAAGCCCGATCTTCCTAATCTACGCCGATCCGGCTGGTAACATTGAACAGATCATGGAAAGCTTCACCGATGACCGCCCGCCCGAAATTGATTGCTCAGAAACCTTTGGTAGTACGCACCAATTGTGGTGTTTAGAGGATGCTGAGCGTAACCTCGAAATTCAAAACCTGTTTTCATCAATACCGCTTCTAATCGCTGATGGACATCACCGTTATGAAACCGCCCTCGCTTTTCAAGAAGAGATGGCGCATACCGGATTATCCGGCTACGGGTATATGATGGTGAACCTTGTCAGGATGGAATCACCGGGCTTGGCTGTTTTAGCGATTCATCGACTGCTGGATAACCTTAACGCTGACAAAATTGCTCATGCCATCTCCAAACTCCCCGAAGTATTTGAAGTACATGAGATTGACACACAAGCAGACCTTATGGCAAAATTGGAGGCAGTTAAAGGAAAATCGCCAGCGATCGGAATGTATACTGCAGACAATAACTATCGTCTACTCATCCCACATTCAGTAACGTCTGGGGAATTAGACGTAACACTCGTTCAAGAAACCCTCATTAGGGAGATGTTTCAGATTGAGACGTTAGCGGATCATATTAGCTACACCGCTTATGCGGATGATGCCGTTGCCCACGTGAAAGCTGGAGCGGATCGTGTCGCACTCTTCATGAATCCGACTCCTGTTGAACAGGTCTTGGATGTAGCTATGGCGGGTTCAACAATGCCACAAAAATCCACCTACTTCTATCCGAAGATGGCAACAGGCTTCGTTTTGAACCTATTGAACCGGTAACGCCGTTAACTGTAACTTTTGAAGGCAACCGATGCATCACGAACACGAAAGAGATACTTTAGCATTTACGCACCAGTTATACGCTGAGACACCGCGCCAGTTAGCATTTCAGGCGACGACTGTGGCTGAAGCAGAAGCGTGGCAACACAAGATGCGGGCAAAACTTACTGAATTGGTGGGTGGTTTCCCGCAGGAAAAGTGCGATTTACAACCGGAAGTTTTGGAATCGCGAGAATTCACAGACTATACCCGTGAAACAGTTCAGTTCAGGAGTCGTGCACATTCGCTTATTTTTGGCTACTTCCTCTCTCCGAAAAATAGTAAGCGTTCAACGCCAAACCCGACGATTCTCTGTTTAGCAGGGCACGGGCGCGGTGTAGACGACATCGTCGGAATTGAGGAAGACGGTCGTATGCGAACTGAATACGGCGGCTATCAGAACGATTTCGCGCTCCAATGTGTGGCACACGGGTACACTGTGCTTGCCATCGAACAATTCGGGTTCGGACACCGGCGCGATGCTGTTGCTCATCAAAAAGGTGGTGGAAGTTCTTCGTGCCAACCGAGTGCGGGTGCCGCGCTGTTGTTAGGACAAACGATGGTCGGCTGGCGGGTTTACGACGCGATACGTGCGTTTGACTATCTATCAACCCGTCCGGAGGTTGATATGAACCGTCTCGGCATAATGGGAATTTCTGGCGGCGGTACAACAACCTTCTTCACCACAGCGATTGACACTCGCATTAAAGCAGCGGTTGTGAGCGGCTATTTCAATACTTTCCGGGATAGTATCCTGAGTCTGAGCCATTGTATAGACAACTACATACCGAATGTGTTACAATATGCTGAGATGTATGACATCGCGGGGTTGATTGCCCCACGTGCACTGTTTGTTGAATCCGGCACCGAAGATACCATCTTTCCGATTGAAGCCACACGATTTGCGGTTAACGAGGCAAAAGCGATTTTCAATTGCTTTAATGCCGACGACAAATTAGGACTTGAGGTATTTGAGGCGGGACATAGTTTCTATGGTGTCGGCGCATTTGAATTTCTTAAACAGGTCTTATAATACTACACGCCGCAGGCGAGGTTTCAAACCTCGCCTGCAAGGAAACTGCGTAAGTCGTATAAAAAAGGGGAATAGAGTGGCAATTGAACTATTTTCGATCGGCACAGAATTAGTGCTCGGACAGATTCAGGATACCAATGCCCACTGGATTGCGCAGCAGATCCTTCAGATCGGTGGGGAATTACGACGGGTGACAATGCTACGTGACAACGCCGAAGAGATGTCCGAGGCACTCGATTCGGCAGTCAAAAGAGAAACATCTCTTATCCTCACGACAGGTGGACTTGGACCGACACCTGATGATATGACTGTCGAGGTTGTAGCATCACTGATCGGCACAAAACCTGTGGTGAGCGAAGAGACTGTCGCTGAATTTCGGAAACGCCGTGAGATGTCAGAAAACGACCCACTCAACGAAGCACTGACAAAAATGGCAACCGTGCCAGAAAATGCCACTGTCTTACAAAACCCAGCAGGGTGGGCACCCTGTATCAGCGTTGAACACCAAGCGTCTACATTTATGATGATGCCCGGTCCACCTCGTGAAATGAAAGCTATTTTTGAAACTCACATTCAACCGTTGATTGCTGAACGTTACCGCGCAGAGATTACCACAGCGCGGGTTTATGTAAGCATGTTTGAAGCCGAAGTTTCGCCACTGATGCAAAAAGTGATGGAACGCCACCCTGATGTCTATCTAAAGGCGTATGTCTCCCTCCGCGACGCGGACGGAAATACCATGCCCGTAGATTTAGTCTCGACAAGTACGGACAAAACGGATGCTGAGACGCAATTGCAGCTCGCGACCGATTACTTCCAAGAACTTGTCGTTGAAGCCGGAAAATATTTTAGTCTTAAAGCCGAATCATAGGTGTACACTGTAAGTGCACCAACTCATAGGTGTTCACCGTGCCTTTCGCAAGAAGGCACTCGACTGCACCTCTAACAAGGAGATTTATACTGTGAATCGTAAACCTTCAGGAAACAGACGAAAGCCGCAGACGCGGTACGCCAACCCGCCTCGCCAGAAGCGGAAGTCACAACCCAAAAAACGAAAGGACACTGATGCCGATGTCGATATAGAGGTCGCGGGTGAAGAAGAAGAAGAAAAAGCCCCCTCTAAAAACGATAAGATAGAGGTTGAAGGTACTGTCGTCGAACCCTTACCAAATGCGATGTTTCGTGTGGAATTGGATAACAAACATCAAATCCTTGCGCATATCTCCGGCAGAATGCGGAAGTTTTTCATCAAAATTTTGCCCGGTGACAAGGTAACAGTGGAGCTCTCTCCTTACGATCTCACGCGAGGCCGTATTACCTACCGGAAAAAATAGTTTCCCCAATAGGCGTGTCGGCGCGGTTTTCGACCGCGCACCGATTCCGTTTGCTATAGACACGCTTTTCAAACGCGCATCCGTTTACAAAGCAACCACTTTACCGTCTGACAGAGAAGTGCTATGAAACCTGCCGTTTTAGCTCGGACCCATAACGCAAATGAAAAGGAAACGACTCGGCTCCTCAATGCTATTGAAGCGAAACGAGGGCAGGTAGAGGAACTCACTGTAACGGTTGAAAAACTTCAGTCAGAAGTTGACTCATTTCAACACCACTACAATGCACACATCAGCCGTTACTATCTTGAACTTGACAAAGTTGAACTCGAAACAAAAGAATACCGCCTCCGACTCCAATTGCGTAGAGAGAATGTGAACGAGGCAGAGATAGAAGCACGTGTCGAATCCTGCTTCAGAACAAGCCGTGCCCGTGTCGAGGTACAGGAGGCAGTAGACGATTCACAACCAACTCCGCAAGCCGACCAACTCCCTGCCCCTCAAGCAAAACATCTGCAAAACCTCTACCGCAAACTCGCTAAACGGTACCACCCCGACAAAACTATAGATGCCAAAGAACAGCACAAACGAGAGCAGCTGATGCCACTTATCAACCGGGCATATCATGAGCAGGACATTCAGACGCTGGAGCGGTTAAGCCTTGGGGAAACAGATCTACACATCTCCGAGAAAACGGATGCTGAAAAACGGGCAGCATTACAAGCAGAACTCCGAAATCTTAACCGTGCAGCAAGCGAACTGCGTTTGGAGATCAATCGGCTCAAAACAGGACGCACCTATCAACTGAAGCAACAGGTAGAAAAGGCTAAGAACGCCGGGACAGATCTTCTCTCTGGACTCGCAAAAGATTTAGAACGGAAAGTTAAAGCGAGCCAATCGCATTTGGCACGCCTGATCAATATGTGGCACCGCACTCAATGACAGCGGAACACCTAAAACAATTTATAGATGCCTTTTCGAAAGGAATCAACCATGCAACTCAAAGACAAAGTCGCTATTATTACGGGTGGGGGACGCGGTATCGGTAGATCCATCGCTATGGCTTATGCTGCCGAAGGTGCCAGCGTCGTCATCGCTGCACGAAGTGCCGCACAACTTGAAGAGGTCGCCACAGAAATAACAGCACAAAGCGGCGAAGTCCTTACCGTGCCAACCGATCTGCGAATCCGAGCAGATGTGGAAAACCTCGTTCAGAAAACTGTGGATCAATTCGGCCGGATAGATATACTTGTGAATAATGCTGGCATCAATCCGAGAGGTCTTTTTATAGATTCTACCGACGAAGAGTGGGAACAAGGATGGCAGATTAATGTGATGGGTGTTGTATACTGCTGTCGTGCTGTGCTGCCAGTCATGCAGCAACAGAGAAGTGGTAATATCATCAACGTTGGTTCCGGTATGGGACAGGTTGGACGCTCGAACCTTAGCGTCTATTGTGCCTCTAAAGCGGCACTGCACGGACTCACGCAGTCGATTGCTGAAGAGGTATGGGAAGACGGCATCATAGCGAATGTGCTTATTCCCGGTCCGGTGAGAACCGAACTCTCAAAGCCTGCTTGGGAAAATTCGGAAACCTTCAGAGGGCAAAGCGATCCGTGGAAAGAACCGGAGCAGGTTGTTGCATCGGCACTCTTCCTCGCGACACAATCGCCTGCTACCGGCATGACGGGTCAGATCCTCAGCATCATGCGCCGAAATAGCCCGTAAGATACACGATATTTTTAGAGCGGGAATGTAACGCGCCGTCCCTCTTGCGCAGAGCGATATGCCCCTAAAATCATCTCCACTGTAACCCTTCCATCTTCTACTGTAACATCGGGTTCGGTGTCATTCTTTAGGCAATCAATAAAGGGACGTGGCACACCTGCGATTCGTTCGCCGTGTCCCTCTGGAATCCGGATGCCGAGGTCCTTCCATGTCGGTTCATCGCGTGTATACAACTTAAGTGCAACCGCATCTCCTGAACGTGGGATATTACATGAAGGAGCATCGCCATAATTTTGTATCACCACACCTTGATCACCGTAGATTTCGGTCGTATTTTCACCGGCAAGCGTCACAGAGGTATTTAACAGAATCGCCATCTCTCCACCCGCGAATCGATAGACCGCCAACCCCGTGTCGTCAGGTGCGACATCCGTCAAGATGTTATCAATTTCGGCGATAACGCTTGTCGGCTTACCGAGCATCCAGTAGATAAAATCGGTTGCATGCGAGGCATCGTCCATGAACATCCCCATATTCTTTTCTGGGTCAATATGCCAACGACTCGGCCCCGTCACAAAAGCCTCACTAAACAACGCATTGATACAGTGTCGACGACGCAACACACCAATTTTACCTAACACACCGCTGTCAATGAGTTCCTTCATCGCGATATTCGCTGGGTCGCGCCGCATCTGGTAACCCATCATAAACTTAACACCGGTCTTCTCCACAACCGCCGCAATCCGATCACAATCTTCCAATGTGAGTGCCATCGGTTTTTGGCAGAGGATGTGTTTTCCTTCCGATGCCGCTGCGGCTACCATTTCTGCGTGCCGATTCGTTTCGCAGGTTACGATAACGGCATGAATTTCGGGGTGGTTGATAACATCTTCAAGATGCGGTGAATAATTCATGCCGTATTGTGCTGCGGCAGCTTCGCCGCGTTCAGGGTTATCGTCCCAACACGCGATGAGCTGGACATCATCAAACGCTTTCATCTGGTTGCAATAAGCGTTAGCGTGTCCGTGTGCGAAACTGATGATACCGATACCAATTTTTGCTTTCATTATGTTAACTTATCCAATCTGTGAGTGTTTGTTGTGAATCTATTTCGGGGTTGAAAATTTGCAAGCCTTCCGCATGAGCTGCTCGGAGAAGACGTTGGTCTGAAGCAACAAGTACCAACCTATCGGCTGTACTGCGAAGTTCTGTCGCTGTGTCTAACGCGGAACGTAAAACCATTGCGTCTACGCTATTGAGTGAATGCATTTCAATCAAACGTATTGAATCCCAAACAAGCGAATCAGGAGCCGAGATTGTTTTAAAACCTGACTGATTGTTGATCACTTCATGTCTTAAATGGGTGGTAGCCCTTTCAAATTGATGACTTGTGATACGGTTGTCATTTCGTTTGCGAACACAAATCCAAAAAACTTCAATCGCGCCAAGTGTCAAGCACGATAAACGTTCTAAAGGCACATTGGCAAAAAGAAAGAGCATTTTCTCACTGCCAGACTCGCGAATATACCGTTTGACCAACGCACTCGCATCAAAGTAAAAATAGTACACAGTTATTTCTCTCTTTCAGCAATAATTGCGCGGCTAAATTCATTATCCTCGGCGCGAATACCGTTTTGCCTCATACTTTCGTGGAGATCTTCAATAGAACCCGGGTCGAAATCAGGTGGAATTCCCATCTCTTCAAATATTTTGTCCATGATTTCTTTGGTGCGATGATCATCCTGTTTGTTGCTTTTGAGTGCCTCAGCACCCCTCATCTTTGCCCTCGCTTCGGGACCTATTGGAACATCCGGCACTGGTTTCTCAACAAGCGAAGAGAATTTTCGATCTATCTCCGCAACGAGCTTCTCTAATCTATCTAAACGTTGGGCAATATCTTCAAGCGTCTCTTTTTCCATCTTATAAGTCTCCTTTATCCATCATATTTTACACGTTTTATTAAGGATGCTACAAAAATTGTCGAATTTCATGCAAAAACCACGAAAATGAGCAAATTACTTCTCTAAAACAATCCGAACCTCTGCATCTATGCGCTGCTCACCAAGATCTATCTCAGCAGTCATCGGACCGAGAGACTCCAACGGAGATAGATTCTCAGTAATACGCTGTATTAACCTGGCATCTAATTCCAGCCCCGTAAGCGAAGCGATCACAGTTGCTAAAGGCAGGAAACGTTTTAACTCCGGCACGAATAGTTCCGGTTGAATGAACACTTGAGCACCTTTCGTATCCATCGAAAAAACTATATCACTCAAGGTCGGCGTTTTACCTATTGTCGTATCAATCACAGCCTTTAATCCCGCAGTTGTCGTGCTGAAAACAAAATAGTCATCAACAATCGCATAGCCACCCGCAACTGCCAACAGAAAATTGAGACGGAGTTGCAAGGGGTGAACTGTAACACCGTTGTAATCTTGAGGTTCAAGGAATTTAAGTTGCTTACCAGCGATAGAAATTTTTCCCTGTTTCACAATATCCAATACCCCCTTCAACGCTTCGGGAGCCTTAGTATGTGCAACTAAGACCACCGAAGGCACTACCGTTACTTCATCAACTTCAGGCGCGATTAACATGACGCTCAAGTCTGATCCCAAAACTTCGGAAAGGTCGATATTGCCGAAGCGTTCTCGCATCTGCTGATGCGGAACTGGAAATGTAGTGAAAAAAGCCGTGCGGTTTGGAAAAGCGAGAAACGGTTTTGCGTCATCCGGAGCAGGCAGTTCACTCTGATGAGTGCCTTTGCGCTTACGGAGATGATGCCGTGAAATAATAGTCCCATCTTCATACCGATTACTGAATGTCCAGGTTTCAGTCTCTCCAAACATCCCCAAAATTTGTTTAATCAGCGCGTTAGAAGTCGCGTTATCCAATACAGGTGCAATTTGTTTGACATCCACATATCCGGTGCTTTTATCTTGCAGATAGTTTTCTTGGATGTGTCCCTTCATGGGGTGCTCGGCGAGGAATCCTTGCTGTTTCGGTGCTGTCCTCGCGCCAGAGAGATCCGTGTAGATGTCAAGTGTCTCTATCAACAGTGTAGGATCAAGCGTTAAGACCCCAATTTTCCCGATGAACGTATAACTAAAATCGCGTGGATACCCTGTAATGGTATTGATCGTGAACTCACCATAGTCGTTTTGGATGCGCTTGTATCGCGGGTTGATCGCATCCGTTGCCGTAATGGCTTCAATGCTCAGTTTCTCCTGCGCGCCGACTGCTGTGATCAGGAGAAACGCGAGTTCTCCTTCACGCCGATAAAAAGCGAGAATCGCTTCCTCACCAAAATAGCCAGTGACCGTCTTAAGGTCGAGCTTGCCTCCTATCTCATATTCCCAAACCTGCTTCTGATAGACAAGCTCTCTCCACCAACGTTGTTCCGCAATTTCAGCGAGAAGTGGCATTTTAGCGGTCTGTTTCCCAAACTCGCTCCTATTGAAAGTCTCGACCAACCCTTTCAACTCCTTGAGTGTCAGATAACAGATTGGAGATTTCGGAAGCAGTGTAATTAGATGCTGTTCTGGCTCCCACAACGCAGTCTGGTGATAGATAACGGATAGCAAAATAATAACTCCAATAAGAACAATTAGGCTGATGAAAATGATTTTTTTTCGGTTGGTCAGCAGCATCGGTTTTTGAGACCTTTATTACAACAGAAAAACCTCTGTCAGCGGTTTCTCAAGAGTCAAGTAACTTTCCGAAACACAACAAAAGATGCAGGTTAGTGGTTTCTATCATTATCACTTGATTATACCACACCTTACTTCGGTAAACAATCTAATTGTGAGCGATTCAGAACTGTTTATGGTGAATTATCAAAATATATTGACCCTTCTGGTAGGTACGATTGATGAAGATTAAAAATGTGTATGGAAATAATTTGTTTTTTTCCTGAAAAAATCATATAATTTTATAGTTATGTATAGACTTTATTATTTTTTTTCTTACAAACAATAAAAATTGACCTACTGAAACCATATCAGGATTTACGCAAATTGAAGAGAAAAAGGATATATTTTCCTAAAAAACTGAAAGAATATGTGGCATCTGTGAAACTGAAAATTGTCCAAAGTTCAGTATAGTCAAACTATGAAAACAACGGTAATTTATGAATTAAAAATGGAGGCAAAATTGTGAAAAGATATTATAGACTTTTTATTACGTTTTTTATTTTAAATTGTTGGATACCATACATTGCGACTGCAGAAGTTGTGAACATGCCAGATGCAAATTTAGCGGCGGCAGTGCGAGAAACGTTAAGTTTAGGAGCTAACGCACACATCACCGCACAAGCCATGGAAAAATTAACAATATTGCTTGCTTATGACCGTGGGATAACGGACCTTACTGGACTGGAACACGCCACGCGATTGAATACGTTAAATCTGTCTAAAAATCAGATTCGCAACCTGAAACCACTCGAAAACTTGAAAGAACTAAAAACGTTAGTACTCAACCAGAACCAAATTCAGAACGTGAGCCCACTCGCTGGTTTGACCCAATTAGAGGGATTAGGTCTTGAGGATAATCAAATCAGCAACCTGAAACCACTCGAAAACTTGATGCAGTTAGAGGGGTTATCTCTCAGTCAGAACCAAATTCGGGACGTGAGCCCACTCGCTGGCTTGACAAAACTAAAAATGTTATATCTCCAACAGAACCAAATCAGCAATCTGGATCCTCTTGCTGGCTTGACACAGTTGGAAGCGTTATATATCTGGAACAATCAAATCAACAATCTGAAACCACTCGAAAACTTAACAAAACTAAAAGAATTATGGCTTAGTCAGAACCAAATCCGGGATGTGAGTCCCCTCGCTGGCTTGACACAGTTAGAGAGGTTAGCTTTGATGACTAATCAAATCAACAACCTGAAACCACTCGAAAACTTAACAAAACTAAAAGAATTAGGGATCGGGGAGAACCAAATCCGGGATGTGAGTCCCCTCGCTGGCTTGACAAAACTAAAGGTGTTAACGCTCGTTCAGAACCGAATTCGGGACGTGAGCCCACTCGCTGGCTTGACACAGTTGGAAGCGTTATATATTTGGAGCAATCAAATCAGTAACCTGGACCCCCTTGCTGGTTTGACACAACTAAAAGATTTAGGGCTCAGGGAGAACCAAATCGAGGACGTGAGTCCCCTCGCTGGCTTGACACAACTAAAAATATTAGTGCTCAGGGAGAACCAAATCGAGGACGTGAGTCCCCTCGCTGGCTTGACACAGTTAGAGAAGTTATATCTCTCAAGTAATCAAATCAGCAACCTGAAACCACTCGAAAACTTAACAAAACTAAAATTATTGAGGCTCGAGCAAAACCAAATCGAGAACGTGAGTCCCCTCACTGGTTTGACGCAGTTAGAAACGTTATATATCTGGGAAAATAAAATCAGCAACCTGAGTCCATTCAAAAACTTAACAAAACTAAAAGAATTAAGGCTCGAGCAAAACTAAACCGAGGACGTGAGCCCACTCGCTGGTTTGACGCAGTTAGAGGAATTACGTCTTGGGGCTAATCAAATCAGCAACCTGAAACCACTGGCTGGTCTGACACAGCTAACACACTTAAGTCTCACGGAGAATAATATCTCGGATGTATCCTCCTTAGTTAGATTAGTGGTTTCTTTGGGTTTGCGCCGGACACAGCATATACTGTGGTATCCCAGACGACACAAAACCGGTAAAATGACTTGTGCAGCATCAATAAAAGCTTGCCTGAAATCAAAAAATAGTGTAAAATATTACCGTTATTTTTTGAAAGCAGGTGAACACCGTTCCAACCCAAGATCTCAAAATTCGACCCTTCACTATACTCCTCGTCTGCATCTTAGTGCCTGCCAACTGTTGGTGGGTGTCCGTCTCGATTATGCGTGGCGGCGGGAGTCCGACGCAGGTCTCACTCTTCTACAATGCCGTTATCACTATTCTCATCTTATTAGGCATCGGGTTGCTCTTACGTCGGTTACATCGCGCCCTCATCCTCAACCATGCGGAATTGCTTGTCATCTATACCTGCATCTCAGTCGGTGCGGGACTCGCTGGGGTCGATAGGTTTCTCGTCCTGATGCCACTGATTGGGCATGCCCATTGGTTTGCGACCCCTGAAAACGATTGGGCGAACCTATTTCACTTGCACATCCCACAATGGTTAGCTATCAGCGAGAAACGCGTGCTTGACGGATACTACAGCGGTTTTTCAAGCATGTATGAACCGCGCTACTTAACCGCTTGGTTACCCGTAATCGCTTGGTGGGTGCTTTTCATTGTGGCGATCCATCTCGTGATGCTCTGCCTGAGCCTGCTCTTTCGGCGGCAGTGGGTTGAATCGGAACGGCTCAGTTATCCGATTATCCAGTTGCCATTTGAGATGACGACCCGGAGTCGGCGATTTTTCCGATCGCCGTGGATGTGGCTCGGACTTTCGATCGGTGTTGTCATTGACATCATCAACGGGTTAAACTTCCTGTTTCCTGCCGTTCCAAGTCTCGGCGGAAAGTTGTATGACCTACGGCAAATTTTTACAGAACGCCCGTGGAGTGGGATCGGTTGGAGTCCGATCGGTGTCTTCCCTTTCGGTGTCGGGCTTTCGTTCTTTATTCCGTTAGATCTCTCCTTCTCGTGTTGGGCATTCTGGTTGATATGGCGAGCGGAACGGTTGTTAGGTGTGATCGCAGGGTGGCGCGGGCTGCCACGTTTCCCTTATGAGGCAGAGCAATCGCACGGTGCATACTTGGGGCTATGTGTTGTCGCTATCTGGATGAGCAGACGCTATCTGAAAGGCGTCGGACGCCAACTCATATCTCCGAAGGCAGATGAACCGGTTTCATATCGACTCATTGTTATCGGATTGTTCGGCGGGGCAGCATTCATCGTCGGATTCTGCCTCAAGATGGGGATGAGTTTTTGGGTTATCATCGTCTATTTTGTCATCTGGTATGCGATTGCGATCGCTATAACGCGCTTACGTGCGGAACTTGGCTCCCCAGTACACGATCTCCATTTTATCGGTCCAGATGAGATGCTGCCCCGGCTGTTAGGGATCCGACGATTAGGGGCGACGAACTTGACAGGGTTCGCCTACCTCTACTGTCTGAATCGCGCGCATCGCTCGCACGCCATGCCACACCAACTTGAAGGTTTCAAATTGGCTGAGGGTGCGAATATCCCGATCCGACGGTTTGCGTTCATTATGATGCTGGCTTCTGCATTAGGCGCGCTTGGATCGTTTTGGGCATATCTGCACATGTACCACACAGAAGGCGGTGTCGCTGGATTCGGGCGTGAATCTTTCAACCGGTTAGAGACCTGGCTCACCTACGCTGCACCGCCAGATGTGCCAGCGATTGGTTTTGCCTCGTTCGGTTTCGGAATAACGCTACTCCTCGCTGCAATGCGCATGCGCTTCCTCTGGTGGAATTTACACCCTGTCGGTTATGCGATCTCCGGGAGTTGGGCGATTAACCCGATGATCGGTTCAATCTTTGTCGGATGGTTGCTGAAGTGGCTCGTCTTGAAATACGGCGGTATCCGCCTGCATCGGAAGGCTGTCCCGTTTTTCCTCGGCATTGTGCTCGGCGAGTTCGTGATCGGTGCATTCTGGAGTCTTTTGTCTATTGCACTCGACCAACCGATGTACCGTTTCCTCTTTTAATTGGCATTCAGCCATCAGCAGTCAGTTAAGAGTTTTCCGTAAAACAGACCTCTGGTTCAGCAGGGCATGTCTTAACCGAGTTCTGAAAACGGACAACTGCGTACCACTGGTAAGTATGCAGGGCTATTCAGTTTTAGATAAATTATCGGATTTTCTAAATTTTTGAATTTTCTTTTTCAAGTCCGGTGCGGTTCCAAACCGCACCTGCGGGGCCTGGGGGTCCAAAATTGGACGAAAAAACTGAGAACTAAATGACCCTGGGTAAGTATGTAAAAGGCGTTGTTATTTTTTATGTTTGTGGTATAATATTCAAAACACAACAATCGGAAGAAAATAAGTGAAACTAAAACAAAAAGCGGTACTCATCTCAGAAACATTAGAGGATTTGCTCGGCGTGCCGACTCGCGACGGCGCAGAAGATGTGCTGGAATGTCTCATCTTAACGATCCTATCACAGAACACGACAGACGTTAATCGTGATAAGGGATACGCGAAACTGATAGAAAAGTTTCCGACGTGGGAAGATGTGTTGCAGGCGGATGTCAAAGCGATAGAAGCTGCAATAAAAATTGCTGGATTGGGAAACCAGAAAAGCCATACCATCAAAAACTTTCTCACATGGTTGAAAACCGAACATGGCGAACTCTCTTTAGAGTTTATCCACGACATGGGAACAGAGGAGGCACTGGAGCTGCTATGTCAACACAAAGGCATCGGGATCAAAACAGCCTCCGTTACACTCTCATTCGCCTGCGGGAGAGAGGTGTTTCCAGTCGATACACATATCTTACGGATTTCCAAACGTCTTGGATTGATTCCACCGAATTGTAGTGCGGAGAAAGCACACCAAGCATTACCGCCGATCATACCAGCAGGAAAGGCGTATCCATTCCACATGAATTTAATCTATTTTGGTAGACGCATCTGTGATGCCCGAAAACCTTTATGCGAACGATGTCCATTGACAGAACAGTGTCTCTACTTCAGAGATAACGTGCAAGTTTAAGCTGTGCGTCTGTGTATCGGAGGGAGAATATGTTTGACTGGAAAAGTCTATCATGGAAGCACCTGTTCGTAGTCCTGTTGGTATTACACCTACTCCCGCTATGGATTTTTGCCTATTTCCCGTCTCAAGACGGTGTCAGTCACGTCTACAATGCCAAGGTCTTGAAGGAGTATGCCCAACACGAAAACTATAAGATGCGGGATGCCTGGCAGCTGAATATCACGATCTTCCCGAACTGGTTGTCCCATATTATGCTGATGGTACTCCTCTATGTATTTCCGCCAGTCGTTGCGGAGAAGGTTTTTCTCTCAATCGCGATAGGCATGATACCGATCGCTTTCTTCTATTTCCTTAACGCTGTCCACAAAGATCGAGAAGGAAAATTTGTGTATGCTTGGCTCGGTTTCCCATTTGCCTATAACTACCTGCTCTACATGGGATTTTACAACTTCACGCTGAGTATCTCGTGCTTCTTCTTCAGTTTCGGCCTCTGGTGGAAACATAAAGACGATATGCAGGTCCGACACCTTGTTTGGCTCTATGTGCTGCTACTGCTCACCTACCTATCGCATATCGCCTCTTATGGGCTTATTGTTTTAGGGATTTCCATTGCGGGCGGATGTATATGGGGCGGAAGAGCGTTAGCAGCGGCGTGGCGTGAACGACATGCCGAATGGTTCCGAGAGTTCGTAATGCGTCTCAAACCACTTTTCGGGTTCTTTCTCTATATGGTGCCGGTCTATTTTGTGCTGATGGAGTACTACCTGCAGAGCCTCAAACAGCATCAAGAGGGTACCCACCGCGGCATGCAATGGATTTGGGATTACTTTTTGGGCGTTAAATCAATCGTTTATTTCACCGACTGGCATATTCCTGTTAATTATTTTCTCCTTTTCGTGTTAGGTATTGGAATTGTTATCACTCTCTGTTACCGTGTCCACCGCAAGGAATGGGTGAAACAGACCGACGTTTTCCTGTTAATTGCGTTCGTGTTCACCTATATGTTTGTCAGAGCACCGTGGGGTTACGGGCCGGGCGGTTGGATTAATGACAGGATCCATCTCTATATTCTACTGATGCTGGTACCTTGGTTGGCACTGGACATGGGTAAAATCGCTCGCGGTGTTATCGCGGCGTGTCTCATCGTTTTCAGCCTACTCCATTTCGGGAGAACCGCTTACGACCATGGGCGCATCTCGCCTGAGATTGCCGAACTTGTCTCTGGGACACATCTGATAGAGCCGCATACCTCGTTTAGACATCGTACCACAGATTGGCACAAATCTGACGCGTTGGGAAGAATTGAATACGTCACACCGTTTGCACACTCTACCGCTTACTACGGGGTCTACGCCGATGATGTGGTGCATCTCTTGAACTATGAAGCCAACTATAACTATTTCCCAGTAAACCGCAATAATTATAAGAGCGTCGACTTAAATTATATCAATGACGACTACATAGTCGCCTGGTTTTACCTAGCATCTGAGAAATTCGCGGATCTTACGCCGAATTATGACATCATCCATGAGACGAAAAATCTTAAACTCTTTAAAAGAAAACGCGCCCCAGAACCGATGCTTGAACTCTGGGATCAAACGGAATCGGGGAACCTTATTATCCGTTTTGATATGCAACCCAATAACGGTGAAACAGCACCAAACCATCACCCTATCGGACCGAAGACGATGTACGAGAGTGGTAAATTCGGGTGGGAAACCGAGTGGAATCCGGTGGACTCGCGAAGCGATGCCCGGAGAATATCACCCCGCCAAGCCTCACAAGGACCAAAAGGCACTGGCCCGCTGGAAAGAGATATTGTCTGGGGCACGGAAGACGCTGCCTTCAAACTCGATCTACCTAACGGAAAATATCGTATAACTAACGTTTTCCAAGCCGCAGAAGGTGCGACCCATGAAGTCAACCTGCTGGCGAACGGAAAACCTATTGTCGAGAAACTCACTGTCCCTGCTGGAAACAAAAAAGTTGAAGAAATTGACACAGTTGAGGTAACAAACGGTTATCTTATCCAAGTAATTTTTACACCGAAACTGAGAATCAGGACAAGTGATAAACATAACCATTGGATATGGAACGGCTTTACAGTCGAACAAATTTTTTAAACTATTAAGGTTGCTCGGTTTTGTCCGTTGTCCAAAACCGGATCCGTGATTAAGAGCAAGTTTTTGTGGGACAAAACAACTAACTGTGTTCTTAACAAAACCATACAATTAGGAGACCTTCCATTTTTTTGACAGCGGAGAAAATGCGTAAGGAGACGTTATAAAAAAATGATTAAACCACATGGAGCCGAAACCTTACAACCGCTCTACGTTTCGGATGATGCGCAACGCGCCGAATTGACGAAAGCGGCAGAACAACTGCCGTCCGTACTGATTTCTTCGGGTGCCGCTGCATCAGCCGTTATGCTCGCATCGGGTTACTTTACACCGCTCACGGGCTATATGAACATCGCTGAAGCGACGCGTGTCGCCGCAGATATGAAACTGCCGAATGGACTTTTCTGGCCCGTCCCCGTGATGAACATCGTTCCAGACGAACAACTCACGGATGCTGTAAAGAACGCCGACAGAATCGCGCTACGCGATCCGAACGTTGATGGCAATCCGCCGATCGCGGTTATGCAGGTTTCGGCAATTGAGACCCTTTCAACAGAACAGAAGCAACTCCTCATCGAAAAGACTTTTGGTACTACTGATCCTGAGCATCCGGGTGTCCCAGCTTTTGCCGATGTCGGAAACAACGTGCTTTCAGGTCCGATCGAAGTCCTGAACTACTCCTACTTCCGCGAAGACTTCCCGGACACGTTTCGCACAGCCGTTGAGATTCGCGAAGACATTGCAGCGCGCGGATGGGATACAGTCGTCGCTTTCCAGACGCGGAACCCGATGCATCGCGCCCATGAAGAACTCTGCAAAATCGCACAAAGGGAAGTCAACGCCGACGGTGTTTTGATTCACATGCTCCTCGGGAAACTAAAGCCGGGTGACATTCCCGCTGCCGTCCGAGATGCCTCTATCCGTGCGATGGTAGAACACTATTTCCCCGAAAATACGGTCTCCATTACCGGCTACGGGTTCGATATGCTCTACGCCGGACCGCGGGAGGCACTCCTCCATGCCGTCTTCCGCCAGAATTGCGGTGCGACACACTTCATCGTCGGACGCGACCACGCAGGCGCAGGTGCCTATTACGATAAGTTTGACGCGCAAGATATCTTCGACGAAATCCCAGCGGACGCTCTGCAAATCGGCATTTTCAGAGGGGACTGGACGGTGTGGTGCAACAAGTGTAACGAAATCGTCATGATGCGCGACTGCCCACATGGAGATGATGACTATTTCAACATCTCTGGCACAAAACAGCGTGAGATTCTCGCAGCAGGCGAACCGCTCCCACCAGAAATCGCGCGTCCTGAAGTTGCTGAGATTTTGATGGAGTACTATCAGTCTGAGGCAAACGCGTAAGTAACTCATCCAAAAGTGGGATTGTTAAAGGCAACTTGTAATGAATCGTGGCTGTCCAATGCTGTGAGATAGTTGAAAAATAGTCTTTAGTTGTCAACTATCATTTACAATAGGTGTTTGGTTAAACAGATCCATTCTTTAACTAACAACTGAGAACCGAAA